>JBDRAO010000001.1:0-5075 GCA_043823645.1 bacterium
TCATTTGGCTTATGCAAAAAGTGCCTCGGCTTTGGAGTTTGAAACATTTGACAAAAAGCTGATTAGCGCCATGAGAAGCTGAATTTTGGTTTGGCGCGACTATATGAAATCGCCCGAACTCACTTTATTACAGTCAATCTATACCAAACCCCACCAATTTGCAAACTAGGGGGTGGTGCATTTCGTTTTGGAATTTGGTTTGAAACAAAAGCCACCCGCTTTAGCGAGTGGCTCTTTTTTTCAAGATTAAATTGGAGATGTGATGGAGCGGGAGACGGGATTTGAACCCGCGATCTCCTCGTTGGCAACGAGGCGCTCTACCAGCTGAGCTACTCCCGCACTTCGTCGTGCCTCGTACCTGCTCGGCGTTCCTCAGTGTAAACTACAGTATTCGTTTCGTTGTTTCGTTTCTCAGTGCAAGATTAAAGTTTACACCGAGCCCCTAGGTACGCAGGGTGTTGTGTAGTTTACACCGAGCCCGAAGGGCGAGGTGGTGCCGAGGACAGGGATCGAACCTGTATCTCATGTTTTTCAGACATGCGCCGTGACCAACTTGGCTACCTCGGCTAAATATATACTGAGCTTGTCAAAGCATGGTGCGGACGAGAGGACTTGAACCTCCACGAGTTTTACCTCACAGCCACCTCAAGGCTGCGTGTCTACCAATTCCACCACGTCCGCTCGTTCTCGGATAAACTCCCTACCCTCACCGCTTTTTAACCACCTTTCGCGTTTTCTGGCTAGTTCTCGATTGTGGGCTTTCTCTGTATAGATTAAGTTGAAAGGAGCGTAAGCCCTTGTTGTCTTACATCTTCCTTTATTATGTTGCAAAAGCCTACGATCAAGATTACTAGTCATTCCCTTGTAAGTATAATTACCGTCCTTACTTTTAATTGCGTATACAGTATACTCCACAACTATAGACTGCGTGCCTGCCTGCCGGCAGGCAGGTATACCAGTTCCACCACGTCCGCTCGTTATGTTACCTATTGTAACCATAAAGTTATTATTGTTCAACTTGTCTTGAAAAAGTTGTGCTGTAGCGTATAATTGTACCCAAATACTGCAAAGGGGTGAGGAATATGAGTGACATATTGTCAAATGTTTCGGCAGAGATTCTTGCCTGGCCAGTTATCTTCTTGTTGGGTTGGCTTGGCAGTAATCTCTACCACTGGCTGACAAGGGGTAAACGTGAAAAGCGTTTGCACCATAACACAGAAATTGCTCTTCAATGTGTAGTGGAGGCCGAAGAGGCAATCACTGTTTCCAAATCTGGTGCAAGAAAGCTGCAACATGCCATTGTGTTGTATATGGATCGTACAGGTGCAAACTACGAGGAAGCAAGAAATGAGATTTTGCTGGCTTTTAGTGTGAGCGATTTGAGGAGAAACGGGTAAAAAGGAGGATTTGAGATGACGGAAAGCGCAGTTCCACTAGCTGTATGTGCAAAGTGCAAGACAGAATGGGATACTTGGTACCTTCGTTTTGGATACAAGTGCCCCACTTGTGGTACTGTCTTGCCGGATGAGGAAATTGCTGAGTTTGAGCAGTTGCACCAAGAGGCTTTTATGAGCATGTGCAGGGACCCGGGGCGCGGAACTTTTATGCTTCAAAAGCTTGATGTGGGGCGTCTTTTGCTCACCTGGCTGACGTTCACCCTTCTTATGGCAGTCACAACAGTGGCGTTTCTTACCTCGGGAGAGGTGACTGTGGGAGGGATCTCCGGCAGTGTTGTTTCGGGGTTGGTGATTGCTTTCATTACTCGCGGTTACAGGGAAGTAACTGTGACTGTTGGGTAGGCAAGGTAAACTGGCCGGTTGGGTTATAAAAAGCCCGATCGGCCGCTTTTTTTGTCTTTTCAGCCCTCCCGAATTTTACACCCCAGTCGAAAAAGTTTGTGTAAAGTTTGGAGTGTGGTAGAATAAGTTTGTATGATAAAAGACAGGTATTTACACCAAAATATAGCATCCGACTTGGCAGACAAGATGGTGTTTTTGGCAGGGCCTCGCCAGGTTGGCAAAACCACCCTGGCTCAACTAATTGGCCAAAAGGAATTTAAGCAGTACAGCTATCTAAACTGGGACAGTCGCGAGGACCGCTCAAATATTCTAAATGGCAAATACCGCGCCGATGCCGGTTTAGTGATATTTGATGAAATCCACAAATACAGCCAGTGGAAAAACTTTGTTAAAGGCGAGTACGACAAGTACAAGGAACATTTTAAGATATTGGTTACCGGCAGTGCCCGCCTAAATTTGTACCGCCGCGGGGGCGATTCGCTTATGGGAAGGTACCACTACTACCGCTTGCACCCTTTTTCAATGGCAGAAGCGGTTGATGTTTCCAATAACCCCAAGCCTTTTGGTAAACTGGATTTTCAGCAGTATTCTCAAATTAAAAGACCCTCGGCCCTGGCCGTTTTTTCGGCTCTTTTAGATTATGGTGGCTTTCCGGAGCCTTTTTTGAAAAAAGACCCGCGATCTTTGCGACGATTTCACAACCAGCGGCTGGAGAGGTTAGTAAAAGAAGATATCAGAGATTTGGAGCCGGTGGGCGATATTTCAGCCTTGCAGGTTTTGGTTGAAATACTGCCTTCTAAGGTAGGCTCGCTTCTGTCCCTCAATGCTTTAAGGGAGGATTTCCAGGTGAGCCACAAAACCATGACTCTGTGGATGAATATTCTTGAAAGGTTTTATTATCATTTTAGGATTTACCCCTTCGCGGCCAAAACCATAAATTCCCTGCGCAAGGAGCCCAAGATGTACCTTTGGGACTGGTCGCAAATTAGCGACCGAGGCGCGCGCCTTGAAAATATGGCGGCTTCGCACCTTTTGAAACTGGTTCACTATTTGCACGATGCCGAAGGCTACCAAGCGGAGCTTTATTTTTTGCGAGATACAGCCCAGCGCGAGGTTGATTTTTTGGTAACAGTTGGTAAAAAGCCCTGGTTTGCGGTAGAGGTTAAGGAGTCGCAACAAGAAGTTTCCGGCCACTTAAAGTATTTTATGGCCAAGCTTGGTATCCCTTTTGCCTATCAGGTGGTGGGTGAAGCGGGAGTAGATTTTTTAAAAGATAAAGTACGGGTTATTAGTGCCGATAAGTTTCTCACTGGATTAGTTTAATTATGGCAGACACGCGTTCAGCCGTTTGGGTTTCTTACTCCTCCATATCTGATTTTCTCTCTTGCCCCAGAGGTTACTGGTTGCGTAACATTTATAAAAACCCTAAAACCGGCAGGAAAATGAGTTTAGTCTCTCCCCCACTCTCTTTGGGCCAGACGGTGCACAATGTGGTGGAGGGCTTGTCGTTACTTCCGGTAGATAAACGGTTTAGCGAGCCTTTGCATACAAAGTTTGAAAAAGAGTGGGCCAAGGTAAGCGGTCGCTTAGGCGGCTTTGAAAATAGCGAACAAGAGGAGCGTTACAAAAAGCGCGGTTTGGAGATGATTGCTCGCGTTTCCAAAAATCCCGGCCCTTTGAAAAACCTGGCCATTAAGATCCCTCCTAAAAAAAAGGACTTTGATTTGCCCTATTTTTGGCTGTCAGAAAAAGATAAGATTATTCTTTGTGGCAAAATAGACTGGCTGGAGTATTTACCCCAAACAGACAGCGTTCATATTATTGATTTCAAAACCTCTCGTAATGAGGAGGGGGTGGATTCCCTCCAGCTTCCCATCTACTATCTTTTGGTACAAAACACTCAAAACAGAAAAGTGGAGCGGGCTAGCTATTGGTATCTAAATCACAGTGATAATCCCACGCAGGTTGCTTTGCCTGAGCTAAACGAGGCAAGAGAAAGGGTTTTAGACATAGCTCTTAAAGTAAAATTGGCCCGCCAGCTGGAAAAGTTTAAATGCCCCGAAGGCGCTGGGGGTTGCAGATATTGCCGTTCTTTTGAGAAAGTTATAAAGGGAGAGGCTGAGTTGGTGGGAGAAGATGATATGAGAAGAGAGATTTACACCTTACCCTACAAACCTCAAAAGCCCAAAACCCAAGAACCTATTCCCTTTTAGCTTGTAGTGTGTTAGTATCCCACTAAGATTACAATAGAGGGGAGACAGTGGTGGTCTACACCGGTGGTAATGTGGGGGGAATTTACCACTTGCTTGAGCAGATGGGGTTGGTTAAGGAGGAAATATAATGGCTAGTGTATACCTTCCCAGCCGTGAGAGGTTGTTGGAGAATCTGCGCCTTGTAGGGTATGGCAAGCCTTTCTGTGAGTATATTTTGGCAGAGTATGATCGGTTGGAAATCGCGCGCGATTTGACCGAATTTGCAAGGCGCTTGGTTGGCCTTTTGCTGGGATGGGAACTTGCCTTCTTCCAGCTCTCGCGCAGATTTTCTTTGCGCAGCGCTCCACAGTGAGGGGGATTTTGAAGAAATACAAAGATTGCCGTGTTGGTGTTTTTGTTGATGATGCTAACATGTTTCACACTCAGCGGGAGGCAGGCTTAAAGATTGATTGGGGGAAATTCAAAAGCTTTTTGGAGGAGAACTTTAAAGTGGGCTTTATAAAATACTACCGTGGCGTTTACTCTAAAAGTGAAGCAGTTCCAAAGGAGGTCAGGAAAAAACACCTACGATATGCCAGTATTTTGAGAAGGATTGGATTTGAGGTTATCTTAAGAGATCTGAAGAAAATTTATACCGACAAAAAGAAAACTAAGTTTGTCTATAAGTGTGACTTTGATGCAGAGATAGGTTTCGATGTTGCCGCTAACCTACAAAAAATTGATCTAGTGATTTTGGTTAGCGGGGACAGCGATTTTGTTTGTTTGAGCAGAAAATTAGTGGGGTGTGAAAAAGGTTTTTTGGCAGTTTGCTTTGAGTATAAAGCGCCCTGGGAGATACGCAAGATACATCACATTTTCCTTGAGGATTTGGAAGAAAAAGAAATATTTCGTAAAAAAAACCCCGATCGAAATCGGGGTGAACATTACAACTTCTTTGTATCATAAGAAAGGAGGCTTGTCAAGTGTCTTTAAAAGTAGGTATTGTAGGCCTTCCCAATGTGGGAAAATCTACTCTTTTTAATGCTTTGCTGGGGCGCCAGGTGGCCAATGTGGCCAACTACCC
>JBDRAO010000002.1:0-2583 GCA_043823645.1 bacterium
TTTAATTTTTAAATCTAGTTTTTTCTTTTCCATAGTACCTATTCGCTTTTAGGTTTGACTAACTTTAAATCCACCGAGAAGGTAATTTTACCGGTTTGGCTATCGAGGGCCGCCTGTTCTAGGATCACAGCGCTAAAAGGAAAGGCCGGTTTTTCCTCCCTAACAGTGGCATTGCCTTCTTTTATAAATTTAGCCAAAGAGGAATAATTGGAGGTTTCGCCACTTAGGGCTACCGCATCACTTTGGAATGCAAGGGATTTTAAAAGCACCTCTTGCGGTAAAAGATTGGCCAGGTGGTAAACAATGTCGGAATAGGGGAGTCGGCTGTTATAAAGGCCTCCAAAAACCTCAGAACGCTTTTTTAAATCGGCCGCTAACTGCTCCACCTCTAGGTTAGATTGAATACTGCTCTCCAAAAACAACCTCTGCTCGCCAACAACAGTCAGCTTGTTTTGAAACCAAAAATACAAAAGAGTAATGCCTGCTAAAGCAAGGGAGGAAATAACTATTGCCGCAAGACCAGCCATCTTAACTCGGGCAGTTTTCTGTTTCTTTAGTCTACCTTGCAAAAGATCCTCTGAGACTAAATTAATTCTCGTATCATTCATATTTGCCAAGCGCCAAACCCACCGAAAGCGCCAGAGAAGGACCTAAATTATCCAGATCCTCATCTTTTACCTTATCTGAAAGTATTAACCCGCTTAAGGGGTCAACCAAAACCACCTCAAACCCCAACTTCCCTGCCAAGTATGAAGTGATACCGGGCAGGTTGGCTGTGCCGCCGCTTAAAAACAGCCTTTCTATGCCACTACCATAACCCCTGGATAAATAAAAGTCAACTGAGCGCCTCACCTCACTCACCAGCATATTTAAAATGGGGGCGCTCGCTTTGGTAATCTTGCCCTCAAGTTTTTCATCATCTAACCCATAACTTTTTTTGTACTCCTCGGCCTGGCTCAAGGGAATGTTTAAGCCCTCCGAAATTGACCTTGCCAAAGTGTCGCCGCCAAGCGGCAAACTCCTGGTAAACCGCACCAATCCCGCCTGAATTACTCCCAAATCGGTGGTGTTGGAACTAAAGCTCAAAACTAGGGAAGCGCCACCGCTCTCTTTTAACTGCCTAAGGTGTGACAAGGCTTGAATGGTTGTTTCAATACCCAAAGGCTCTAACCCTGCCTGTTTAACAATGTTGATTATTTTTGTGACTGCTTCTTTGGGAGCCGCCACCAAGAGAACTTTCAGGGCATCTTTGGTGTCTTCAATTATTTGATAATCAAAGTTTACATCTTCTATTTCCATTGGGATATACTGCTGAGCCTCCCACTTAATGGCTTTTCCCACTTCTTTGGGAGACATCCCCGGCAAGGTGACCACTCGGGTAAAAACCTTTTCTTCTGAGAGGGTCACATTGACACTCAAGGTAGAAAAATGGGACTCTCGGTAAAATTCTTTTAAGTGTTCCACTATGGCGGTGGTATCTAAAACTTGGGATGAGTTCAAACTAACCGGCAAAGATTTGCCAATAGAGTATGATTTTAATATTTTTTTGTTCCTCTTGGATTCTATTTCCACTCCTTTAATAGAGTTTGAACCAAGATCAAGTCCTACTACACTAGTCATATTTTTTAGATTTCCTCCCAGGTTAGCGGGGTCTTAGATAAACTGGAATGAGTATCGTACAGCCAGTATACAGGGTCTCCCTCTATGTAAACAATGGGGTAATTTTGCCGCTCGTCTTTTTCAAAGGCTCTAACAATGTCTAGCTCCCCGCCCACACCCTGCAAATAATCTACATACAAACCTCCCTTAATCCTGAACTGGCCGTTAGAAGTGAGAACATCCTGATCACCTTCTACAATAACATCTCCTGCCACCACAAAAATGGCCTCCAGATTATAATTTGGGCTGGAAACATTGGAACCGACAGAGCCATCGATTGTCAAATCACCACCTATGAAAACGACCAGCCCGGAGTTTGGCGCCCCGGCTTGTTTCACAAAATTGCTGTCTACAGTAACATCTCCAGAGACTACCAAATAAGCGACACCCTGGCCGCTAGTGGCCGGGGGAGTGGGGTCATCGACCCTGTAGTTAGACTGGGCCTCGAAATGGACCGGCGTGTCAGTGTACCAGGTACCTGAAATAAACCCAAAATAATTGTCCGGACGTTGGGAGAAGCCTGTGGTCGGATCGCCAAAATTCCAGGCAAAGGGCCAGGGGTCAGAGCCGCCAAAGTTGTACTTACCATAATCTGCAATACCGTCCCCAAAATTCAAAGAAGCAGGACCGGGACTGCACACCAACTCGGCCCCCACGGCAAAAGGTATACCGGTCGTTAAGTACTGGACGGCAGGAACAGTCATATTGACTGTGTTTACAAACACATCGCTCCCATCCACTTGCATCCACGATGGTGGGTTGTAGTAAACATAAAAGTTACGAGTAATATTTTGTGGGCCGGCAGCACTATAGACTAAACCTTCGCTGGGACTGATGCTCCAATCGGGATTAATATACTGGTAGTCAGCCGGTAAAGAAGAGGTACCTAGCGCAATGTTTTGAGTATGAGTTGGACAATAGAAA
>JBDRAO010000003.1:0-4655 GCA_043823645.1 bacterium
AACCCCCTACTCATCGGGTCAATCTTTCCTACGTGACAATAAGAGAGTAAAAAAGGAGAGAGAAAATGTCTGCGTACAGCCTCTTGCCGCATTGTAGGCTGGTGCTGGGAGCAAAAAGGGCAGCTATCTACAACTTAGCGCGTGGGGAAGTCTATTCTGTTGATGCGGTTGGTAGGAAAATCCTTTTGGGAGAGAGGGTTGGAGATGATTTATGGGAGCAATTGTGTGATGCGGGTCTTGCTAAGAGAGGTCGGGGGCCCAATCAAACTGAACACGAAGACAGAGTTCTAAATCAACTGCGTTACCTCTGGCTGGAGATTACCGGAAACTGCAACCTTGCCTGTATTCATTGCTACGGTTCTTTTTGCCCAAAGAGGAAGGTGCCAGATCTTCCTGTGGAGTTTTGGCTAGAAATACTTAAAGAGGGATACCAGCTTGGGTGCCGCAAAGTACAGTTTGTTGGCGGGGAACCTCTCAAGTATAAGGGGTTGAGAACTCTGTTGGACACCGCCCATAAAATGGGCTATCCGTTTGTGGAAGTATTCACTAACGGTACTTTGATAACAGAGGCTTATTGCCAGCTTTTTGCCAAGCTGGGAACTAGGGTGGCAGTTTCGCTTTACTCGGCCGTACCGGAAGTGCACAACGAGATTACCGGAAACCGCCATAGCTTTGACAAAACTGCTAGAGCCTTAGCAAGGCTGCGCCAAGCTGGGGTAACGACCAGCGTAGCGTTGGTAGTGATGCGCCAAAACCAGCACACTGTGGAGCAAACCATAAGTTTTGCGGAAGCCTCAGGGTTCGGTTTTGAGGGCCCGCGCATCATAAAAGGGATTGGGAGAGGCGGAAACTCTGCGTTATATCCCGATTCTGATGTTGTAGAGAGGTGGGCTACAAGAAAAAAACCGCGTTTCCGTACCGATTTGGGACTATTTACAAGGTACCAAATCTGTAATCCTTGTTGGGGAAGGGAGTTGGCAATCTCGTCAGAAGGCTTGGCCCTTCCTTGTGTTTTCGCGCGAAATATGCCGGTGGGAGACTTAAAAACCGAAAAGTTGAAAGATGTGCTTGAAGCGCAAGAACTCGCCAGGCTACGGGCTCTCACCAAGGATAAGATAGATGTTTGCAGAGATTGCGAGTATCGTTATGCTTGTGGAGACTGTAGGGTCTTGGCTTTGGAGCAATCCGGCGACCTCTACGCTAAAACTCCGTTTTGTAATTATGATCCCTACACCGGAATATGGGCGTAAATCCTCTAGGCTTTCGAGTCTAGAGGATTATTTTTCCCAATAGTTACAAATCTTTGCTACTTTTAGCGGAATGTCATGGTCCGTACTTAGTGCATGCTTTCTCTACTTGGCAAAGTATTTTGAAAATTTAACTTTGTATAACCCCTCAAGAAAGTCTGTTTCGGCATAACCTGCCAGGAAGGCCACTTTTCAGGTTTGGCCGACAAAGGCTTCGGCTACCACCATGCTTTACAGGTGGGGTAGGGGAAGAGCCGTCGATTACGAATTAGGAATTACGAATGACGAAAGGCCCACGCACGCCAATTTTTACCCCTTGCCAAAAAATAAAACCTGTTATAAGCTAGGTCAAAAGATACCCTACCTACCGATCTTTCTCTCTCACTGCCCGTTTTGCTGCCCAAGGTTAATACTATAATAAGGAGGTGAAAATTTTTGGCAAAACTGGACACAACTAATACAAAAGAAGAAAGCACCCGCTCAGCTCTTTCTGCCATTGCGGCCGGCATATTGGTAATCATTGCCGGTTTTTTGGTTTATAACTACTTTTCCAAATCCGGTGAAGAAGATTTGGAAGACCTGCAGAAAATCGAAGAGCAATCTGAAGAGTCAAGCGCCGGCGAATTGGAGACGGCGGATGGCGGTAATGAGCTGGTAAAAGAAGGCGAAACTACCATTGAAGGAGACTCTACCGACGGGTCCTCGGTGTTAAGCTCTTGGACAGCCAACGATATAGCCGCCAGCTCAATTAGCGGGGGCAATTACACTGTTAAAAGCGGCGACACTCTGTGGGAAATAGCTGAAGGCAGATATGGCTCAGGCTTTGAGTGGGGAAAAATTAAAGATGCCAACAGCGACAGCGTTGGCTTTTTACCCAATGGTTCCCAAGCGCTCATTGTACCGGGACAGGTTTTAAGCTTACCGTAGTGGGGGCTAGCCTCAAAGCTAAATAATTGATATTATGGTTGCAACCAGTGGTGAGCTTGTCGAACCATGCGGCCATAGTTGAGTGGTTTAACGCTACCTTCCCAAGGTGGAGACGCGGGTTCAATTCCCGCTGGCCGCTCCATATGTTATTTACCAATGCCCAAGTGGCTGAAACTTTAAACGAGCATTCTGCCGCCCTAGAGGCGGTGGGGGCCGATTTCTTTAAGATTAGAGCCTACCGGCAATCGGCTGAAAGTATTGCCAACACGGCCGATGATGTTTACCAAGTCTGGCAGGAAGGTGCTCTTGAAAGCATTCAGGGTGTTGGTAAAAGTATTGCTGGCCATTTACAGGAGCTTTTTGCCAAAGGCAAAATAGCTGAATTTGAAAAGTTAAAGCGCCGCGTACCCAAGGGGATGTTTGCCCTGCTTAAAATCCCGGGAATTGGTTCGAAAAAAGCCTATGCTTTGGCGAAAGAGCTGGATATCGCTTCTGTCAGTGGCCTTAAAAAAGCCATTACTGCCAATAAGGTGGCCGGTTTGACCGGTTTTGGCGTCGCCTCGCAACTAAACCTTAAAAAGGCCATTGCCGATTGGGAAAGCCTGGAAGATCGTCTGTTACTCTCCAATGCCTTAGCGGTGGCCGAAGAATATTTGGCCTATCTTAAAAAAAATCCGGCAGTTTTGGAGGCAGAAGTTTTGGGATCAATTAGAAGGCGATCTCCCACAGTGGGTGATATTGATATTGCCGTGGCCACTAACAACCTATCTGAAGCGCTGACTCATTTTACAACATATCCCAAAGTGCAAAAGGTGGTTAACCAGGGCGACATTAAGGCCACCGTCATTTTAAAAAATGGGTTGCAAATTGACATTATGACCACCCCTCCAAAAAGTTGGGGGGCCTTGTTACAGCATTTTACCGGCAGTAAGGAGCATAATATTCACCTTCGAATTGTTGCCAAAAGCCAGGGATTAAAATTATCGGAAAAATTGCCAGTGAAATCGGAGGCGGCAGTGTACCAAAAACTTAAAATGCAATTTATCCCTCCGGAAATGAGGGAAGATACGGGTGAGATAGAGCTGGCTCTTAAGAATGAAATTCCCAGACTACTAGATATTTCAGATATAAAGGGAGATTTACAAATGCATACCCAATATTCCGATGGCCTTAACACTGTGGCAGAGATAGCCGCCAGAGCCCACTCATTGTCGTATCAATACATTGCTATGACTGATCATATTTTATCTTTAAATACCAATCCTAGAGCCAAAGTGTTGGCTTGGGTAGAGCAGAGAAAGAAAGAGTTTGTTAAAGCCGAGCAAAAATACCCCAAACTTAAAATTATTAATGGCGTAGAGGTTAATATACCGGCTTCCGGAGGATTGGCCTTACCACACGAGATCCTATCCCAATTTGGCCTTGTAATTGTATCAATACATTCTGGTTTCAGGAAGAGTGGGGGAGAGCAAACCCAAAGAATTCTTGAGGCTTTGAGCAATCCTTTTGTCCATGTTTTGGGCCATCCTACCGGAAGGGTGTTACTACAACGGCCCGCTATTGAGGCCGATTGGGATGCAATTTTTAAGAAAGCGGCCAAATTAGGGAAATATTTGGAAATAAACGCCCACCCTAACAGGTTGGATTTATCTGGCCATTTAATTCGCCGCGCCAAGCAATTGGGTGTAAAATTTACCCTGGGGACAGACGCCCACCTGGTGGACCACCTAGACAATATGAAGTATGGTGTTTATATGGCCAGACGCGGCTGGCTTACTAGAAAGGATGTTGTGAACACATTAGGTTACGATAGCCTAGTGAAATGTTTGAATAGAAGAAAATGATAGTTTAATAATTACGAATTACGAATGACGAATTACGAATGCACATGAATAGAAAATCAATTGGTAATTGTTAATTCGTAATTCGTAATTGATTTAAGGGGGTGAATTATATGTTTACAATTGCAATTCTAGCCGTTTTGGGCGCTATTTTAGCTTACGCTGTTGTAACCTACAATGGTTTGGTGGCTACCAAGAAACAAATTAGGGCTTCTATTCAAGAAATTGGCAATCAACTAAAGCGCCAGGCAGAGTTAATTCCCAATCTGACTGAATCTGTTAAAGGGTATATGAGTCACGAAAAAGGCATTTTCGAAAAGCTGGCTGAAGCGAGGATACAGGCGCAGGACGCCATTTCCTCCGGTAGCTTGGATGCCATGGGTAAGGCTTCTGAGGCTATTACTGCGGCCATTACACCCATAAGGGCAGTTTTTGAAAGCAATCCGGAGCTTAAGGCCTCTGAAGTAGTGAAGAGCCTAATGGATAATTTGCGCGATACCTCTGACAAGGTGGCTTACTCCCGAAGACTGCTCATTGACCTGGTGGCTGATTTCAATACTAAAGTGGCTACCTTTCCGGGACTCGTTTTTGCCAAGATTTTTGGGTTTAAGGAGGAAAAAGGCATTAAAACTTCGGAGGA
>JBDRAO010000004.1:0-4442 GCA_043823645.1 bacterium
TTACTGTGGTACTTAATCTCAAATCTTGCCAGAAATGAAATTAGCAGGTAGGATAACTCCCACACGGGCCCGTAGCTTAGTTGGTAGAGCGCCTCGATGGCATCGAGGAGGTCAGCGGTTCGATTCCGCTCGGGTCCACCAGCCCTTCGGCGGCGCAAGCATTAGGGAGGCCAAGGCACCAAACAATACTCCCCAGCGAAGGTCTAGCCCACTTAAAACTATTGCCAGTACAAGCAAAAGCCCCAGCGCTCTTCCTAAGTTTAGCACCACTTCTCGCCGCAGGAGAAAGAAAAAAGCCCCGTTTTTTGACTGCCGCGCCTTATGGTAAGTAATGGCATCAAACGGTGTCCACAAAAGCCCCCTTGAAACCCGTACTAAAAACTCACTGCCTATTAACACTAAGGGGGTGTGGACCAAAAAACGAGAAAGCCAAAGAAAGGCGTCTAAACGGCTGGCCCTAATAAGTAGCTTTCCGGCCTGGCGAGTTTTGTCCAAATACTTTCCGGCCAAAAAAATTGCAACAAGCATAACTACCATTGACAATGATCTAACAAAACCCAAAATGGCCACCCCTTGCAAAATACTAAACATTACAAACACCCAGAGAATACCCTCCAACGAGTCGTGAAAACCGGCTGAAAAGAGGGAAACCCACTCTGCTCTTCGTGTTGGACTTAAAATTCCCCTCGCTATCTCTTGTAAGGAAAAGGATTGGTGAGTGCCGTGGCGAAACATTAGTCCCAACGGCGCAAAGGAAATCAAAATTAGTATTATAGAAACTCCAAAAAGCCAGCTGTAGCCTAATTTTGCAATTAGCAACCCACCAATGGCCGGCGCTAACACATCTGAGAAACGCGTTAGGAAGGCCAAATTGGACACCTCCTTACCAAACCAGGCATCATCGCTATCTTCAGAAACAATTAAGTGGTACGGTAGCCAATAAAGTGGGACGAGCAAACCGCCAAAAACCAAAGCCGGTACAAGAAAGAAAGCCTGTGTTTGGGATAGGAAAAGGCAAATGTAGTGAAAAACTAGCAAAAAAAGACTTAAAAGCATGGATCTGCGAAAGCCAAACCGTTCAATAATCTTACCGGCAGGCAGGGCAAAACAAACCATTACTAACCTAAATCCCAAATAATAAAGCACTGCCAAGGTAATGCCATATTTGCCAAACCCAAAAAGCTGAGCCACAAACAAAGGCCCAAAGAGGCTAAACAAGCTCAACGCAAACTGCCGCGTAAAAAAATTAAAATATAAAGCTTTTAGGGGTGGGAGTCGCGTTTTTATCATAATGGTAGTGGCCTATCTTGGGTAAACTTTAAACCTCGCCTCACTGCTTCTTCGGCCCGAGCCAGCTGGCGGCCAATATCCATGGCGTGCGCTGTTTGCGAAATGGCCATATCTTTAATTATCTTATCACCTAAAAATTGGGCAGCATTGGGTTTGGTACCATCTTCCTCCCAAGCATTGAGTGTTCCCTCCCCCGTTGGGCTAATGTGGGACACTTTTATCATTGTACCCACTACACTGATTACCAGATTACCGCGAGGGTCAAAAACGCAAGTAACCTTGTTACCGTAACCTTTTACTACTTTTTGCGCCATGGGGTAATCTCTCTCATACAGCTGAGCCATATTGGAAATAGTGGTTAAAAGCCCCGAACCCACTCCTACCTCATTTGATATTTTTTGCTGAAGTACTGCTAGGGCGTAAGCATTCAATGGCCAAGCGCTCCCAATATCATTGCTCCTAAAATAGGCAGTGAGGTTGAGTTTTTTATCCCAAATCTGGCATTGTATTGATGTCAGGCACGGCACATGTTTGGGTTGGGCTGATTTATAACGGGGAAAGCTATCCTCTTTTGGCTTCCAAAGCACTGCTAGAGCCCCTTTATCTTGGGGAAAGGCTTTAAGTTTTTTAACCACCCTTTCAATTTGATTGAAACCATTATAATCAAACAAGCGTTCTCCATAGCTGTAATCATCGCCGCCTTTTTCTTTTTTAAAGAAATTGGCGGTGTAATGCTTGGCATCGTTCTTGGTAAATGGCATAAATTCAGACACTTCTAGTAATAATGGCGCACTACTGTCTAATACTACTGCAAGGTTAAGAAGCTCCTTTATAGTGGAAGAGCCGCCCTCATCGTAATGGATTACCGGTTTCGACTCTGTTCCGAAACTTAGTAGTACTTTGAGCGCTTCCGCCCAAGCTTGAGAAATACCACTCGCCCGAATAGTAATACTGCCAAATTCACTGGGATACTTTGGGGGTAAACTTACCCTCTCACTTTTGAAAAGTAGAGGCTTTGCCCAAAATTGCCCCTTTTGTCCCTTGGGAATATTTTCTGCGGGAATTTTGCGATTATCAATCAGCCGCACATTCTGCTCAAAGGCCACTAAGGCTTTAGAATCAATGCTTTTATCGGGTAAGAAGTTGTTGTTCAAAAAGGATTCTCCGCTACCGGAAAGATCATCCCCGGTAATGAAAAGCTTTGATATCCTAGGATTAGCCAAAATATTACGGATAATAAAATTAATCCCCCGCTTGGTGTAAAGCTGGCCCACCACAGAAATGCTTGACATATCTAAGGCGTTAGCTACCACCTCCTTGGGTGTCCATAGAGTAACAACCGCTGTATCGGCCAGAGGGTTGCCTACTATTAAGCTGTCTTTGTAGTAAATGGGCCACTCCAAGTCAATTACAAATCACGAATGTGCAATTACGAATGAAATAACAAGGAAATTAATTCGTAATTCTTAATTCGTAATTAGCTACCCCAAACCTTCTCCTCAAGAATCCTAGTAACTCTAATATTGTTACTTTCTAGTAGAGGTAATGCTTCATTCCCACCATAGTCGCTCATATAAAAAACTCTGCTAAACCCCGCCGCAACCATAGACCGCGAGCAGACTAGACACGGAAAAGTAGTGACATAAAGGTCGGCTCCCTTTAAAGATAAGCCCTGGGAAGCGGCCTTAGCAATGAGATTGGCCTCGGCGTGAATGGAACATACCTTCTCGATATCTTTTCCCCCTCTTAAATTATGCTTCTCACGGTAGCACTCCCCATTTTGGCAGTAAATCTCTCCTTTAAGTGTTTCGTTGAAGGATTTGGCAATAGCTTTACCGTTTATTACCACCACACAGCCAATTTTATAACCACAGGAGGAAAAATCGCACATTTTACATGCCTGGCGCATAAAAAATATATGCTTCATTTAAGCTTTCGGGTAAGCTCCAGCGGAGCCAGTGAAATCTCTTGATACTCCCTCTTAAGAACTTTTTTGGCATTGGGAATAATGCTGATATGAAAATGCTTCAAACTGCGACCCGATTTGCTACCCTCATGGCACAAAACCGCAAAATCCTCTATCTGTAGGCGTTTTTGGTACAGTTTCTTTGCAAGTTTCACCAGCTCAAAAACAGCCTTCCACTCTTTCGTAGTTAACTCCGAGAGTGTCTCAATATGGCGTTGGGAAACAATGAGAAGGTGTCCGTCTGTATGGGGGAAAAGATTGGCTGTCAGATACATACCAGACAGCCGTTTAATAACATACTTGGCTCTAAGATCGCAAAAGGGACACTTGGTAAGAGATGCCATCACCCTATCGTAGGCCCCACTTGACCGAGCAGTCATTTGATTTTGCTTTGAGTAGTAATCCAAACTAATTACGAATTACGAATGACAAATTACGAATGAAGGGATAAAAACAATTCGTAATTCTTAATTCGTAATTTTTAATTGATTCCGAGACAGTCGTGAAACATTTTTTCCAGCCTGATTTTGGCGGCCTTATTGATAAGCTGTGTGGCCGAGACCCCCTCCGCCTGCTTGGGACAAAGAACTACCTTGCCGCCGTATTTTGTAACCGCCCTATATTCCGGACTGTTTTTATAATTCTTGTTCCAAACATCATCTACTGTTTGGAAAATATCGGGCTTTAGCGTTTTTAAAGTCGCAAGCACTGTGTTCTCGCCAAAGATTACCACATAATCCACTCCTTTTAAGTAACACAAAAGTTCGGCGCGGCTTTGCTCATCTATTATTGGTCTGCCGGCCCCCTTTTGGCGCCGCATTGATTGGTTGGATGGCGTTCCTACTACCAAAACATTCCCCAATTCAGCCGCCTTTTTTAAAAATTTGGCATGCCCCACATGTAAAAGATCTCCCCCCATGGCAGTAAAAACTACTTTCTTTCCCTGTTTTCTGAGAGCCTGGCCCAACAAAGCCAGCTCTTGGCTTTTAACCACCTTGCCAAAATACATAAAACTCAAAAGATTTGAAGGGATATTGGGTGTGCCCACCGACAAAACAGACTCCTTAAACTTGGGATTATAATATTGTGCCTGGGATAATTTTCCTGAGTAGGGTTTGGACTCAACTTTGCCAATAAAATACTCCACTACCTGTTTTATTTTCAAATCGGCCACCCTATCTACCAT
>JBDRAO010000005.1:0-14310 GCA_043823645.1 bacterium
GGAGTTACTAAAGCAGATGAGAAAAACCACCCGTTATTCCATCCGTAAGGCGGAAAAAGATGGCGTGACTATTAAGGTTTCTACCGATCCTGAAGACGCCAAGATTATTTACCACTTGCAGGAGGCCACAGTGGGGCGGCACAAATTTGCCCCCTTTCCTAAAAAATATTTTGAAGCCCAGCTTTCTCATTTTGGCCAAAACAACGATGCTTTGCTTTACTGGGCGGAGTACCAAGGCGAACCCATTGCGGCCGCCTTAATCGTCTTTTTTGGCCAGACGGCGGTTTATCATATGGGGGCGTCGAGCAATGAGTTTAGGCATTTAACAGCTTCTCATTTGATTCAATGGGAAGCTATTTGCGAGGCTAAGCGCCGTGGTGTGTGGTGGTACAATTTCTGGGGGATAATTGAAGAAGACAACAAAAAGCACCCCTGGTACGGCTTGAGTCTTTTTAAAAAGGGTTTTGGCGGTGAAGTAGTCAAGTTTCTCCATGCCCAAGACAAGCCCGTTTCATGGAAATACCCAGCCATTTACGCCTTTGAGACTTTGAGGAGGAAAAAAAGAGGTTTGTAATATGGATGCTATTTTTCTCGCTGCCGGAAGAGGGGAACGAATGGGTAACCTGACAGATTTTTGTCCCAAACCCCTTTTGAAAGTGTGCGGCACTACCATTCTTGAAAATTCTCTGATCGCTTTACCAAAGTGTGTGCACGGTGTTGTTATTGTAATTGGTTATCTGGGGGGTAAAATTCGAGACGCTGTCGGCCCCAAATTTAACGATATTTCTGTAAATTATATTGAGCAAAAAAGGCTTTCCGGTACGGCTAGCGCGCTATGGGAAGTAAAAAAATACTTGACAGGGAGATTTTTGGTCTTGAGTGCTGATAATTGGTACTCGAAAAGTGATCTCGAGCGATGTATATCCTATCCATTGAGTTTTGGTGTTAGACAAGTTAAGAAGCCTATACGCTATGCTGTAGCTGTTGGTAAAAAGGGCTTGTTTGAGGGCTTCGAGTGCACTAACACATTGTCGGGCCCAAATCCGTACTTGGCTACCGGAACATATGTGTTAGATACGAGAATTTTTGACTTTGACCCGGTGCGCTTGGAGAGCGGCCAGCTTGGATTACCGCAAACAACCGCAGTTTTTGCCAGGGAAAACCCGGTTAAGGCGGTACTTATGGAAAATTGGTTTTCTGTGAATACGCCGGAGGATTTGATAAAACTAGAGAGGCGGTTGCGTTGTAGAGCTATACCAAGGCCGTGTCGCTAAATTAAAGATATTTCTAGCGCGGCTCTAGATGATAGCGACTTCATCCTCGAGCTCTATCCCGTATGCCTTAAAGAAGGCGTTTTTTAAGCGCTTGGCAAATGAGGTAACTTCCTTGGCTGTGGCGCCGCCGTAATTGACTACAATTAGGGCGTGTTTGTCCCACGTGCCTACATTTCCGACTCGTTTTCCCTTCCAACCTATCTCTTCAAGTAACCAACCGGCGGCTACTTTAACATAGTTTGCGTACTCAAGTTGCGGGTCATCCGGTTGGGGGTATGAGAACCCATCAACAGGGTAAAATTGGACATTGGGTACCTTTTTTTGGAGTTTGAACAACTTCTTTTTTGATACGACTGGGTTCTTAAAAAAACTTCCGGCGCTACCCACCTTTCCAACTTCGGGTAGCTTGTTGCGGCGAATATTACAAACTGCATTGTAAACATCTTCCAAAGTGTATGGTCCTTCGCCCGCCTTTTCCAATTCAGTGGAAACAGATTCATAGCGTGAGTGGTAAGTAGTGTCAATTATTGGGTCTCGTGAGAGTTTTAGCAGTACTTTTGTAATTAAATACTTTCCTTTCAGACTACCTCTAAAAATGCTATGGCGGTAGGCAAACTCGCATTTATCTTTTGAAAAGTGGCACAGCTCTCCGGTCGATAAATCAACTGCCTCGAGTGATACAAAAACATCGGAAAGGCTTTGCCCGTATGCGGCAATATTTTGAATTGGCGCTGCGCCCACTGTGCCGGGTATCATTGCCATATTTTCAACTCCGCCCCATCTTTGGTCAACAGCGAATTTTACCAGCTCTCCCCAATCTTCACCCCCACCGAGTCCAAGAAGCACGGAATTTTTATCTGGTAAGGTATGTTTGATGCCCTTAATGTTAATCTTTAGTACCAGCCCGCTGTAATCGTCGGAGAAAAGGATATTAGCACCCCTGCCCAATATCATATGTCTCTTGTTTTCCAAATGTCCCAGCTTGATTAGTTCCTGAATGTCGCTAACATTGCTAATGTCGGCAAACAGCCTTGCCTTTACATCAAGGCCGAAAGTGTTGAGATCTAGTAGTGATTTGTTGTGCTGAATTGTTACCATTTGTTATTTTGGGCACTACCAACAATGATATAATACTACCTACAATGGAGTTTTCAAACAAAAACATTTTGATACTGGGGTTGGGGATAAGTAATTTGGCGGTAATGGAGTATCTAAAAGACAAGAATGTTGGCCAATTAACTGTAACCGATTTGAAAGACGAGGCAAAATTGGGAGAAATTGTCCTGCAGGCCAAAAAGATTTTTCCCGGCGCCAAGTTTGTTTTGGGCCGGCATAATGAAGACGATTTTATAAAGGCCGGTCTCATTGTTAAAAGTCCTAGTATAACGAGTAGTGTCCCTTTAGTTCAGAAAGCTCTTGCCAAAGGAGTGCCGGTGGAAAGTGATGTGAGCCTGTTTTTCAAGTTGTGTCCCTCCCAAAAAATTATTGGGGTTACAGGTACCAAAGGAAAAACCACCACCGCAACTTTTCTTGCCCAGGTTTTAGAAGCGCAGGGCAAACATACAATTTTAGCCGGTAATATGGGGATTCCGGTTATGAGCCAACTTTCAAGAATTACAAAAAACAGCTGGGTCGTTTTGGAGCTTTCAAGCTACATGGCGGAGAGTCTGGAGGCCCACCGCATTAGCCCGCGGGTGGCCGTTTACACTAACATTTTTCCCGACCATCTGGATCAGTATAAATCGTTTGACGATTATGTGGTCTCCAAAAAAGGCTTGTACCGTTACCAAGGTGAGAACGATATTACTCTTTTTGGCGCGTCTTGCCCCAATCTAAAAAAGCTACAGCCGGAAGTAGTTGCCAGGCTTATTTGCTACAGCCGCAAAGATTTACCAAAGGATATCAAATTAAAGTTAATGGGCGGACACAACCGAGATAATTTGGCGGCTGGATTTGTTTCGGCACGAGAGCTTAAAATGGATATTGGCAAAGTGGCCGAAACAGCCGAGCATTTTACGGGGTTAGAGCACCGCATGGAGAATTTGGGTGAAATCAACGAAAGAGAGTTTATTAACAACTCGGCCGCTACCAATCCGGGCGGAGGCAGACAGTTTAAGGAACAGGTTTTTAAGAAATGAACTACCAAAGCATTAGAAAAGCCCAGTGCGTCGGCGCCGGAGGGGGCGCGCTCTATTATGTAATTAGGTTTTTTCACTCTCTGGGTGTGGCTGTGACGGGTTATGATATTGCCAAAAACGATAGGATGGCCGCCTTGCGGAAACTCAAAAAACCTGTTGTAACCATTATCCTGGCCAACCCTGCCAAACCCTTTCCTAGAGACACCGACATTATTATCTACTCCAACGCGCTTCCCGATAGGCTGATTGAAAAGCTAAAAAAAAATAATAAGAGCATACGGATAGTGGAGGTGGGTTTGTTTGTCAGTTGCCTGATTAGGGATTTTGAGCGTGGTCGGCTTACCCAAAAAGAGGCGGCGGCTTTTGGGCAATCGAACATGGCTCCTCTTCACACTGTAGATTACAGTAAGGAGGTTTTTATTGGAGTTACCGGCACCGATGGGAAAACTACCGTGTCGGCCATGCTTTTTCATATACTAAAAAAACTTGGGTTTCGGCCCGCGGTTATAAACACACTTTCGGCAAGGGTGGGGAGTAAGGTGCTGTCAACCGGACTGCATACCACCACCCCATCGCCGCAGGAGATATTTAGACTGATACAACTTTTTAGAAGGGAGGGTGCTACGCACATAATACTTGAAGCCACTTCGCACGGATTGGCCATGGGAAGATTGGCCGGCCTCAAATTGGATGTGGCTGTGTATACAAATATTACCAGCGACCACTTGGACTATCACAAAACATGGGAGCAATATGCCGGAGCGAAGGCAAAGCTGGGTAAGGAGTGTTTGAAACCAAACGGAACGGTAGTGTTGAATGCCAATGACACCAAATCCTACGCCTATCTTAGGCCGCAGTTTAAGAAAGTTGCGGCCTATGCCGTTGAAAAAGATATTAGAGAATCAGTTAACGGTATTGTATATCCATTTGAAGGGGAAGAGTATACCTTGCCAATTTTGGGCCGGTATAATGTTAGCAACGCGTTGGCATGCGCCGCCGCTCTTGAGGCTTTGAGTATCTCTGCGCCGCGGGCGCTAGAGGCATTAAGCGATTTTCGGACAGTAAAAGGGAGAATGCAGATACTGCAAAAAGAGCCCTATGTGGTAGTGGTGGATTTTGCCCACACCCCCAATGCTCTAAAGTCGGTTTTGCAGTCTGCTACAAAGCTTAAGAGAAGTCCCAGCAATAAGCTGGTGGCAGTTTTTGGCTGTGCCGGAAAGAGGGATAATTCTAAAAGAGGGCCAATGGGGCAAATTGCCGCCGAGTTGGCAGATACGACTATTTTAACGGCCGAGGACCCCCGGTCCGAAAGTCTTAAAAGTATTAACAACGAGATAGCCCAGGGGTGGGAAGCTACAAAAACTCCCCGCAAAAGGTTAATACGGTTTGATGATGGTTCAAAAAATGTGGCAGTCCGCCGGGCGGCCATTGCCAAATCGTTGGAGCTGGCCCGGCCGGGTGATGTGGTTATTATTTGCGGCAAGGCGCACGAGCAAAGTTTGTGCTTTGGTAGTGTCGAATATTCGTGGGATGATATCAAAGAAACCAAAAAGCTGTTAAAATGAAAAAGCTATGGATAACTTACTGGTTCGCGGAGGAAAAAAGCTTCGTGGCACAATAACCCCCTCCGGCAACAAAAATTCAGCCCTGCCGTCTATTTGCGCCACAATTTTAACCAACGAGACAGTAACTCTGCGCAATATTCCCAATACGAAAGATATCAGTAAACTTTTGGAATCCCTAAAACTACTGGGTGCCAAGATTTTATGGCATCGTGACAGCGGCACTTTGGAAATCAATAATAAAGACCTTAAACTGCCGCAGTCTAGTGAGAGTTTTCCCATTGGTATGCGGGGGTCGCTCCTGCTTTTGGGGCCCCTGGTGGCAAGGTTTAAGAATATCAACTTTCTCACCACTGTGGGTGGGTGCACCCTGGGCATACGGGAGCTGGACCCTCACCTGGAAATACTAAAAGCCCTGGGAGCCGAGATTTCGCAAAGTGGCGGCATGCTGAAAGTAAGCAGTGGTGGGGGGTTAAAAGGCGGCCGCTACTGGTTTGATTATATGTGCGTCACCGCCACCGAGAATTTTCTAATGGCGGCCGTACTTTGCAAGGGAAAGTCTGCCCTTGTGAACGCCGCATCCGAGCCCCATGTGCGTGATTTGGCAAATCTGCTTGTTCTAATGGGGGCAAAGATTTCAGGCATCGGCACCAGCCGTTTGGAGGTGGAGGGTGTTTCCAGACTTAACGGCTGTGAATTTACAATAGGGACCGATCACCACGAGGCGGTAACCTTTTTGGCCCTAGGGGCTATGACCGGCGGCGATATTGCCGTAAAGAACTGCCATGTTAGCGATTACGATCTTATTATCCGCAGTTTTGGGAAACTAGGCGTAGAAGTTAAGTCCAAAGGGTCAACTCTGGCAGTTAAAGGGGAGCAGAAAATGGCCATAAAGGAGCCCTACACCAAAAATATGGTCCCAAAAATTGAGGCTAGCCCATGGCCGTACTTTCCGGTGGATTTACTGCCACTAATGATGGCCTTGAGCGTTAAATGCCAGGGTGAAATTATGTTTTGGAATAAGGTATATGAGGGCGGTTTGCTCTGGGTGCCAGAGCTTGCCAAGTTTGGCGTCAAGCTAAATTTGTGCGACCCCCACCGAGTTATTATTTGGGGCAATATGCCTCTAAAGCCTGCCAGTGTGGACGCTCCCGACATTATTCGCGCCGCCATAGCGCTTTTTATGGTGGCGGCGGCAATTAAGGGCGAAAGCCTTATAAACAATGCCGGGTCTATTAAGCGGGCCCACCCGAATTTCGTTGAGAATTTACAGTCTCTGGGAGCGGATGTTTCCTGGGTGTAAAATATTACTTATGCCTGTAATTTTAGACAAACTTCTAATGGTCAAACTCCTCTTGGTAGTATTAGGCTCGCTTTCTTTTACCGCTTTTTTAACGGTTCCTTTTATTAACCTTCTATATAAACTTAAATTTAAAAACCCCAAAGCAATTAGCGAAGATATGTATGGTAAAAAGACTATTTTTAACAAGCTTCACGGGCAAAAGGTGGGTACTCCTACTGGAGGCGGCATTTTAATTATTGGTTCGGCTTTCCTGTTCTCCATTGTTTTTTACTCACTCACTCGTTTTGCTTTTAATTGGACAGCGGCAGTGCTTTTTTTAACAATGTTCCTTTTTGGCGTTTTAGGTTTTTATGATGATTACAAGAAGTTTTTTGGTAAAGGGAAAGACAAGGGGGTCTTTTGGGGTTTAAGATTCAAGCATAAGCTTATAATTCAGATTATCTTTGCGGCCATAATAGTTTTTTTTCTAAACCAAAAGATGGGTTTAAGCGCAGTGCGCTTGCCTCTTATGGGTAGTGTTGACTTTGGGTGGTGGTATATTCCTTTTGCTGTGTCGGTGATTGTGGGAACTTGTAATGCTTTTAACATTACCGATGGTCTGGACGGCTTATCCTCGGGTTTACTGCTGATAGCTTTGGCGCCGTTTTTGTACCTGACCTCTTTTTCCAATTACGGGGGGGATGTGGGTTTATTCATTGCTGTAATTGTTGGTCCCCTGCTGACCTTTCTTTATTTTAATATCTACCCGGCCCGCCTTTTTATGGGAGATACGGGGGCGTTGGCCCTGGGGGCTATGCTGGGAGTGATTGCCCTTTTAACTAATCAGGCGGTGGCTTTAATTTTTATTGGGGCGGTGTTTGTGGTAGAGGCTTGCTCCACTCTTATTCAGTGGGCTTCAATTATTTTGGTTCATAAGGGAAAGCTTGAAAAAAAGGTTTTCAAAATTGCACCCCTGCACCACCACTTTGAAGCCCTAGGCTGGCCGGAGACTAAGGTGACCATGCGTTTCTGGCTGGCCGGAGCTTTTTTTGCCACCCTGGGCCTTTTGGTAGCCCTGCTTTAGCTGTAAGCACCCTGTCTATGGATGATTTTACCTACAACAACAGTGTCACCGATGATTCTGTAAATTATTCTATATGGCCAGCACCTCGCAGAGTACTCACTCTCGAATTGCCCTTTAAGTTTTTTGCCAAAGAAAGGGTAGTCGTCGATAATGTGTAGTGTTCTAGTTACTTTTGCTTTTCCTCTTTGAGGGAGCTTTTCTAGCTCCTTTTTTGCCTTTCGGCTCAGAGTTACCCGATGCATCATATTTCGCGTCGGAAGCATCTCTTACTAGCAAACCTTCTTTTGATAAAACATCTTCCAGTGGGGTACAGAGCCCCATTTCATACTCTTTTTGGGCCTCATCCATCTCTTCTTTAAGATTGGGACATATGGCCATAACCTCAACAGTTTCTATCCAACTTTCCAGTTCCTCAATGGATATGAGGGCTGCGGCTGGCCGGCCGTGGCGGGTAAGCATATATCGCCCCCCGTTTTTTTGGATACTGCCGGTTATTTCAAAAAGGTTTTTTCTAGCTTCTGTTGTGGGAAGCGTTTGGGTAAAATAACTCATGTGTACATAGTACCGTACGGGTGTTGTTTGTCAATGAAACTAAAACCCCGCCGGCTTTTTTTGGCCTTGTTGTGGTATTATTATCTCAATGGGGCAAGAAAAGCAAAGCTATAACTTCAAAGAAAGGGAAAAGCATTGGCAAGAGTATTGGGAGAAAGAGGGGATTTACAAGTTTAACCCCAAATCCAGAAAGCCTGTTTTTAGCGTGGACACGCCCCCTCCCACCATTTCCGGCAAACTGCACCTGGGACATGTGTTTTCCTACACCCATGCCGAGGTAATAGTAAGGTTTCAAAGAATGCTTGGTAAGCAAGTGTTTTACCCTTTGGGGCTAGACAATAACGGCCTTCCCACTGAGCTTTTGGTGGAAAAAGATTTTAATATTTCCGCCCAGGACCTTGGTCCCACTGAATTTACTAAGCTGGTTTTAGAAAAACTGCCTGCCTACCACCAGCTTTACTTTGATCTTTTTCGGTCACTGGGTTTTAGTTTCGACTATTCCCTTTTGTATGAAACCATTTCACCCGAAGTACGAGAATTAGTGCAAAAAACTTTTCTGGATTTTCAAAAGCAGGGTCTTATTTACGAGGCCAACAAGCCGGCTCTTTACTGCTGGCAGTGCCAAACATCGGTGGCCCAGGCCGAGGTGGAAGATAAGTCTTTATCCGGAATTTTTTACGATATTAAGTTTAAGCGGCCCAATGGCGCCCCTTTAATTATTGCCACCACCCGACCGGAGCTTTTGCCCGCCTGTGTGGCGGTGTTTGTCCACCCCCAAGACAAGCGGTACAAAGAGCTTGTGGGTCAGGAAGTAGAAACACCTTTGGGAGAAAAGGTAAAAGTTTACCCTGAAGAGGAAGTAGAGCAGGAAAAAGGTACCGGGGTGGTCATGATTTGCTCCTATGGCGATGAAACCGATCTGGCTCTCATAGAAAAGCACCATCTTCCCGAAAAAATTACCTTTGGCAGAAGTGGCAAGTTTTTGGAAGATTTTGGTGTTTCCGGTTTGAAGGGAAAGACTATTGCCGAGGCCAAAGAGTTTGTGGCCAACTGGCTGGAAAATAATGCTTTTATTGAAACGAAGAAAGCCATTGAGCACGATGTGGGGGTACACGAGCGTTGCGGGACGCCCATTGAAATTTTGCCTACCCGCCAGTATTTTGTGAAAGTTTTGCCGTATAAGAAGAAAATTTTGGCGGCTGGTCGACAAGTTAACTGGTACCCGAAATTCATGCAAAAGCGCTTTGAAGATTGGGTGGAAAACTTAAAGTGGGATTGGTGTATTAGTCGGGAGCGCTATTATGGCATTGCCATCCCCGGGGAAGAGAATCTCTTTTTTGACACCTGGTTTACCAGTTCCCAAACGCCGGACATTTTGGGGACCCCCCGCCCGCTTTCCCTGCGCGCTCAGGCTCACGATATTATTCGTACCTGGGCCTTTTACACCATTGTTATGGCGGTATTAAAGCACAAAGGCACAATTCCCTGGCAGGATATTATGATTTCGGGCCATATTTTGGCTAAAAAGGGAGCCAAGATTTCCAAAAAAACCGGCGGGGGAGCTTATCCGCCCGAGGAGCTAATTGTCGAGCATGGGGCCGACGCGGTGCGTTATGCTATGTGTACTGCCGGTCTTGGCAAAGATGCCTATTTTGAGGAAAAAGAGTTAAAAGATGCCAAACGCCTCATTACAAAACTTATTAACGCCGGGAGGTTAATGACCAGTTTTGGTATCACAGAACCTGCCCTAAGTTTGCCGAAGGGTCGATTTGTAGTACCAGAAAAATTGTCCAACGATTTACATTTGCTGGACAGGTGGATTGTTTATCAAAGCCAAAAAACAGCTTTGGCTATGGCCCAAGAGTTTGAAAGGTATGAATATGCCAAAGCCAGAAGCATTTTTGAACGGTTTTTCTGGAGTGATTTTTGTGACAACTACCTGGAATTGGTTAAGTACCGCCTTTATGCCAAAGATGCTGGGGCGCAGTCGGCTCTGGCGGCTGTCTTTTTGAATATCTTAAAAATGCTGGCACCCTTTATGCCTTATATTACCGAGGAGCTTTACCAAAAGATGTATCAGGGAGACGAAAAAAGCCTTCACCTTACCTTGTGGCCGAAAGCGCAAAAGCAACTAGATCCAAAGATTAAGGATGGCGCGGCTCTTCTGCTGGAGGTTGTTAGTCTTATGCGCAAGGCCAAATCGGAGCAGGGGATAAGCCTGGGTAAGGAGATCAAAAAACTTACTGTCTTTTTGCCACAAGAAAAACACTCTCTCCTTGAGCCATTTCTTACGGATTTGAAGCAAGTTTCCCGTGCCGAAGATGCATCTCTATTAGATGGAGAAATATTGCAGGTGGAGCTTTCTCATTAAAATTTTCTGTAAGCCTTGTGTCTTGGTACGGCGGTAACAATGGTAACCAGCTTTAGTTTCTTATCTACTTTGTAAAGTACCCTGAAATGGCCTACTCGTAGTCTGTAGCCTTCCGCATCTTTTAGTTTCTTGCTTTGTGTAGGGAAAGGATCCGCTCTTAGTTGGTCAATCTTTTCTACAATGCTTTTTCTGAATTGCAATGGGATTTTCTTAAGCTCCTTTTGGGCATGGTGGGTGATTTCTATCTTATTCACTAAGCAGGTCCTTCTTGGCTTTTTCCCAAGAAATGGTGGGGTCGTTTTTGTGACGGTTAAAGGACATAGTGTCGATAAAGTTTTCATAAACGCCTTGTAAATTCTTAAGGTAGTCTAGGCTCACCAAAGCCGCTTTAGGTACCGAGTTTTGGATCACCAAAACAATGTTATTATTTCTGGCTTCTTCTAAGGCGTAGGCACTTCTGCGCCTTAGATCGGTGACAGAGATTGTATAAGGCAGTGTAGCAGTGTTCATAGCACTTTATAGTGTGCCAAATTATGTGCCGTTTGTCAAGACCTCATTGGCACAATTTTTTTGTTATACTGATAAGGTATGAAACTCAAAAATCCTGCCTTTTCGCAAAGTTTTTTTATGTCGGTGGTGGTTTTGGTAATATTTGGGATTTTAATGGTCTATGACGCCTCAGTGGTTTACTCTCTGAGTGTCTTTGGGGGGAAATACCACTTTCTGCTCAAACAGGCAGGGTGGGCGCTCTTAGGCTTTACAGGGTTTATTTTAGCTTCCAAAGTAAACCTCAATTTAGTAAAAAAATTGGCTTTTCCTTTCTTTGCGCTCTCTATGTTTTTGCTTTTAGTGGTGCTAATACCCGGAGTGGGTTCTGAGTATTTAGGGGCCCGCCGCTGGCTTAATTTAGGTTTTACCTCGCTCCAGCCGGCCGAATTGGCCAAGCTCTCCTTTATTGTTTACTACGCCTTTTTGATCCCAAAGATTAAAGAGCCAAAGAAACACCTTTTGGTATTTACGGGCCTTTTGGGGTTTGTGGCGGGTTTCATTGTCCTCGAGCCGGACTTGGGTACGGCTTTAGTGGTGGGGACAGTCGGGGTGGGGATGTATTTCTTAAGCGGCGCTCCGCTAAAGCACTTTTTTATAATGGCCCCTTTGGTGTTGGTGGCGGTTTCAGGCTTTATTTTTATTTCTCCCTATAGGCGCGATCGCCTCTTAACCTTCATAAATCCTCAAAACGCTCAGAATTTAGAAGAGGGCTATCATACCAACCAGGCTCTCATTGCCATAGGTTCAGGGGGTATTTTTGGCTTGGGACCCGGTAAATCGCGCCAAAAATATGCCTATCTTCCCGAGGTTGCGACCGACTCTATTTTCGCCGTGGTGTGTGAGGAGTTTGGTTTCTTAGGCAGTACCATTCTTTTAGGCCTTTTGGGGTTTACCGTTTTGCGGGGGTTTAAAATTGCCGCTTCCGCCTCTAAACTTGAGTATAAGCTGTTATCTGGAGGCGTGATGCTCTGGTTTGGGGGGCAGAGTCTTTTGAATTTAGCCGCCATTTCCGGACTGGTTCCTCTAACCGGTGTGCCCCTACCCTTAATTTCTTACGGCGGATCGGCTATAATATTTATGTTAGTTGGTCTAGGTTTGGTACTAAATGTATCTAGGAGAAACTCTAAATCCTAAATCCTAAACCCTAAACACCTGCCTGCCGGCAGGCAGGAATTCAAAGTTCTAATGTTCAAATATTCAAAGCTTTGCCTTGTTTTGGTCATTTGAGTTTTGAGACTTAGATCTTGTTTAGAGTTTAGATATTAGAGTTTAGATTTTGACGATTGAAAATCGTAATTTCTGGTGGGCATCACAACTCGGCTCTGGCAGTGGTGGGCGAGCTTAATAAGCTGGGCCGGCACCAGTATTTGTGGCTGGGGCACCGGCATAGCGTCTGGGGCGATACCAGCGATTCGGCCGAATACAAGGAAGTGACGGCCTACGGCATTCCCTTTGTAGATTTAAAGGCTGGTAAGCTTTATAAAACCTTTAATCCGGTAAAGCTTATCCGTTTGCCGCGCGGTCTTTTTAACGCTTTTTATCACTTGTTAAAGTTCAAACCAGACAGGGTGCTTTCTTTTGGCGGCTATTTGGCCGCGCCAGTGGCCCTGGCGGCTTGGGTTTTACAAATACCGGTTTTTACTCACGAGCAGACCAGTGTGGTTGGGTGGTCTAACCGTTTAATTGGCAAATTGGCAAGGCAAGTTTTTGTTACCTGGCCGGAGTCGGCTAAGTATTTTCCAAGGGACAAGGTCGTTGTAACGGGACTGCCTTTAAGGAAAGAGTTAATCAATCTTAAGCCAAACCAAGAACCAAGAACCAAGAACCAAGATAGGAGGATATACATTACCGGGGGGAAACAGGGGTCAGATACTATTAACCAGGTAGTCAAAGAGGCCCTGCCAGAACTTCTCAAACAGTACCACATAATTCACCAGTGCGGGGCGGTAAGTTTTCTAGATAGCAAAGTGCGGTTAAAGGAGGCAGTTTCACACTTGCCGGAGAATTTACAAAAAAATTACCAAGTGGATGACTATTTTTATGCCCAAGAGTTGGCCAAAGTTTTAGAAAGGGCCGGTTTTGTGATTTGCAGAGGGGGAGCCCATACTATTTATGAGATGGCCTATTTGGCTAAGCCTTGTATTGTAATTCCCATTCCCTGGGTTTCCCACCAGGAACAGCTTAAAAATGCCCAAATTTTACAAAAAGCCGGCTCGGCTATTATTCTTGAGGAGAAAGATCTCAATGCCCACGCCTTATTGAAAACGTGCCTTGATCTTAAAAAAAATTATAGCGCCTACCAGACTAACGCTCTGGATTTTGCAAACAGCGTTAAAGACAATGCAGCCACCCAAATTGCCCAGGCGATCCTTTAAAATACTATTGGTAATCCTGACTTTTATTGCCACCGGGGTCGGGTGTTTTTTTGTATTGGAGAGGCAGTTGGTAGTAAAAAAAGTAGAGTGCGGTGAGGGTTTTGCCGGGGTGTGCTTGGCAGTAGAGGAGGCGTTCTTGGGCCGAAAAATATACCAACTCAATACAGCGGAGCTTTCCGAAAGGCTTATGCAGGTTAATCCTGAGATTAAAACAGCCGGAATCAAAAAAAAACTAAATGGTACAGTGCGCCTCGAACTTGAAAAACGCGCCCCATTGGGGGTGTTGGTAAGTCAAGATAATTACTACCTTTTTGACGAGGAGGGCGTGGTTTTCAAAGAAGTTACCGGCCCCTCTTCTTACACTCCGGTGTATTTAGAAGAAACCCCGGATATTTTTATTGGCACCAATATTTTGCCCCCATCAGCCCTCTCTGCGGTGGCAATATTGAAAACTGCCTTGGAGGAAAAGGTTGCTTTTGCCCAAATTAAAGATTTGGGTAGCTTTTTGTCGGCCCAACTGGATAATGGAGTTTTGGTTTGGTTTCCTTTGGAATCCGGTCTTACCGGTAGAGATTACGCCAATATGTTGGCCGACTTAAAAAAAATACTGGTTCAGGCTAGCCTAGAAAAGAGGGATATTTCCAAGATAGATTTTAGATATTCCAAAATAGTAGTAGAATAGGTGGACATTGAGTTATAAAATCGTTAATATGATTTAGACATGGCTAAAGAAAGAATAACCGCCGGTATTGATATAGGTTCCTCTAAAATTTGCACCATTGTGGCTTCTGTTGATGAGGCCAATCACCCCTCTGTTATTGGGGTGGCCACGGTTCCCTCCAAAGGGGTCAAGAAAGGTATGATTGTCAACATTGACCAGGCAGTGGAAGCCATTGCCGAGAGTTTGGAGGCGGCGGAAAGAATGGCGGGCTTTGCTGTGAGTAGCGCCTACATTACCACCGAAGATAAGCAGATTGTCTCCACCAATTCTTCCGGGGTGGTGGCTGTATCTCACCAAGGCGGCGAGATTAACGAAGACGATATTGCCAGAGTAACCGAGGCGGCTCAGGCTATTAGCCTTCCCTCTTCCCGTGAGGTTTTGCATGTAATCCCTCGCGGTTTT
>JBDRAO010000006.1:0-3096 GCA_043823645.1 bacterium
GAGAGAGAAAGATCGGTAGGTAGGGTATCTTTTGACCTAGCTTATAACAGGTTTTATTTTTTGGCAAGGGGTAAAAATTGGCGTGCGGGGCAAACCGCGATCCGGCTTGAGCAAAGCTCTCTCAATTTCCATTCCTACCCCGTGGCTGGGGCCGTTTACCAATGCCACGAGGTAATCTGCCTCATCTACCCACCGAACATCTTCTTCCCGCACCACTATCCAGGGCTCTGGACTTTCCAGGAACTCGTTGGCCCTTGGCCCAAGCTTCCTTAAGCGAATCTCTTGCATCTCCTCCCTGGTGCGTCCGGCCACATGCTCACTCAACACGTTGGCACCGTTTTGAACCATGTATTGCACCAGTTTCCAAGGTAAATCCGGATCCGATTCCGGCACGCCGCGAATTGAACCCGAATAGTACACCTTCAAACCAGTAAATGGTTTTTCGACTCGCATGAGTTGTCTCCCCTTTTTTTGAATATTATGTTAATTACTCAATAACTCCTCAAAAATCTGTTTGAGGGTTTGTCTGTTCCTCTCCTGCTCTAAAGCCACCTCTTCCGGTGTTCTTTCACTGTGGGGTTTATTAAGGTGAGTACTGCCCTCAATACTGCTCAACGGCCAACCCTGAAGCCTTATCTTTGAGGCAGGATAGTAAAATCTAATAGGATGGTCTCTTTCTACAGCCCTGACTCCTCCTTCCTTTACTGCCAAAGCATAAGCTATTCTCCAAAAACCAGTTCTTTTGTCCGGAGCAACCGGCTTTATAATTTCTTCCCAGTGGGCCAAAAGCTCATCGTCACTTAACTCTCTTCCGTTTACCCTCCTCACATAAACACCGGGTTGTCTTTCCAGTGGGAGAAAGTCTGCATACAAAGCCTCATCTTCGCAAAAGACGGTTTCTCCGGTAAGGTCGGCGTAAAACCTAGCCTTAATTTCCGCATTTTCTCTGGCGGTTTTTCCTAGCTCTTCCGGTTTTTGATCAATATCAAAATCGACCAAACCAAGCACCTGTTCAGTCAAACCTTCCAAAACACCTTGGTAGTATTCCAGTTTGGCAGGGTTTCTGGTAGCAATTACAATTTTCATGAGTTTTTGTCCTTCCCGTTACTCAAAAGGCAGTCGTTTTCTGATAATACCACACTTACCTAAACCTCCCATGAAAAATTACTTTGTTTCCCACAAGGTTTAATTTGTGTTTCTTTGCAAGTTCCCTAACCACCGCTTCAAGTTTTGTTTGGTATTCTCTAGTATTGGCTTCTTCAAACTTTGCTATCAATTCCGGTTTATTTGATTTTAAGTAGTTAAAAAGCCTTATCTTTATTTTAGGAGAAAGATTAATATGCTCACACCAAATCTCACTGGTCCCGGCTTCCTTTATGGCTTGAAACAGCTTGTCTAGCTTTTCTTCTTGGGCCACAAAATATGGCAAGATTGGTCCCACAAAAGCATAAGTGTCAATGCTGTTGGCATTTAGCTCCTTTAGCGCCTTTAGCCTTGAAGAAACAGGAGGAGCTTTGCCTTCCAAGAATTGGGAAACTTTATCATCTAAGCTGGTAATGGTTAAACCTACAGAAACCCTCTTTAGTTTCTTGAAAATATCAATATCACGAGTTACCAGGGGAGATTTGGTTAAGATTGATACCTCTCCTTGGTACTCAAAATCAACCAAACTTTCCAAACACTTTCTGGTAATTTGGTACTTGGCCTCAAGGCCAAGGTAGGGGTCGGTGACAGAAGAGAAAAAGACAGTTCCAAAATCTTTTGCTAGCTTCTGTTTTTCTAATTTCAAAAGCTGCTTTTTCAAAACCTCGGAAGCATTAACTTTCACATCAACAAAACTACCCCAATCCTCACCCGGATGCTTCCACCGGCCAATAAAAGCGGCATAACAATACTGACACCCAAAAGAACAACCCACATAGGGGTTAACTACAAAGTCAGCCCCCGGCAGTCCGGACTTGGTCAATACCGATTTGGCTTTTATTTCACAAACTTTCACACCCCTATGCTACTACAAAAAACATCAAGCCGCTTGGTGTGTTGCACCTAGCGGCTTGTGATTTGATTCACAAAACTATCCCAAAGCATCCGGAAAGTATCCCCTTAGGCGCTTTTTGAGTAGTTCGAGGCTTGCAGCATACTCTGGTAAAAACTCCTGGTAGTGCCGCTTCTCACTCTTGTTGTGGAGAAAGGAAGCTAGTGCACAAGCTTCACTCCAAACCCCAACCAGCGTCCCGGGACAAGTTCTTGGCTTGTTTTGAAAATGTTGCTCGATAGCCGCAACATACTCCGGAATACCGAGCATATCCGTTGCTTTTTCAAGCAGTTTCCTCTCCTTAACGCATCAAGTTATCCGGAAGATTACGCAGATCGCAGTTTTCCACAACTTTCGGATGAATTTGCCTACTGGCTCTGCTGTTACTATTATTGGTTGGGGATTTGACAAAGAACAGATAAGGTTCGATCAAAAGCCGAGGCAAACCTGCCTTGGCTTCTTTTTTCTGATACAATGGTATCAATGCCACCAACAAACACTCTCCAAAAAGCCAAAGAGTTAGTTAATAAGTACCAAAAGCTATCAGAAGAAAAAGAAGCCTACCGGAAATACAGCCGTAAAATTGAAATTAAAAGTATTAGTGGTTGACTGGGGCAAAAACTTACGGGAGGGCCAAGCAAGCAATAGTAATTCTGGAATTATCGCTTGCATTGGGCCCTCCCCTCACTGATTGGCAAGAAAAGTTTGTTCATTTTACAGCCCTGTACCATTTTCCTGAACAAACTTCTCTTGCTCATTGCATCCGCACCCGGCCCACACTTTTCTGAACCACCGCCCATCCTCACGGCAACCGGGTTGGAAGTAGACGCACGGAACCAGTTCCCAGGTCAAACCTGGTTGTGGTTCATTGCCAATGCAGGTGTAATCTCCATAATCCTCTTCCCAGTAAGTACACCCGGGAAGGCCACAAGCCCCATTCTGCAGTGACACCACAGTGTTTACTCCCTTTTGTGGCGGGGCGCAAAACAGGACTACAATGGCAACAGCCAGAAAAACCACCACCAACCCACCCGCATTTTTCACAGCACCCTCCTCCTTCT
>JBDRAO010000007.1:0-6955 GCA_043823645.1 bacterium
GAGAAAATTTGAAGTTGGCCCAAGGTTTGTTTCCCTCTTATGCCACCTACCAACAAGCCTGGGAGGCGCACAAGGTAAGAAATGCCCTGGTGCACGAAGCTGGTTATGAGCCCACCCACAGTTTGGTTAAGGATACAATCAATAAGTTTAAAATTGTTTTGCAAACCTTAAGAGCATTATGATAAAAGATTTAGTTCCGGTTATAGGTATTGAGGTTCATGTGGAGCCCAAAACCGAATCTAAAATGTTTTGTGACTGTGGGGCCCAACACTTTGGAGTGGAGCCTAATACCAATGTTTGCCCGGTGTGTTTGGGTATGCCTGGGGCATTACCGGTGCCAAACAGAGTGGCTTTAGAGCAATTGGTTTTTTTGGGGTCAGCACTGGGGTGTACCACAAACAAATATTCTTATTTTGAACGCAAAAACTACTTCTACCCCGACCTTCCCAAAGGCTACCAAATTAGCCAATACCGTAAGCCGCTTTGCGTGAGTGGGCAATTACCACTGCCATCCGGAAAGGTGGTGCGGATTAATAGGGCGCACATGGAAGAAGATACCGCCAAGATGAAACACCTTGGAAATGAGAGCCTCATTGACTTTAACCGCAGTGGAGTGCCTTTAATTGAGATTGTGAGCGAGGCTGACATTACTTCGGCCAGTGAGGCCAAAGAGTATCTCAAGCAGATGGCCCGATTAATACGGTGGTTGAACATTAGTGATGCGTCAATGGAGAAAGGTACTATGAGGCTTGAGGCCAACATTTCCTTACAGGAGAGTAAGCAGTTCACAGTTCACAGTTCGCAGGTGTTTCCCAAAGGCAAGTACAAACTAAACCCCAGGGTGGAGTTGAAAAATATCAATTCGTTTCGATTTGTGGAGAAGGCCATTGAATATGAGATTGGGCGCCAAACTGAAATACTGGAGTCCGGTGGCAGTTTAGTGCAGGAAACTCGGGGCTGGGACGAAAAAAAGCAGGCGACTTTTGCGCAAAGAACCAAAGAGACGAGTAGTGATTACCGGTATTTTCCGGAGCCGGACGTCCCTCCCGTAAAAGTGGGAAGTGGGGAGTGGAAAGTGGAAAGTTTGGGAATATTGCCGTGGGAGGTAGATGAAAAGTTAGCAAAAGAATACCAAGTGCCGTATCGATACATTGCTATAATTGCAGAAAACAAAGAGAAGTATGAGTTTTTTGAGCTTTGCTTGAAAAAGGCTGGGGGGAAAGTCAGGCCGGAAATGGTTGCCAGAGTAGTTGCCAATACCAAGTGTGAACTTACAGAAGATTTTGCTAAGGAAATTGTTGAGAAGTTAGAAAAATACCAGAAAGATTTTGCCATGGATGATGAAAGCGTTACAGAGATTGCTCGTAAAATAATTGATGAAAACCAAAGAACAGTGGCCGATTACAAAGGTGGGAAGGAGAATGCTCTACACAGTTTGGTTGGTGCGGCCATGATAAGTTTGAAAGGACGCGGCGATCCCAAGCAATTGGCAGAAAAGCTGAGAAACATTCTAAATGGCTAAAAGCGGGTGATCACAATAAAGTTTTAACTTTTGAGTTGTGGTTTTGCGCTTTTGGTTTTGAGTTTTGAGTTTATCTAGTATAGACACCAAAAACCCCCAATATGAATATATTGATTCCACCCGTCGGGTGGAAGAGGTGGTGGGGCTTTTGAAAAATGAAAAATATCTGGGGGTTGATACTGAGGCTACCAAACTTGATCCCCACTCCACCACCTTGCTTTTGCTTCAAGTAGGCACTCGCGATATTTCTTATATTATAGATGCTCAAAAGGCCGACATTACTCCCCTTAAGGCAATTTTAGAAAACCCAAAAATACTAAAGCTTTTACAAAATGCCAAGTTTGATTACTCGGTTTTAAAAGTACAGGCAGGCATAACGATTGAGAATTTCTTCGACACTATGTTGGCAGAACAATTACTCACCAATGGTTTGGTGCGCCGAGCGGCTTCTCTTAAAGCCATTGCAGAAAAATATCTCGATCTTAAGCTAGATAAGGATTTTGAATCATACAATTGGGCTGAAGTGGCCAGAACCGGCCGGGTGCTAAAAAAACACCTGGTTTATTCTGCCTTGGACACTTTGGTTTTATTCCCAATATTTGAAAAACAGTTTGAGCTTTTAAAAAAAGAGAATTTAACCAAAATTGCCCAGCTTGAGTTTGCGGTGGCCCAGGTGGTTTCTGAAATGGAGGTTAAAGGTTCTTATATCGATGTGGCTCGCTGGAGAAAATTAATTGAGACATTAAGAAAGAAAAGAGAAGAGGTGCACGAAAAACTGCAAGACGAAATTCGCCCCTTATACAAAAACCATCAGGTAGATTTGTTTGGTATTGTGGCCGATGTTATTAACCTTAACTCTCAGCCACAGCTAATGGAGCTTTTTAACGATAAACTGGGACTTAATATTCCCTCAACCGGAGATGCCCTACTGTCTCGGGTTGATCACCCGGCAGTCAAATATCTCAGGGAATATCGCGGGGTGGAGAAATTGATTTCCTCTTTTGGAGAAAAGCTTTTGGCTAAGGTTAACCCGGTGACCGGCCGTCTGCACCCCGATTTTGCCCAGCTTAGGGCCACCACCGGACGGTTTGCCTGCTCTAACCCCAATCTTCAGCAGATTCCTACCGACTCGGCCTTTAGAAGTTGTTTTAGAGCCCCCAAAGGCTGGAAACTCATTACAGCTGATTATTCCCAGGCAGAGCTTCGTATTATGGCTGAATCTTCTAAAGATCCGGTGTTTGTGAAAGCCTACCGAGAAGATCAAGATTTACACACCCTAACCGCTTCAGAAATGTATGGGGTGCCAATGGATAAGGTAGACAAAAAAATGCGTTTTAATGCCAAATCAATAAATTTTGGCTTAATGTATGGCCGAGGGGCCCACTCTTTGGCGCGCCAGCTTGAAGTTTCCCCGCAAGAGGCTGAAAAACTTTTAAATGCTTATTTTTCAAGGTACAGAAAAGTTAAGGCCTGGTTGGACAAGGTGGGCAAGCAGGCCGCCAAACAAGGTGTTTCTCACACTATTGGGGGTAGAAAACGGTGGTACCGCTTGCCTGACCAGAGTGATCCCAATTATTTGCGGGAAATTGGAAAAATAGAACGGGAGGGCAAAAACACTCCCATTCAGGGGACATCGGCCGATATTACCAAATACGCCATGGTGTATGTTTTTAGAAGGCTTCGCGCCGAAAATATTGAGGCTTATATTATCCACACGGTGCACGACGAGATTGTGGTTGAGGCAAAAGAACCGGACGCCACGAAGGTCAAGAAGATTGTGGAGGAGGAGATGAATCGGGCCTGGGAGACCCTCATAAAGCAAGTGCCGGGTAAATCTGAGGCAGTGGTTTCCGACATCTGGGAGCACTAAAGTCCCAACCAGCAAAAACCTTACCGTAGACAATTTTGGCTTGCCTCGAGCATTTCGCCTCATTGTATTTTAAGGACTCAACGACAGCCTGCCTGCCGGCGAGGCAGGGCTCGGCTGCGCAAAATTGCTACAGTTTCGGTTTTTGCCCTTTGCTTGTCAAACGCTCTCTTTAAGTGATATAATTTGTTGATGGTTATTTGTCAGCATTGCGGCAAGCGCCCCGCTACAATTCAAACAGCCCAGTCTCAAGGCGGTATGCAAATGTTTGTTAATCTTTGCCAGGTTTGTTTTGGCGAGATGCAAAAAAACGCCACCAAAAGGGCCACCGCTTTGGAGCACTTTAGTGTTGATTTAACTGAGCAGGCCTCAGCCGGCAAACTGGATCCGGTAATTGGCCGTAAAAGGGAGATTGAGCGAGTGGTACACATATTATCCCGCCGAAAGAAAAATAATCCGGTTCTAATGGGAGACCCGGGAGTGGGTAAGACTGCCATTGTTGAGGGTCTGGCCCAAAGAATAGCTTCCGGCAATATTCCAGAAACCCTGGTTGGTAAGAAGGTGCTTTCAATTGATATGGGGCAAGTTCTAGCCGGATGCCAATACCGCGGCCAGTTTGAGGAAAGAATTAAAAAAATTATTAATGAAACTATTAAGGCCAAGGGTCAAATTATTCTCTTTGTTGACGAACTGCATACCATTGTGGGCGCAGGCAGTTCGGGCGACGCGCTAGATGCCGCCAATATGCTAAAGCCGGCTCTGGCGCGGGGTGACCTGCAATTGGTGGGAGCCACCACCATTGACGAGTACCGCAAGCATATTGAAAAAGATGCCGCGCTGGAGCGCCGCCTTCAGCCTATTTTAGTGGAGGAGCCCTCAAGCGCGGAAACAATGGATATTTTGGAGGGGCTCAAACCGCGATACGAAACCCATCATCAGACGATTATTTCTCCCGAAGCGTTAAAAGCGGCGGTGGAGTTGTCTAGTCGTTATGTTTCCGACCGTTTTTTACCCGATAAGGCCATTGATTTAATGGATGAAGCGGCCGCTATGGAGCGCCTTAAAGCAGTCAAGGAGCCTGAAAACCTCAAACTGGTGGAGACTCAAATTGCCGATCTTAAAAAACGGCTTGGTAGTGCGGCCGACGGCAGGGAACAACCGGCTTTGGAGGGGGAACTTAACGGTTTGGTAGCTTTGCGCCAGGAACTTTCCGAGCTCTGGATGCGTACCAAGGCGGAGCAAAAACCGCAAGTCACCCGCGAAAGTATTGCCCAAATTGTAGCCTCAATGACTGGTATTCCTGTAACCGAACTGTCTCTCAAGGAGCGAGAGCGCCTGGGAGCTTTAGAAGAAAAGATTCACCAGCAGGTGGTGGGGCAAGATGAGGCCGTTAAAGCTGTGAGCGAGGCCATTCGCCGCTCCAGAGCAGGCTTAAAAAATCCCAACCGTCCCATTGGCAGTTTTATATTTTTGGGCCCTACAGGCGTTGGTAAAACAGAGCTGGCCAAAGCTCTGGCCAAAGTAATGTATGGCCGGGAAGATATGTTAGTTAGGCTTGATATGAGTGAGTATATGGAAAAACACTCGGTGAGCCGTATGATTGGGTCGCCGCCCGGGTATATTGGTTTCGACGAGGGCGGTCAGCTAACCGAAACTGTTAGGCGCCGGCCTTTTTCCATTGTGCTTTTAGATGAGATTGAAAAAGCCCACCCTGAAGTATTTAATATTTTACTGCAAATAATGGAAGATGGGCATTTGACCGATGGCAAGGGGCGCAAGGTCAATTTTAAAAATAGCATTATTATTATGACCTCCAACCTTGGCACCGGCAATACCAAGCGGGCCTCGCTGGGTTTTGGTGAAAATGCCGCGGTTGACAATTTTGCAAACTTAAAACAAAAAATCTTAGAGGAAGTCAACCGTTATTTTAAGCCGGAGTTTCTAAACCGGGTCGATGAGGTGTTAATATTTAACCCCTTAAAGCAAAATGACATTGCCAAAATTGTTGATTTGGAGCTTAAAAAAACCCGAAAACTGCTGTCGGATCAGGATATTGGGGTAAAGTTTGGGGACAATTTAAGGAAGTGGTTGGCAATTAAGGGTTTTTCTGATACCTTAGGTGCCAGGCCTTTGCGGCGCTTAATTCAAAAAAAGGTTGAAAATGTTATTTCTTCGGGTATTATTAGCGGGCAGTATGGTAAGGGGGATAGAATTTTGGCAGACATTGAGGGTGGTCAGGTAATTGTTAAACTTTATGAGAAAATTAGAATTTAGGTCTGGTGACCTTATAAAGGTTTACTACAAAATTAAAGAGGGTGAGAAGGAGCGAGTTCAGCCTTTTGAGGGTTTGGTGATTGCCATTAAAGGGCAGGATTTACAGAGCAAGAGTTTTACGGTCAGAAAAATTGGAGCCTCTGAAGTTGGGGTGGAGAGGATTTTTCCCCTGCAATCGCCCAATATTGAAAAAATTGAAATTGTTGAAAAAGGCAAGGTAAGGCGAGCCAAGCTTTACTATTTAAGAGGTCGCATTGGCAAGGCGGCTCTAAAAGTTAAAAAGTCTCTTCCCCAAGATGCCCAAAAACCCAAACCAAAGCCTCGGGGTGCAAGGAGAGGTACGAGCGGTCCAGTGGCTGAAAAAAAATAAAGGTTTTGAAATTTTGGAGCTCAATTGGCGCCACGGCTCTTTTACCCAGCTTGACATATTGGCTTTAGATACCACCACTAGCCCTCAAACACTAGTGGCAGTAGAGGTTAAAACCCGCGTTTCAGATAGGTTTGGCCGCGGTATTACTGCCGTAACGGAAAAGAAATTGCGCCATATTAAACGCAGTTTTGCCTATTTTGTAAAAACCCACCCTACGCTTCCCAAAAGATTGAGAGTTGATGTGGTTGATATTTTAATTACAAGCGGGGTGGAGAATGTGAGGTATTATAGGAATGTTTTGTGATTGGTGGGTCCAGAAGGAAACACCCGATTTTCCTTCGGAAAATCGCTACCAATTTTCTCGCTCCGCTCAAAAATTGTCGTCCCGTCCTCGGTCGCTACGCTCCCTGCGTGGGTCCAACTCCAATCCAGAGCCCACCAAAAAAATCCCCAGCTAGAAGGCTGAGGATTTTTTGGTGGGTCCAGAAGGAATCGGACCTTCGTCAACGGCTTAAAAGGCCGCTGCTCTACCATTGAGCTATGGACCCACATTCCCTTCGGATTTTACCCAAGTAGTAGTGTTTTGGCAACCCCCATGTGTTAAAATCTTGGCATGGCCAAGCAAAAGGGTGTCACGCTACAACAACAACACTCAAATGATCGCCAGCAAGTGCTGGCGGCTCTTAAGGAATATTACGGGGTGGTGGGAGTAGAACTTGAATTTCTGGCGCAGGGGTACTCTCACAAAAGCTACACTTTTAATGCCCCCATTTTAGGCGGCAAGGTAGTGGCCAAAGTGGCCCACCCAGGCAAAGCCCGCCCGGACGAGGATATTTACTTTGAAAGCATTGTTTGCGATTTTTTGGCAGACCATGGCTACCCGGTGCAGTTTCCCTACAAAAGCCTCAAAGGCCATTACTTT
>JBDRAO010000008.1:0-5989 GCA_043823645.1 bacterium
CTCCAAAGGAGGCATTTCAACTGCAAAATTAGCTACCCCTGCTTCGGCAAGCTTGACTCCTAAAGCCCCTACAAAATGTGCCTCTCTTTTCGTGGTATGCTGCAGTTCCCAAACGATATCGGGGTTAAAAGCTTTAATGGCAGTTTCTGAAAGCTCAGTTACCTTTTTATTACTGGTTTTTATGGCAATTGCTACAACAGGGCAGTCTTCGGGAAATGTGTGAAGGTCAATTACAAAATCAAATTCTTTTGCAAATGTAAAAATCTTGCTTGCCACAATTTGCGATATGCCTTCATTTTTGCGATCGCCCGGAAATACCCTATTTAAATCTCTAAGGTCAAGCAAATTTTCACGCTGTTTTAATGCTTGTGCCAGCGGGTTTGCAGAAGTGATAATGCATAAAGTTCCTTTAATATCGGGAAGGTTGCTTAGAAGTTGGTTGATTACAAATAACCCGCTGGTTTCATTGCCGTGAATACCGCATATAAGAAGAACTCTCGGATTTTCCGACCCAATTTTTAGCACTGGAATATTAAGATCAACTACTCCAATGTTGCCAATATTAATTTTTGTAAGTGTTTTTTTGTTCATATGCAACTGGTGCTGGAGGTAGGATTCGAACCTACGAAGGCAAAGCCAACAGTTTTACAGACTGCTCCCGTTGACCGCTTGGGTACTCCAGCACAAAAAAACTCGCCCTTCAGTTATTTAAGGACGAGCATCACTCGTGGTACCACCCTAATTCCCCTAAAGTCTCACGACCTTAAGGCTTTAAAACTGCTCTGTTTCTTATGTGACACAGTTTTCGTGCTGTAACGGGCACTCCCGCTTCCAACTACTTTCCTAATCCTTAGGTTTTTCGTCGAAAGGGCGCGCTAGGAATCTAGCTTAGGAAGAGTAATTCGAAAAAGCCTATACGTCTGATTTGCAGCAAGCATCAGATCTCTATGTGTCACTAGACTTGTCTACTTCATCTTCCCTTAACGCTTTCTTAAGTTGTAGGTGAATCTTAATACGACAATCGTCGGTATGTCAAGCAGTAGATTTTTTGTTACTTAACATTTCAATTGTCGTGGTTTTTTAACATTCGAAATGTCGTATTCTCACTTCCGAGCGAGGAGGTGAGTAGAATGAGCTATGAAGTTGAAAAACGGGCTTTTATCATCAGAGGTTTTCTTAAAGGCAGGTTCTCCAAGCAGGAAGCAGCCCAGTTGCTAGGAAAGAGTATCCGAACGGTAGAGCGGTACACAAAGAGGTTCTTGAACGATGGGTTGGGTAGTTTGCGAGATAGCAGAACTGGCAACAACCGTAAACTCTCGTTTAAGAACGAGTTGGAGATCGTACGGGTCAAGAAAGAAGGCCCATGGAGATCGGCCAGGAAGATCAGAGACATCATAGGCCTTAAAGTCCACCCCAACACTGTTTGGCGAGTGGAAGTGAAGCACGGAGCGAGCCGGCTTAATTATGGAAGGGTAAAGCCGATAACGAGGTTTGTAGCTCCCAACCCGAACGATCTTTGGCAAGCAGACATTATGGGAAGGATAGCTTTCCCCAAGCTGGGAGTGATGTATCTGATAGCCAATATTATGCCAAAACTTTGGGAATTAATCTTACTTATGCCAGAAGAGCCCAGACCAAAGGGAAGTATAGAAAGATTCTGGAGGTTTGTCCAAAGGGATTTTGCGAGAGAAAACCTGGCCGTTTCCTCTGTGGAAGAACTAAACAAAAAGTTCTTCAAATGGCAGGAATGGTTCAACTAAAGAGTTTCAGTCTAGTGGGCTGGGAATGCAAGGCAAAACGCCGAAGAAGGTCTACCAACCATCCATCGTGAGGAAGGATCCTCGGGAGCTAAGGACTATGTTAGCCATTGAGGAAAGAAGGAAGGTAATGCTGGATTCAACCATCTCTCTCTATGGCTATCGGTACAGAATCCCTCCGGGATACATCGGATGCCGTATCTGGGTAAAAATCATTGGGGATAAACTGATCTTTGAAGCCCACGACAGAGTTATCTGGAAACAAAGGCTCGAGGTCTAACCTCGGGCCTATTCCAGATCAAATCTGCGACAATTGAAACGCAATAAAATGCGACAATTGAAACGCGAAGTTACAATTTTTCAAGCACTTTGACGGTTTGCTTGAATCTTTTTTCCCATAATGCGGCGTGTTTTCTAAGCTCCTTGCTTTCCATTTTTATAGCTGAAGGAATGCTTAAGTTAAAGCAGACTGGCCCGCCAGAAACAAAGCTTTTTCCCGCAATCAGAGAAAGATAAGTGGGAGGAGTCTTAAGTTCTAGGATTCCTTCCAGGGTGGATATTGCGGCCTCTGCTGGGCCGTAAACAGTGCGTATCCCATGCTTTCTAATTTCGGAAGATGCTTTGAGCGTTGCTTCTGCAATTAATCGGTGTTTGCTTTGGAAGAGGTTTTTACCTTTAATCTGAAGGTAAAGATTTTCGCCGTGTTGCAAGAATGGCGCGATCTCTACTTTTTTGTGTAAGGTATTCGCGACATAAAGTTCTGCTCTTGCCTTATCAAGTTCGAGGCCAACGCCGTAAACTTGGTTGGTTGTAAGTCCTTTTCCGTCGAATTTGTCACTGTTATCCAGATTGGAGTGCCAGTACAGAAACCAGGTTAAAATTTCGATCGGATTAGTAACAATGAGGACGGTGCCTTGATAGTGCGCCTTTCTTATTTCTTTAGCCCACCTTTTTATTATATTAATGTGAGGAATTGCTTTCTGCATTCTCTCTTCTAAGGCAGGAAGGGGGTTTTTTGCCTCTTGTTGTGTTTTTTCACGATAACAAAGGATAAGAAAATTAGCCTTAAGTGTTTGTCTGAAACCGCGGCATTCTATTATTTGGCCATTTCCTGGAGAGCGAATACGGCTTGCCTGTGTGAAATCGAGAGCAATACCATGCTGTTTTTCTTGATTGCGGTTGTATAGGTATAGCTTTTTAACATAATCTTTATGAATTAGTTGAGAGGTAATTTGTGTTCCAACCTGTCCTAGTCCCACTATGGCAACAGATATCTGTTTCTTGAGTTCTGCGGGCTCAAGCAATTGGTCAATTATTTGTTTGGCGTGCTCGAATGTTACATCCGCAGAATATTTTCTCGTATTAATGGCGAAAACCGGTATAAGAGAATAGTCGTATCTGTTCCAGAAAGCTTTTACTCTTTGCTGAAGATCTCGTTGTAGCGAGTTAGGTAAAGAATTTAAGGTCAGCCTTGCGAATTCTTGTTTGGTTGGAAGCCAAACATCACTGCTTCCCGGTTTAGGGTTAGGGTCACAAACAAAGATGCAGCTAACAGGTATAGGATTAGGGTGCTTGATTTCTTGAGCAAAATTTAAATCGCTGGCGAGCAAGCCGTCCTTTGTTTTTTTACATAATACAAAGTCGTTTGCTAAGATTTCGGCATTAAGACGCTTTTTTAAAAAATTAGCAATGGTTGTTTTTCCACTTCCGGTTGGGCCTACAAGAAGGATATTTATCTCCTTTGTTGAAACCATTGTGGCGTGCAGGAGCAAGAGATTGTCGCTTTTAAGATTTATAAAACTGGCCATTCGGAGAGCTACTTTAATTTTCCCAACCTCATTTGGGCCGGAGATTTCGAGTGTATCCTCAGCTGTTTTTTTAAAGATAATTTCATCGGTTGGTGCCGAGGTCACTGTATGATATTCAACCCTAAATCTTGCCCGGATTTTTTTATCAAGTGGCAAAACCCTTTTTTTAAATTCTTTGGTGAGGAGTGGCGAGTTTGTTTCCAGTTGAATAATAGGAATTTTTGGCGTGTCAAACCTGCTAGATAGTTGTACTAATAGTTCTTGGTTTATAGGCAATTTCATAAAAAATTTTTATGCAACGAGTTTCTGTTGTGTTTTCCTGTGCTGTAAGCATTATATATTATCTCTGCAAAGAAAACTTTGGCCCAAGAGCGTATTGGTTTGATACCGCTCTTGGGCCGTGTGCAAGAAAAATGCCGGGGGTGGGGTTCGAACCCACGAAGGCGTTAAGCCAACGGTTTTACAGACCGTCCCCTTTGACCGCTTGGGTACCCCGGCATTCGAGAACTCAGGTAATGTGCCTCATCCAGGAAGGTGGTGGCTCTACTTTTTTCTTGATGAGAAGGCTGCCAATTCTGTGGGCCGCTAAGCTTGATGCGACTAGGGCAACACCAACCCATTTCCAGACGCTAATTTGCTCAACTCCAAGGATCGGGAGCAGAATTACTTGAGCAAATGGGACAAGGCACATACCGATCAGCCATGTGCATTTGGCGTTCATTCCGGCATTGCCGCTCGATTGGCTCCCGGCGAGGAAGGCCCAAAAGCCAATCCCATTGCTGATAGCGCCAATTACTGTGAGGTAAGCCAGTGATTGTAGGTCAGGAAAGATGAAGCTTCCTCGCGCTACAACAAAAAGCGTTACCCCAACCGCTGTTACTAACTCTACCACGAACGTCATTGTCCAAGGATCATACTTCCAGCGGTCCGTCGCTGATGAGTAGAAACCTTGGGTAACAGCGGCCACCGTCCCCAGCGATAGCGCCATAAGGCTTAGACCGACGCCAACCCTGCTTTCGAAAAAGCATGTTACTCCTACCGCTGTTGCAGCGAAAATCACTGAAACCATGGAAACCCAGGTTGCCTGCGCGCGGTTTAGGACATACGCGAAGATCAAGGCAAAAACCGGCCATGTATAGTTGAGAATGGTAGTTAAAGCCGGCCCGCCTACCTGAACTGCTCCAAAGTAAGCGACAGAATAAACCAGTGGCCACGCGATTCCCAGGAGTGCCATGGTAGCGTAGTCCCGATAGGAATATTCCTTAAGCTGTTGCCAACCTTTGATGGCGGTAATGATGGTCGCCACGGCTACCACCGCTATCCAGTTAACATAGAAAGTGGTGATATCACCTCCGAGGTTGCTTAGTTTGGCAAAGCCCGGAACCACACCCCATGTGGTGACTACTACCGCAAGCATGAGCAAATAGTTGTATTCGCCTTTCTTCCTTCCCCGACCTTTTTTTCCCATCCCCCCTCCCGTATTTGTGTAGCGCACTCTCTCTTTAGAGTTCTACTTTCAGAAACTTGCCTTTGCCGAAGCGTATGACGCATGAGTCAGCAATCCACTGTTTAGGATCCAAAATGCGGTTGTTACGATCGTCGTTGACCCATATGGCTTGCTGTTCGCACAATCTCCGCACTTGGGCCTTTGATGCCACTTCTCCCGATGCGGTGAGAACTTCGTCAAGCTCTAAACCATCTTGAGGTAGCTGAAAAGTTGGCAAGGAGGCAGTAGTTTTTTCCTGGTCTCGGTGCGATATGCCCCGAAAGGCATTTAGAACACTATCAGCAACATCATCCCCATGAACTATCCGCGTTACCTCTGTTGCCAGCCTAACCTGTGCTCCGCGCGGGTTGGAAATCGTTGTTTCTACTTCGTCCAACGGAAGGAAAGTGAGCAAGCTTAACATGCTGGCAACAAGACCATCGTCGAGTCCTTGCAGGTATTGGAACAGATCGAATGGGCTGGTGAGTTCTGCGTCAAGCCAAATGGTGCCGGCTTCGCTTTTACCCATTTTCTCCCCGCCAGAAGTGGTGAGAAGCGGAAAGGTTAAGGCAAATGCTCTTTTACCTTCAACTCTGCGAATGAGGTCTGTTCCCTGAAGAATGTTCCCCCACTGGTCACTCCCTCCTATTTGCAGGCGGCAATCGTACTCTCTGAAGAGATAGAGAAAATCGTACGCTTGCAGAATTGGGTAGAGAAATTCAAGAAGCGTGAGACCCGCTCCGGTATCTCCGAGGCGTTTGGCAAAGGTCTCCATGGCAAGCAGTTCCTTTACGGAGAAGCTGCGCCCCAAATCAAGCATAAAGTCTTCCAGTAAGCGAACTTTACTTAACCAATCGTAGTTATTTACGAGTAAAGCGTGATTACGTCCGGTGAATCTTAAAAGCCCCATCCTTTCCGCCTGGGCCCGAAGCCTTTTG
>JBDRAO010000009.1:0-8398 GCA_043823645.1 bacterium
TATCCAACTATTCGAATAGTTGGATAGTGACTTTAGCTATTCTTGTGTTCCAACCTGTGAAGCCTAATCTGCCCTGCGTTCATGCCTCTATTTCCTGCCAGAAAAAGCTCCTCCAAAAATGAGGCCGCTTCTTTCCCCTTATCTGTCTTTGAATAGTATTCCTCCATCTCTTTTTTGAGCTTTTGTTCGCCGGATTCAAGGCGATGCGCCACCGAATTGATGGTCGAAAGACTGACACCCAAGACCCCCCTAATTGTAATCCAATCCACTTCCTTAATTAAAAAATAGGAGACCATAAGCCTCTTTATAAGGTAAATTTTTTCTGTGGGAGTAAAAAATTCCGAAAGAACAGTCTCGGCATCTAATTTTCTAAGAGCTGTTCCGAAAAAGGAAGAAAAGGTGCCAAACAGGCGGTCTTTCGTTTCTTTGTCTAAAGGTTTTTTAGAAGTCTGGGCCATACTTCTTGATTATACCACTATTCGAATAGCTGTATACAAGTGGCTCACAAAACACTGCGCTAATATTAATGCCGTTATAACCACTCCATTATCCAACTATTCGAATAGTTGGATAGTAACCCCTAAATAGCCTTACTAAAGTTGGATTGGGCATTGTTTCCTAAACAAAAAGAAAAGGGGTGCGGATCTTTGAAGCCCCCATAAACTAAAAAACGACCTTCTGGTCGTTTTTTCGTTAAGATCTATTAGCCTGCCACGTGGGTACTCCTTTACGTGGCCTGCCACGTGGGTACTCCTTTACGTGGTGGAGATGCCCGGGGACGACCCGGGGTGCAAGAATAACTTTCCTAAAAATTCTACAAGCGTATCCGACTTTAAGTTTTAAGTCCTTTATCCCTTAAAAATCGGCCAAAAGGGTAAAAGACTCGAACTGATAAGTGCTAAATAATTTCGTCAGTCACAAAATTAATGCCTAGGCTAATATTTCGCCTTTTTAAAGCCTCGCCTAGGGAAAGCCTTAAAAGACGTAACCGCCGATGAGGAGGTTATGCGTAAGCAAAAGCAAAATCGCCCACGCTTTGGGTGTCAAAATCTTCAGCATTTTCTAAAGATTGGCTGTTTTGCGAGTAACCAAACTCGGCTTGCATCTTAGGGTCGTGATCCTTGTCGAATCAACTACATCCCCAGAATCAATTACGAATTACGAATTACAAATTACGAATTGATAGTACAATTATATAGCACACAAATACAAATTGTGCAACTTTAAACCCTACTGCCCAAAACACTCCTAGCCTGGCGGTCTATTTCCCGCTTCTTAATCTTTTCGCGCTTGTCTTGCTTTCTTAAAAAACGGCCGGCTCCCAACTCCAGCTTAATGAGATTATTCTTGATATATATTTTAAGGGGTAACACCGACCAACCCTTTTGAGAATCCAAACCCGTAAGCTTTGAAATCTCTCTTTTTTGCAAAAGCAGGTCTCGGCTTCTCATAGGGTCTAATTTATGTTTATCGGCCGCTTTGGGGTAAACCCCAATCCTTAAACCCACCACCTGTAATCTTCCCCCTACAAATTTCACATGCGAGCCGGCCAGCTTTACCCGGCCCAAACGCACCGATTTGACCTCCGAACCGTAAAGCTTTATCCCAGCCTCCACCTTATCTTTAATATCAAAATCGAAGTAAGCCTTGCGATTTTCGGCAATTATTTTCATAGTGCCACTCGATACAACTTCGATCCCGATAAAACAGTCAAAAACCCATTGCCCACGGCAAAATCATCAATGGTTTCATTATTATTAAGTCTAACTAATCCCTGGTAGTAGCCCTCTTTGTTAAAAATCCAGATTTCGCCCACGACTCGGTTTAAAATATACAGGTTGCTCAAGGACGAGTTAGTGTAAATTTTTGCCAATTCGCGATCAGAAGAGAGGGCATTTAAAAGCTCCCAATCAACCTGCCTGCCTGAGGTGTATTTACTAACACTTTCCCGTCCGCCTACATAAACATCGCCATCGACCACTAAACCCATACCGCTGGAAACACTCTGATCATCATCTAAATAATTAACTGCCTCCCCAAAGCCATCTTTGCCTAAGACAAATTTTACAATTTGGTTTGAGGACGGCTTTAAAAAGTACAAATTGTCCATATATTCAGAAAAATCGGCATAGCCCTTAAAACCTTCCTTTTCTCCCAAAATATTTTCTAAAAGCTCAACCTTATCTTCGCTAAGCGATACTTGGTCAACAAAATCACCGGAGGCCAAATATACCGCCTCCTCACTACAGACCATTTTTTGCAGGGCGGGGTAGGATTTTTCAACCAACGAATCAACTTTTAAGACATCGTCCGAGAGCTTCAGCCACCACAACCTATTGCTGTTATCCACCACTGCCAAACCACTGGCAAGATCACAAACAAATCTTCCCAAAACACCCGTCTCCTTAAGACCCAAATCATAAAAAAGCTCGCTGTCACCCAGGCGGGTAACATTGTTAACCCTGTCAAAGAGCGCCTCCATTTTTTGAAAAATAATATCAATTTGCGCTTTTTGGTCCTTGCCGGCCAGCTTTTGCGCCTCGGTAAGGTTGGCGCTCACCTGAGTTAAAATATCACGGGCCTTCTGGTTGTTAAGCCCCGCTAAATCTTGCGCCTCTTCAAGACGGGCGGTGTTTTCGCCCAAAACCTGGCTTACGAGGGCTGATCGTTTGTCTTGACGGCTTTTATAAACTGTAAAAACCGTACCGGCCAAAAAAAGCCCCATTAAGAAAATCAGAGTAATCTTCCACCAAAGGCTTTTTTTAATCTTCTGGCCGTTTGATTTCACATAAATTGCCTTAGACCGTGCTTGCAACCAAATATCCAGTTTCGATTGCCACTTAGAAACCGGCGGCATTACTCGACTCTCTTCTTCAAAATACAAAAAAACCGCCACATTTTTTACCGGGTCTAGAGCTTGCAAACGAGTCAAAAAATCTTTAAAGCTGTCATCTCTTTCCAGGTGCCCCGCCGTAAGGCCTAAAACATCACCTTCTAAGGCCATGCCGGAACTAAACTGCAATTTGCCGGTATCGGCCGTAATCCCTTTAATATCAAAGAGAGTATTGCTCCTGTAGAAAACCAAAGAACAGCTACCCTTTCGCGCCATATACAAATAATCTTTAAGCACCGCCACTGCCGCAAAACTCACCTCTTTAACCTCTAAAGTTTGAAAATGATCTTCTATTTTTCTCAAGACTTCCTTAAAACCGCCCTCATTATTAATAAAATGTTTTACAAAATAATTTTGTAGAAAAATATCTTCGGCGATCTTTGAAAGGGCATTTTTGTCAACTCGGCTTCCGGTGGTGTCCACTTCAAAAACAGCGCACACCCGGCCACGCAAATCAAATATTGCCTGGTCCTCCGGCCGAATTAAAAGGCTAAAACGCACTGTCCGGCCGGTTAAATTTTCGCAAACACCAAGTTGGTCAATTTTAAGGTTCATAACTAAATCAGCGCCATCGCCAATAACAAAATAACTACTGAGACAACCAAATGGGCCAGAGCAATCACTTTCATCCAGGGAGAAAGGGCGGTGCCTAAAGTACGAGTGAGCAAACTCACCTGGCGCACAATAATAAAGGCAAAAATGCAGTAAACCACCAAAAAGAGTATCGCCATCAACCAGGCTATGTCTGTTAAGTCAACGCCTATTAAATTTTGGAGTATCGTCTCTAATTGCAAGACATTTTTAATTCGTAATTCTTAACTCGTAATTCGTAATTTTTCTCCTCCTCCCGCCTCTACCACCAGATCCGTAATTATGTCATGAGCCTTATCGACATTGGGCACGCTGTTAAAAACAAAGCGGGTAATTTCGGAAGCCGTCTGCACCAACACATCGCCGTAATTAAATGCAGTCGCCCCAAAACCGGCAATCACATAACCCACATCTTGCACCCTGGACAACTCACACTCGGACACATTACGGTAAAGGGGCCAGGAAAAATCAATATCAATTACTCTCTGGTTGGAAACAATGGCCACATTGAAATACCAGTTTAAAAAACTCTCAAACACAAAAGAGATGGTAACCAGATACCAAAGCACGGCTGTTAGAAGTTGCGCCTTGGGTAAAAAAGCGGGTATTAAGGGAAATTCGCCCTTAAATAAAGGCGGGAAAAGAAAAAGGGGCAGGAAGGTCAAAAAAAAAGGTCACCAAAATCCACCAGATGTTAGTGGCCCAATGGCGGCGCATTAAAAGAATAATCTGCTCCCCTTTTTCTTGAGCATCGAAAGTAGTGTTGCGAGGCAGAGCCAGGAAGGCAGATAGGGTATTACCGGTTTTTTTTATTTTGGAGGGCGAATCTTTCTCCATACTACTTTAAAGTATACCTCATTTGCGTTCTATTTGGTAAAGCGGACTGCGGATTGAGATATACCCCGGCGCCCGAAGATTAAACGCTTTTTTGAAATCGGCCCCGGAGATGGTTACCTGACCTCGGTTAGTTTGAAACACTACGGCGCTTACCTCCCCATTGCCCGAATGGGTGGTAGTGACTCCTGATATGCTTTCGTAAGCTCCACCCAGAGCGCCGGCTTTGGCTTTCAAATCACCCATTGAATAAGGGTCGCCGCCAAAACCGGAAATGGGACACTGGTTACTAGTCACCGGTAAAATTCTATCTACCTCTTCTTGAGAGCCGCTTTGCAAAACCACCAAAGCATTCAAAATATCAGCCATTTCTTCTTGCGTTAGCCACGGGTGATCTCGCCCACACTTGGCGCTTGTCGTGTAATAACCTTCAGTGTACCAGCTTTTATAAAACCAGGGGGATTGCGCCTTGGCCTCGTACGCTCTATTGGTCCAGTCCCCCCCGCCTTGGCCGTCTGTCGTATCCCAGCCCATGGTGGTAAGATACCCTCCAGTGGTGGAAGAATAATAAGTCACCACTCCTTCAATGACCTCGCCTCGCGTTTCTTCCACTGCTCGGCGCCACTCAGGAGGTGGGTCTTGGGCTTTGGAACTGCTAAAAACCTGGCACGACTCACTGGTGCAAATTGAACTGCCCTGCTCTTTATAGCGCCAGGCGTAAGATCGGGCCGCCACCGCCTGCGCCTTTAAAGCCTCAAAGGGAAAGCTGGCCGGCATTTCGGCAATGCCCATTAAATAATAATTTTCAAAATCCAGGGGGCCAAAGCCATCGACATTAATTGTTCCGCCGGTATCGCGGTTTTCGGCATCTTTGCCATAGTAGGCGCTCAAAATTTCCCGATAGCTTTTCCCGGCCTCAGCCCTTCCTTTGGCGCCATATTGGCTCATGCCCTTGCGGTGAGTATAGGCGCCAAAAGAGAAGGCGGCAAAGGCGGGGGAAAAGCCTGGGTTGTAGGCCGGTGAGGCGTTAAAATCATCGGTTAAAGGAACATCTCCCACCGAGGTCGTAAAACTGCCGGAGCGGGCCGCCAAGATTTCCTGCTGGCGGGCATTAAGTTTGGCAATTTCATTTTCCAACCCCAGTATCTCCTCTTTAAGACCGGTGTGGAGAGTGGTTAATTCACCTTCTTTAACCACCAAAAAATCTTTCTGCTCGCCTAGCACGGCCACCTGGCCTTCAAGACCGGCCTTCTGACTGCCCACAATTCCAAGGTCCGCTCTAAGAGACATAATTTGGCCATTGAGGCTTTCGATTTTGGCAAAAAAAACATCCAAGCTATTGCGATATCCGGACAAAAAGCGAGACAGGGAACTCAAGCCAGAGCCAGCCGAGGCTAGAAAATACTCGTAGGTATGAGTTTGGGTAAATTTATAGAAATTTCGCAAGGCCAGGTTGCGCGCCTGTTGTTTTTCGGAAAGCACCTCTTCGGCGCTTTTCTTCCTACCGGCTAAAGTTTCCAGTTGGCCTTCTTTTTGGGAAATGTCTTCCTGCTTTTCGCCAATGACTGCCTCTGTTTGCACTTTTTCAGTAACAACAGCTTCTTTTTCTCCCGCCACTTTCTGGGCGGCGGCTTCTTTGGCGGCTTTTTGAGCCTCGATTTCCTGCTTTTGCCGCTCCAAATCGTCCACCTCATCGGCTAATATAGGTCTTATACGACTTATATGACCTATTGGCGCTAAATTGACAGTGAGGTTGAAAGTGGCTAGAATTACCGCAATGGAAAAAACTCTCTTTAAACGCTTCATTAAGTTTAATTTTAGCATAAGTTTTCTTACCTTTTTTTTCCTAACCACTTACTGTAGGGTTTTTGCCCAGCCCGGACCCCCTGGAGGAGTACCACCGGTGGGGTGTGTTAATACAGCCCTAGGATGCATCCCAACTACCCCCAGCCGCTTGGCAGATTGGTTTTTCCAGGCAGCTTTGGGAATTGCCAGCGGGGTAGCCCTGCTTTTGGTGCTAGTGGGAGGCATTAAATATATTACCTCTCAAGGAGATTTTAAGGCTATAGACGAGGCTAAAAAAACAATCACTAGCGCTTTGGTGGGTTTTTTGGTAATATTTTTGTCAGTGTTAATCTTGGCTATTATTGGAGGATCAACTGTTTTGGATATTTCGGGCTGGGATCAATTCTTTAAACCATAATATGAAACTAATACCACAAGCTTACGCCATCGCCATTACAAATCCGGCCCCTTTTCACACTCTGGGTGAGGTTGTATCGGGCGTGGTCCCGGCTGTCTTTGGGGTGGGGGGTCTGCTAACCTTTTCCGCCCTCCTTTTAGGCGGCATAAAATACATCACAGCTGGGGGAGATGATAAGGCAGTGCAATCGGCCAAAAAATTGCTCACTAACGCTATCATTGGCCTGGTTATTCTCCTTTCAAGTTTCTGGATTATGAATATTTTGGAAGCGGTGTTTAATTATAATTTTATATAATTTATGTTTTTACAAATTTTTGGGCCAGTAACAGTACCAGGAGCGTTTGGATATGCCCCCACAGCCACTGGTTTTGGTCTTTTTTTGGATAATATTACTATTGCTGTCTTTGGAGTTTCGGGCCTCTTGTTTTTCCTCTACCTTCTTTTCGGAGCTTTTAAGTACCTTACCGCCGGAGGGGATGATAAAGCAGTCCAAGAAGCCAAAAAAGCCTTAACACACGCCGCAGTAGGCTTGGCTATTGTAGCAGCCTCCTTTCTCATTGCCGAGATACTCTCCGTTGTTCTGGGAATAAATATTCTGCAGCTTAATATTCCATAATATGTACTACCTAGCCCAAGGGGCGTTCCAAATGCCTAACACAATTACCAACCCCACTGGTTACTCTCAATTAGCTACTCAGAGTCTTCTTCTGGACAACATTGTAACTACAATGGTAATTGGCATTGGTTTGCTGTTTTTAATTTATCTTATCTTTGGAGCCTTTAAATATATGACTGCCGGAGGAGATGACAAAGCGGTAGATACAGCCAAGAAAATGATGACCAATGCGGGAGTGGGGATTACTTTGGCGGTAGGAAGTTTTTTTATTGTCGATATTGTAGGTGAGGTCCTAGGATTCAATGCAGGAACATTAACCGGAATTTTAACTCCTACAATACGAGGAGCGCCCGTTGGAGGTATCATTCAGCAGTATGGCCTGCAGATTCTCAACCCCACCGGATACGCCAATCCGGGAGGAGGACCGCAATCGTCAATGGTACTGGGAGACCTGCTCAACAATGTCATTGGCGCTGTGTTTATTGTGGGTGGTATCCTTCTTTTGGTATACCTATTTTTTGGAGCCTTCAAATATATGACAGCCGGAGGGGACGATAAGGCAACCGACACAGCCAAAAAGATGATGACAAACGCGGTGATCGGAATAGTGATCATGACAGTTTCGTTCTTTATTGTTCGTATCGCTGGGACAGTGCTGGGCATGCCGAACATTTTGCAACCCACCTTCCCTGGGCCCTAAACTATGAACAAACTCGCAGTACTACCAGCAGGCCAAATAGTCTCTCCTACAGGATACTCTGTCCAAAACCTTACTGGTTTTGGTGATCTTCTAAATAACATCTTTGCCCTTATTGTAGTAGGGGCAGGGATAATGCTGATTGCCTACCTTCTCTTTGGCGCCTTCAAGTATATGACCGCCGGAGGGGATGACAAGGCTGTGGGCCAGGCCAAGGCGATGATGAGCAATGCCGGCGTGGGCATGGTTATTCTGGTGGCCGCGTTTCTAGTTACCCAAATTTTGGGCCTAGTGGTGAGCAACGATGAATCTAAATTTTTAACCCTAACCTTCCAGGGCCCAGCAGGCACTCTTCCAGAACAGTACGGCATTTTACAAAGCCCCTTTACCGCCTTTAGAACCGCCGATACCACTTCAAAACTGATTAGCAGTATGGTAGGGCTCTTTACCATTTTAGCCGGCCTGGGGCTTTTGGTTTATATGGCTTTTGGCGGTTTTATGTATATAACAAGCGGGGGCGACAGCAAATCAACCGACAAGGCCAAAGGTATGATGACAAATGCC
>JBDRAO010000010.1:0-2588 GCA_043823645.1 bacterium
TTTAAATTTCTTATCTTTAATCTTGGTCATAGTAGTTTTCAAAAGTTAAGTATTTGTATTGTAGTCTTTTTCCCCTTATAAATAAATCGTTTTCGTAGCGGAGCGGAGAAAACACCATATACCCCTTTCTAATAAATAAAAAAACAAATTTATTCCCCTTTTTAAAAAGCCTGTCAAAATTCCTTATTATCGGAAAAATATTTTTTGAATTGCGTATAACTCTCTTTTATACGAAGTGTTTTCGTGGTTAAGACAAAGTATTGCATATTATGCGAAGCTGTACCAGCTTCGCTTTTGGTTGTAAGGTAACTGATAACAGTTTACCAGTTTACAAAAAGCTACAAAACATAAATTGCAAAAAATAGAAACGTTCAAGAATTAGTACCCTATTGAACAATTTTTGCGAGTATTGTATCATAGCAGATATTCTATGAAACAATTGCTAGCCGAAATGCTTAAACAATGGTGGAGCTCCCCCTTGCCGGATATTAAACCCCGGGAGGTGGATTTGGTTTCCTATTTCGACCCCAAGGTAAAAAAAATTATAGCGGTTACCGGTTTTAGGCGGGTGGGTAAGACTTTTACCCTGCTTGATTTTGCCAGGAAGTATGGCCAGGATAAGTGTGTTTATATTAACTTTGAGGATGAAAGAATTCCCAAAGACACTAAAGTTCTCACTGCTTTGGTTGATCTTTTGAGTGAGCTCAAAGGCAGAAAGCCTTTGGTGCTTTTAATGGATGAAATTCAGGAGATACCTGACTGGAGCCTCTGGGCTAGGAGAGTCAATGAGGCCGGCCGTTACCGGCTAATTCTTTCCGGTTCCTCTTCAAAACTTTCTTCCAGAGAAATTCCCACGGAGCTTCGCGGCCAGACAGTGACTATTCCCATTTTCCCCCTTAACTGGAATGAGTTTTTGCGATTTCAGGGTGTTAAGCTAAAGTTACTGCCTCATGCGGAAATGCTTGGCCAATTGCGCCAGTATCTTACTTTTGGGGGTATGCCCGAAATAGCTCTTGCCAACGAAGGCTTGCGTCCGCTGATACTGTCGGATTATTTGGCCTCCTTTGTGAGCCGGGATATTGTGGAGCGTTTTAACTTGAGAAACAGCGAGGCTTTTTCTGCTCTTTTACGCCTCTTGCCCGGAACGCGAACTTTTACTTATTCTAAATTAGCCAATTCCCTAAAAAGCGCCGGTTTCAAGGTTTCCAAGGCCACAGTGATTCGCTACCTGCATTGGCTGGAGTGGTCTTTCTTTGTGGCTGTCTTGGAAATGTTTTCCCAAAGCGCTAGGGGTAGAATTCAGACTCCCAAGAAAGCGTATCTAGTTGATAACTACTTCTCATCTTACTTTAGCATCGCTCTTTCGCAAGATGTGGGTCATTTAATGGAGCAGGCGGTTTTTCACAAATTGCATGCCCAAAGTGTGCGCGACCCAAGATTTTCTCTGTCTTATTGGAAAGACTATGCTGGAAACGAGGTCGATTTTGTGGCGGCTAAGAACAAAAAGGTAGTCGATTTGGTCCAAGTTACTTTCGCTGACACTTATGCGGGGATACCGGAAAGGGAAGTCAAGTCTTTGCTAAAAGCGGCCAAGGCTTTGAAGGTAGAGGCCGCTTCGCTGGTAACTTGGGATGTGGCAAAGCGACTTGATATTGGCGGCATTTCCGTGTCTCTGGTGCCTTTGTGGCAGTGGCTTGCCTGATGGCCCGCTATTTTTAATTTGCACCCCATGGCGGTTTTTTTTGTAGTTGCGGTGTGATCGTTTCCCATGTTAGTATCTGTTTGCGCATGAACAACCACAAGAGCTATCCAAAAGAATATACTTTCAGGGCTATTATTGAGCCGGATGAGCCTTCCGGTTTCCACGGCTATGTGCCCTCCTTAGAGGGGTGCCACACTTGTGGCGATACTCTGGAGGAAACGAGAGCCAATCTTAGAGAGGCTATTGGCGGTATTTTGGAAACTATGACGAAACACAACATTGCAGTCTAGGACGGAAATATGGAACAAAAACCTGCCGCAGAAGCAAGGCCCACAGAATATGCTAAAGATTTTGATGGGTGGATAGAGAAAAAAAAGGACTGCCATCACCGATTAGCTAAGCCCCCATTATTCAAGGAGCGAGACATTTGGTGGGTTTCAGTGGGTGTTAATATTGGATACGAAGAAGACGGCAAACACGATAAATACTTAAGGCCGGTTTTGGTTCTCAGAAAATTCAACCGTGAACTATTTTTAGGAGTTCCCATGAGTACGAAAATTAAAGATAATCAGTATTATGTTGAGGTGACTATAAAGGGTCAAACAGTCTCGACACTGATTTCCCAGCTAAGAGTTTTTAGCGCTAAGAGAATAGAAGATAAGTTGGCTGAGCTAGACACAGGGGATTTTCAAAAGGTAAAAGATAAGGTTGTGCAAATGATTTCTTTCTCTCTCCTGCCGAAGCAGAAGAGCCGTGGCTAATGCCAATTTGATATGATTATAGATGTAAGGCACGAGTTTGTCAAGCGAAATCTCAGAACTTGGATTAATTTTTGCTAGGTAATATGTCCGAGAATACTACAACACCCTCAGATTTTCTATTTAAA
>JBDRAO010000011.1:0-14114 GCA_043823645.1 bacterium
AGTTTCAGGAGTTAATGGGGCGTGAAAGGAGATAATATCAGCCTTTTTATAGATTTCGTCAAGCTCTGCTTTTAAGAAACCAACCTTGCCCAAGTCGGAAGCTGAACAATATGGGTCGAAGGCAATGACCCGACAGCCGAAAACTCTGGCAATCTCCCCTACCCGAGTGCCAATCTTGCCACAACCCACTAACCCCAGCGTTTTGCCAAAAACATCTGTGCCGCATAAATCTTCCCTGGAAAAATCAGCCTGCTCCTTCACCTGATCAATAGAGGGGTATATTTTACGAGTGAGGCTTAAGATTAGCCCCCAGGTATGCTCGGCCACTGTATTGGTACCATATTCCGGCACATTGAGAATGGTTATCTTCCGGCTTTTACACTCCTTTTTGTCTATGTGATCCGTGCCAGTGGAGCGGGTGGCAATAAGTTTAAGCTTTGGGAAGTAATCCAACACTTCTTTGGTAAAGTTGGAGTAAATAAACCCCGAAACTGCCCCAAAGGGCAGTTTCTTGGCTTCTTTCAAAACATACTCATCTGCCTCTAGGGACGAAAAGAAAAGCTCGTGCTCGGCTAGAGCCTTGGCAAAGAACACTTTCTCATGAGGTTTTACTTCAAAAATCGCTATTTTCATGCCAACTAATCAGCTGAATGTAGGTAATTCTGTCTCTAAAAACCCCTACAATTTGGCGCAACTTGCCCTTATAAACACCCCTCGACTCAAAATCATAATACCCCCCACCGGTAGGAGTGACAACTGTTTCTATGGCCACCCCATCGAGATCAAACTCCTTGCCGGTAAAGCCGCTATCTAAGTACAAATCAAGCATTGCCTCCTGCGTACCACTCTGGGCCCCATAAAAAGCCCTGCCGGAGTAAGCCAAACCCAACGAGCGGTAAGTGCTTACAAAGATAAGCGATGTGCTAACAGCAATTACTATAAAAATTAAACTTAAAAGCGCGGCAATGTAAATTAAAACCTGTCCCTTTTGATTCATTAATTTCTCGCCCAGTAATAACCTGTGGGCGTGTATTCACCACTGTTAAAATTAACATCTACCTTTACCACCCCGGCCGCCACACTAAATGTAATACCGGTGACAACAGTATGGGCATCGGTAATAAAATAGGCCTCATCTGCCCCCACCTGTTTTTTAAGTCGTTCCCCCTCTCTAAAATAATCAATGGTTGGTGTCCCTAAAATGTGTACCCGGTGCCCGGAATCCAAAATTTGAAACCCGGTGGCATTTCTAGTGTCAAGCGCAAAATTGGCAAAGAAACGGCCGGAATTTTCGTAAAGATAGCCCTTTTTTACAATCACCTCTTGGTAATCCAAAATACTTTTCAGCGAAACGGCCGAAACAGCCACCAAAATTGCCGAAAGGGCCACATATATTAAGACTTCCACTAGAGTAAAACCTCTATTGTTTTTCATATCACCTGCGGTCTTGTAATAATCATCTTCTCTATTACCTCGCCACCGCCGTAAAGGTCCCAAGATACCTTAACAGTGACTATTTTCTTCTGAAGACCCAGCAAACCCACATTATCAACCCAAACATCTATGTGATAATCTCCAAAATCTTGGCTACCGCTGGAAATCCACCACATCCCCCACGAATAGCTTGTTTTACAAGGGTTAGGCTGACTGCAAAACCCTGCCCAAAGCCAAGGCCAAGCATTCTCCTGGATTACCAGCACTTTTTCCATCTCATTGTGAGCCAAAATTTGAGCCTCCTGGCGCCTTAGAGCCAAATCCCCCTTTTCTGCCACGGTAGACAAAACCTGCGATGAGCCAAACAAAACCGAGGCAATAATTAAAGATGAGATTAGCAATTCAACTAGCATAATTTAAAGCGTGGTGAGCTCCACCAGCCCGCCTTTGGAAACACTGATAATGTATTCTTGGCTGGTTTTGTTGTCTTTTAGCACCACCGATCCGGCTTGTTCTAAAGCCCCGGTAATGGGAAAGAAAATGGCGCAACTATTACTTTGGCCCTCACAGTCATTTAAGAAATTAAAGTCGGAAAACTCCATATTTTCCGGCAGAGTAATCATTTGAGTGTAGGTATTATTCCTTTCAGACCAGACACTAGTGGTGGCAAAAAGATAGTAGCGGTCGCTTTCAAAGCAAACCCCAAACTTTAGAGGCGTGTCTTCGCCAAAGGCAGTGCCCTCAATAGCTTTAACATACTGCTCGTTAAGGCCGGATTTAACTCTAATAGCCTCGTAAAAAACTGCCTTACCTTTGTTAAATTGCCCCACAGCCACCAAACCTCCCCCCAAAGCTATCATCAAAAGAGCCATAGCCACCAAGTTTTCAATAAGAGTAAAGCCTTTCATACCAACCCCCCTACCATTTGGTAAACCGGAGTAATAATGGAAAAAATCATCCCTCCCACCATCACCCCCAAAAATACCATTAGCAAAGGTTCTATCATACTAGCTATACGATTGACAGATTCAGTCACCTTTTCATCGAAATAGGCGCTTAAGTTTTCAAAAGCCTGTTCCAACGAAGCGGTCTCCTCACCCACCCCAATAAGTTGCACAAAAAAGGAAGGAAAGGCGCCCGTTTGTTCAAAAGAGGCTTTAATACTGACTCCCTTTTTGACACCTTCCTTAACTGCCACCATAGCTTTTCTAAACTGCACTCTAAAAAAAACCGAGGTGGCAATTTCCATAGAATTTAAAATAGGCACCCCATTGGCGTATAAAAGCGCCTCCGAGCGGCAAAAACGCGCCAAATCATAATTGACAAATAACCCCTTAACAACCGGCATCTTGGAAATGACTAATTTGAAAAACACCTTTACCTGCGGCACCTTGGCAATAATTAAGACATTGATTATTATAAAACCGGCCATCCCTCCCAGCACGGCCCAAACATGCTCGTTAATAAATACGGAGGAATTCAAAATAATGGCTGTGTAAATGGGCATATCCAACTGCATGCGGCTATACATATCGGCCACTTTGGGAATAACCACCACTACCATCATAAAAGCTATCACTGTCATGGCAGATATAACAATTGAGGGGTAAGCCAGGGCCTGTTTGATTTCCGAAGCCAGCTTTTTCTCGCGCCGGTAATCTTTTACTATAGCGTCAAAAACTGCATCCAACTGGCCGGTTTGTTCGGCCGCCTCTACCAAAGCTATAAAGGCTTTATCGAAAGTTCTGGATACTTTACCCATGGCGAAAGATAGGCTCTTGCCTTCATTCAAATCCAAAGTAACTAACCTTGCCACCAGTTTTAACCTCTTATCTAAATCCTCAAAGCCCAAAATAATATTTAAGGCGCGGCTTAAAGCAATACCCGACCTTAAACAGTATGAAAGGGTGGAGCAAAAAAATATCTTTTGATCGAGCGTAAGCTTTACTTGGGACGCTTTTTTAGGGTTAAATATGTCTTTTTTTTTCATCGCTATGCCTTACCTACCACCCTTAAGACCTCCTCTAGGGTAGTGAAACCACCCTCTGCTTTTTCCACCCCATCCTGCACCATGGTTAAAAACCCGGCCTTTTGCGCCTCTTTTAATATATCTTGGCTTGAATATTTACCGGTCATCAGCCCTTGCAAAGCCGGGGTAATAGGCAGTACCTCGTAAATACCAACTCGGCCCGAAAAACCGGTATTACCGCAAAAGGAACAACCCCTACCCTTGAAAAAGGTGCTTTTTTTAAGGCTTTTGCCGGCCAACTTTTCCACTTGATCTACAATGGTAGGATCTGGTTTATAACTTTCGGTGCATTTTTTACACACCTTGCGTACCAATCGCTGGGCTACCACCAAACTAACTGTGGAGGAGAGTAAAAATGGCGGGACATCCAGATCTACCAACCTATCAAAAAAACCTACTGCATCGTTGGTGTGAAGGGTGGAAAACACCAAGTGGCCGGTTAAAGCGGCATTAATAGCAAGGTCTGCCGTTTCTGGATCTCTAATCTCACCCACCATCATAATATCCGGGTCGTGCCTTAAAAGAGAGCGCAATCCGTTGGCAAAGGTAAGTTCTGCTCTACGGTTAACCTGGATTTGGGTGGCCCGATTGAGAGAATACTCAACCGGATCCTCAATAGTGCAAATTTTGACTTCCGGCACATTGATAAGGTTTATTAAACTGTAAAGTGTAGTAGTCTTGCCACTGCCGGTTGGTCCGGTGGCCAGAATCATCCCAAAGGTATTTTTTAAATGTTTATTGATTAAGTTTAGCGACTGGCCACTAAATCCCAACGAGGCCAAACTTTGCGGCCTGGCGCCGGAAGCCAAAAGGCGCAAAACGCAAGACTCGCCAAAATTGGAAGGTAAAATAGAGACTCTCAAATCGAACCGTTGGCCGCCAAAATGATGGGAAAACCGGCCATCTTGAGGCCTTAGTTTTTCATCTAACTTAAGGTTAGACAAAATTTTAATGCGGCTCACCAGTTCAGGGTGCACTGTGGTAGGTAGGTGGGCAATATCGGACAAAACACCATCGACTCTAAAGCGAATCAGTACCTCTTTTTCCTGGCGCTCAAAGTGAATATCAGAAGCCTTTAAAAAAATGGCATAGTCAAGGGCTTGGTTTAATATGTCAACGGCGCCTTTTTTTTCAAAAGAGGCCAAATCCCCACGAGAGGCAATCTGCAGACCATTGACAGCTTTTTTTAAAGCCTGGGCATCGGGAAAAAAGAAAGCCACTTTTACAAAACCACGGGCCTTAAGTTTGGCTTCTAAATTGGGGTTGGGATAAAGGGTGGTGGCCACCAAAACTTCCTGCTTTCTAACTTCAAAAACTACTGCCTGGTATTTTTCCATCTCCCCGGAGGAGAGGATTTTTATAAAGGCCGGGTCCAGGGCATATTTTTCCAAATCTACAAAGGGTATTCCTTGCGATTTGGCAATCTCTTTGGCTAAAAAATCACCGGTAATAAGGCCATCGGAAATGAGGACATCTTCAAAAGGTCGCTCAATAGCCTCGGCTTTATGGCGAGCTTCGTCGAGCCTCTGGGAAGGTACTAATTTGGATTTTAATACAATGTCGTAAATTTGCTGGGCAGTCAAAACAATTACGAATTACGAATTACGAATGATGAATTAGCACAATCGCAATACATAATTCTAGATATACTTCTTTATTACCTCTACCACTTTGTCTGGGGTAATATCGGCCTTAATTAGATAATCCTTGGCTCCCAGATCGCGAGCCTTTTTTATGTCCGCCTCTTGGCCCAGGTTTGAAAAAACAATCACCGGAATATTTTTAAGCTTTTCGTCACTCCGCATGGCCCCCAGCACATCAAAGCCGGACATTTTAGGCATCATTAAATCCAAAAGAAGAATTTGGGGCGGGGTTACAGCCAACACTTTAAGGGTCTCCTCGCCATCGGTGGTTTCCAGCACATTAAAACCCTCACCGGTAAGGTACGATTTAAACATTTGGGCGAGGGTGGCATCGTCTTCTGCCAATAAAACTGTGGGGGTAGATTTTTCCATAATCCTATTTTAACACAAAAGGAGTCGTTTTAAGAGCCGATATTTTGAAACTAAGAATAAAGGCAGTAAAGATAAAAACTGCCAAGGCGGCCAGTATAACCGGAATGCCAATCACTTCTGCCACCCCTCCCAAAGGAACCACCAAACCAATTACTAAAAAAGCGGTCACAGAACCGTAAAAACCAAAGGCTCGGCCGCGCAAACCCGACGGAATATTTTGCTGTGAAAAAGTAAGAGCCGGTATTAAAATAAGGGCGGCCCCAAAGCCTGCCAAAGCGGCAAAAAGAGCCGCCAGAGCGCTGACACCGGGTAAACTTTCAAAAGCCAGAGGGCCATTGAAAACAAGGTGGTAATCTTTTACTAATCTTTTGGCAAGTGGAGCCAGACTCAACCCCAGCAAAGCCAAACTTAAAAGAGCCATTCCCAGCCTTACAGAAACGCGTTTTAATCTTGGCTTTAAAAACTTATTTAGGGTAAAAAGTCCCAAAACAATCCCTAGGGCCGCCGGCAAAACCAAAACAAAACTGATATCCTCGGCGGCCACTTTTAAGGATTTTTCAGCATACTCAGGCATAATGTTGGAAAGCAGGGTTGAAAAAACCTGGCCCAAGACAGAGACAACAATGGCCCCCAAAATCACCCATTGATTTTTTAGAAAGGTTAAACCCTCCTCTACTTTGGTACAAATTGTGCTCCAGAAACCCCCGCCTCCTATAATTTGTCCCAAACTACTCTCCCCTTTAAGAGGCTTAAGGGCCGCCAAGGCCAAAGATCCGCCAAAGGTTAGAATACCGGCTAAGACCAGAGGAGCTCCCTGACCAACAAAACGCATTAGGGGGCCGGCCAAACCAAAGCCTAAAAGCATGGCGCCATAGGTGGTAAAACTAAATAACGAGTTGGCCTCAATGAGGTTTTCTTTTTTGGTTACCTGGGGCAGGGCGGCGGCCTCGGCCGGAAAGAAGAAGGAATCGAAAAATTTGGCTCCAAAGGTTAGGAATAGCACAGCCCAAAAGTGATCCCTATTTAAAAAGATTAAAAAAACCGTCCCCGCCCAAAGAATATCAGCCCCAATCATCACCTTTCTTTTATCCAAAAGATCACTGATTACACCGGCCGGCAGACTAAAAATTAGGGAAGGCAGAAAGAAAAAGATAATTAAGATTGAAACCGCCAGGGTAGATTGGGTAAGTTTGTAAACCAGCACTACCAAAGTAAAGTTTAAAAGATTATAAGAGATCTGAGAAAGAGCCTGATTAATCCAAAGCAATACAAACTGGCGGTTTTTAAAAAGTGGGGCAAATTGGCGATGCATGTTAAAATTCTAGCATGATTATCAATATTCTCACTCTTTTTCCGGAGGCTTTTGGGAGTGTTTTCGACTCCTCAATTGTGGCTAGGGCGCAGGGGCAGGGCAAGGTAAAGATTAACATAGTAAATATGAGGGACTTTGCCAAAGATAATTATAATAGTGTAGATGATCACCCCTTTGGCGGGGGGCCGGGGATGATACTTCGGGTGGATATTGTGGACACAGCTCTAAATTCGCTTAAAAAAGCCGGTCGTAAAGTGTTATTAACCCCCCAGGGTAAACAATTTACTCAGGGCAAAGCGGGTGAATTTTCCAAACTTAAGGCTCTCACTCTTGTTTGCGGCCACTATGAGGGCTTTGACCAAAGGGTTCATAATCACCTGGTAGATGAAGAAATCTCAGTGGGGCCCTATGTTTTAACCGGAGGTGAGATTCCGGCCATGGTGGTGGTAGACAGTGTTGCCCGCCTCCTGCCTGGGGTAATTAATGAGGAGTCTCTTAAAAATGAATCCTTTTCTAAGAGCCAAGAGCTAGAAGCTAGTAGCTACCTCGAGTACCCGCAATACACTAAGCCTAGGGAATATAAAGGGTGGGAAGTGCCTGAGATACTACTGTCAGGAAATCATAAAGCAATTGAAGAGTGGCGTCAGTCCTCTGCTCCCAAAGTGCCGTCATCTTCGTCTATCTCCAAACCCAGCACATGATCTTCGGCCGGCTCAACCTCCTCTGTATCCGGAGCCGGGTCCAAAAGAGAACCACACACCGGGCAAGTTACCTCCCCCTCAAGCACTTTTTGCTTTGCGTCACAATTGGCACAATACATTGCCACTTTTCCAGCTTCTTCCATAGTTTAATACTAGATACTCCCCCCTACTCTTGTCAACCAATCAGCTTCCAGAAATTACCACTGACCAGCTATAAACTGGTTATTGTATATTAGGAGGCTCGGAAAGTTGGATGGGTGGGATTTTAGAAAGCTGTTGATTTTTTGCTATACTTTGGAGTAGAATGTCAACTACGATCCGCGGTAGCTCAATGGTGGAGCAGTGCCCTGTTAAGGCAACGGTTGCTGGTTCGAGTCCAGCCCGCGGAGCCAGATGTCGCTTATTATAACCCCAATCGCTACTACCCACAAACTCCCGATGGTACATTTGGCAGAATAGGGTAAACTGTGGTCATGCAAAACAAAATCACAAAGCAGGAAGCAATTAAGCTCCTAGCTCTGGATGAAAAAATTTTCGATAACTACTTCAGAAATGCGGGTGAGTTTTCCTGCCTAGCAAGAGAAAACGGAAAGGGAAGGTTTTACTTTGACAAAGAGCAACTAGAAACTTGGCTTGAAAACTTCAAATGGCGGCTGGTTGAACTAAATATTGAAGATTATCAGCAATGCCTAGATTTCGCCTTAGCCCAGCACTTTAGAGGCTATGTGCTATCAGATTGGGGCACCACCAGACAAAGGGAATTTGGACAAAAAATCACGAACTGGGTAAAGGGGCAACTCGCCGAAGTTGCCGTTTTGAAATTTCTGAAAAAAGAGTTTAGTCTGGAAGTTGAATTGGACTTTGCAATACACGGCAATATTGTGCCACAGGATGTAATAGGCGTGGTCGAGGGAGGAGTACAGAGAAAGCCTAAAATAGAAATCGGGATAAAGTCGTCCAAACCGAAAAGCGCCTACCTTATCCTTAGCGAAAACGAGATCGCCATTCCTGAAAGACGCTCTGATATTTACATATTCTGTCGGCCAGACATTCCTGATGACCACTTGCTTAGAATTACCAAAAATAGGATCGAAGAGCTATTAAAAAACCAGGAGCACTTTGGCACCTACGAAAACAAAATACCACAATTTGAAAACATGTACTGTGAAATTGCAGGTTGGTGCGATGTAGAAGAGTTGGAAAAAGTAAACAGTATCCCTGGACTAAATTTTGAACACGGTTTCAGATATGCTAAAAGATCGGGAGAACTCCACAGAGACAAAGAGAGCTGGAAAAGACTGATAAGGAAAATCTGATTACAGAAGCTCCTGCTGAATATGATCATTCCCGTTTGTGATTTTTGCTCGTACCGACTTATATGGAACTCCCGCAAATGTTTTTAGCAGTGCTGTAACTATTTCCTGAACCCCTCTTGGAGGAACGGCCATCCCTATCTGTTTTCTAACACTTTCTTTACTCCCCTCGAAAACAAAGGTGTCTGGGAATGTTTGTATTCTCGCTCTCTCTCTATTTGTAAGGGCCCTATTTTCCTCCCAATGGTAGCCATGAGTTCCTCCGCCACCGCTTCCTGTAATTGTATAGGAAGGTTTGTCGGGGCGAAGGCGCTTGTATATTTGGCTCATTCTTGCACTCTTCACATTAAGCCGTAAGTGTTCAGGAATACCTTCGTACCAAGCGTTTTCACCTGGAGGTATGTGCTTAAGCCTTTCCACAACCAGTTTTGACTGGGTTGTTCTTTCGTTGTTTGGTGCAGTACTTGGAATAGGAGGATTGTTAAGAGCCTCAAAAGCCGAAATGTAGTTGCCTGGGGTAGTGGGTGCAGGAACTTTGAATTTCAGACCTAAATCTTTTCTTATACCGATAATCACAATCCTATGGCGAGTCTGCGGCACACCATATTCTTCAAATTTGTAGAGGTGTGTGGTTAAGTTGTAACCTTTTCCAGCTTTTCGTAAATCTTTAAGAATAGTTTTGAAAGCCTCACCATTATTAGCGCTCTGCAAACCGTTCACATTTTCTGCCATAAACCACTTTGGATTGTGTTTATTGATTGCTTTAACACCGTAGGTATAGAGGGGGCCGAATTTTCCATCAAATCCCTTTTGTTCACCCACTAGACTGAAGTCATTGCAGGGAAAGCCAAAGGTTAAGGCATCAAATTTTGGTACGTTCTCAAAATTGACTTCCTCAACTGGTGCACAAACTACATAACTGTTGTCTCCATCATGAATATTTTTTGAGTATGTTTTGCAAGAATCCTGATCTATATCATTCGCCCAAACGGATTTTACCCCGTAATAATTGCCTCTACCGCCCTCGACCGAGGAAGAAACTGCCCCCAGTGCGAGGCCTCCGGGACCGCAGAAAAGCTCTGCCAATTTGAACATTGTTTTTGTTTTCTTTTTTTCACTCATAGCAGGCGCTCCTTATCAGCCCAACAAACTTGCCCCTTATTTCCAGCGATTTGGGCTCAATAGCTTTGTAATCTTGATTCCTCGGCTCCAGTATAACCTTACCTCTCCTCTTTTTGAATGTCTTAAGGGTGGCCCCTTTTTCTGTAACACCCACCACTACATCACCATTTTCGGCTGTCATTTGGTGCTGTACAAGAACAGTGTCGTTATCTGCAATGTTCATATCTTGCATACTATCTCCTTTAACCCGCAAGGCGTAGTAAGAGTGGTTGGGCTTTAATTTAATACTAGCAGGAACTTCAATAGTTTCGGGATTTTCAATAGGTTCTATTGGCTCCCCTGCGGCAATGTATCCCAAAAGAGGCACAGATTGGGCTTGAGTTAGAAGCATAATTCCACGGCTTCTGTTGGGGAATCTTTTTAGGCAACCTTTTTCTTCCAACTGTTCCACATAATATTGAGCAGTACTTAAGTTTTTGGTTTTTAGGTATTTAGCAATGTCATTTAGGGATGGGGAGTAAGAGTTTTCTATCCTGAAAGAGGTTATAAAATCAAGGGTTTGCTTTTGCTTTTTAGTAAGAGGCTCTACTACTTGCATTTATGATAATTTTATGATAGGTTTACGGATATGTCAAGTCCTAATTTGATATCACTTAGTAGTTGTGGTCATAGCTCACTACTCCGTTAGATTTGGATATTAAGGCTCCACAGTTGGGACCACTACTATCAGCAAAGTAGGGCGACCACACAACATTTTTAGCATGCAGAAAACGGAATTCAGTCAGATTATCTCCCAAATAGAGACCCAATCCAACACGGTTCGGTATGATTTTGAAATCGCTGACATTATCCGCAAGGTACTGGAAGAAAAGGAATGTGATCTTACTCCTAAACAGAAAGAACAGTTGGGGTGGGAGTTCCTCTTATTTCGATTAATGACAAAAAATAGATTTAACAACAATGGGTTGAAAACGGAACGATTTACGCCAATGGCTACTTTTACGAATGGTAGTATTTTCCCCGACCCAGATTCCTTTTCCCCAAAATCACTCGAGTATTTTGAAAAGCGTGCAAAAGAAAGTCGGAATTCTATTCTTAAGGCTAGGTACTTTGATTTTCTTTGGGAGAAATTAAAAGCAAAGAGAAAACACCTTTTTGCTATTAAAGCAATAGAACAATACCTACTATGCGTTAATGCTTACAAGAATGACGATACTATAATTGAAAAACTCGATTGTTTGCAACGAGCAACTGAGTTATCGATAACATTGGAAGGTAAAAAAGACGAACACCCCCTAACCACTAATGTGGTAACTAAACTCACTGAGCAGATCAACAGAACAATCGCAACAGAAAACTATCGCTGGCTAATCGAAATGTTTGAACTGGTCTTAGCCCTAGACAACTTCTTTTCAAAACATCAGGTAGAAAAATATATTGCTGTGTGTGGGGTAGTTATATCACGCTATCACTCGGACAAAAACTTTCACCTTCAGCGAAGTTTTCTAAACCTTAGGGCCAACCTAACAAAATTACTTGATCCTTCGGCTATGAAGCACAGATTAGTTCAAGACGAGATTGGGCAGTCCTTTGTAGATGAGGCAAAAGCCAAGTCGGGAAGTGGCTTAGTTAGCGTACATTTTCTCCAAGAAGCAGTCAAACAATATTCCAAATTAGGTAATACCCAAAAAGTAAACAGCTTAATTGACGAGATCAAACACGCAACACGGCAAGCTATAAACAACAGGGAGTTTAAAACCATCTCATCAACAATCAAAATCGACCCTAAAGATTTTGAGTACATGAAAATGAGCTTAGGCACTAGAGAAGAGGTACCAGAAAAAATGGGAACTCTCCCAACTTTTTTTCCAGATTGGAATCACGCAGTTAGATTGACTGAGAAACTAAAGAAAAGGCATGTCCTTCAATACCTAGTTAGAACTGTCCACTACAGTGATCGCTACCCGGTTAGTAGGCCCCAAACTGAGAAGGACATCCAGGAAGATCATGTGATGGGAAACTTCAAATTGGAAGCAGAACTTGCTCTCAACTGGCTCACAGGGTTTTTAACAGAGCTAATCAAAGAAAATAAGGTAACTTTGCAAGATTTTGAGAAATTCCTCGCCAAAATCAAGGCCATTGACGAAGATACCCACGAGACGGTACTAGAGGGACTCAAATCTTATTTCAAAGGTGATCACTTTCATGCTACTTATGTGTTAACTCTTCAGTTAGAGGACTTTTTAAGACACCTGCTCACTATATTCGGTGGCCAAACAACAAGACCTGAGGCAGGTACATTCAGAGAAAAGCCACTTCGTTCAATTTTAACCGAGTTGAAACCTTATCTTTCGGAACCAATCTACCGCTATATCTCTTGGGTAATGGTGGATTATCGTGGTTTCAATCTACGTAATAATGTAGCTCATGGGTTTTTAAAAAAACGGCAATCTGGCCCAGTTTACTCAACTGCCACACTGCATATCTTCTGCTTGCTTATAGCTAACACAAAAGTGTCTGTTAATAAGAAGCGGGTTTCTCGCACTAGCCCTGAAACAAACTAGGGAATGTTTTAAAAAAGTAGTTATACTACAACGGTTGAAGAATAGCTATGGAAAAGACAGTTAAAATCACCTACTCCCCAAACAAAATCACCGACACTAAACACGACGCAATAGTTTGCCCCTGTGATGTCAATTTATCAAACAAGCGGGCAAATCAGTTCACTTTGGAAATTTTTGCAAAGGGGGGGCAAGGAGTTACAAACAGAGCTTGCGGCTATTGGTTACTGTGAAATCGGCAATGCGGTAATTACCAAGGGCTATAACCTAAAGGCTACGCATATTATCTTCATGCCCTATAAAAACAGCCTCGATGAGAAGGACAAAACAAACTTTGTGCTTCTTCATAAAGGCTTTAATTCTGCACTTGATTTAGCCAAGCTATATGGTGCTAAAAACATTGCCGTGGCTGTCCCCTACTTCGATTCTGTAGCCCCGAATTGCCTCAAAGGTATATTGAATGCTTTTAGCGATGAAACTCCCGCCAAAAAGACAATGGTTGGAAGAAGCCCGCATTTCAACAAGGTAGTTATTTGCTCTAGTTTCTAAAACGAAATGCACCACTTAGGGTAAAATGTATTACCCTACCACCTGAAAGGTGGTGAAAAGTGATGCTAAAGAGAAAATTTAAACATCTGGATTTAGAGGAGCGGGAATTGATGTTTGGTCTGCTTCTAAAGGGGTACTCTTTTAGAGAAATTGGTGAATGCCTGGACAGGCCACATACCACCATCTCCAGAGAACTCAAGAGAAATGCTAAATATGAATTTGAATATATTCCCTGTAGGGCCCAGAGGCTTTATGATAAAAGATCAAAAGATCAGAGAAGCAAAGCTCCTCTCAAAAAGCCGAAGATTTTCCTCTATGTACGGGAACACCTAAGACTCCCTTACCTTTGGACTCCGGAGCAGATTGCAGGAAGGCTCCCAATCGATATGCCGGGAGAAAGTATCTGCTTTGAAACAATATACCGGTACATTTATTCAAAAGAAACAGTAGGAGATAAACTTTGGCAGTATCTCCCTCACCAAAGAAAAAGCAGAAAGCCCAAGGTCAGGGGAGGAAAAAACAGAAAGAGCCAAAGGATAAAAAACACTGTACCTATAACAAAAAGACCCAAACATGTTCAAAAGAGAAAATCAATAGGCCACATGGAAACAGACAATATGGAGGGTAAAAGAGAGGATAAAAAGGTACTTTCAGTTACTCACGAAAGAGCAGCCAGATACAACCACCTAGCCCTTCTACCAAACAAGAAGGCTCAAGCCAAGGCAGAGGCGGTCATAGACCGCCTCCTTGAGCTTCCTCCCCGTTGCAGGAAGACAATTACTGCTGATAACGGGTCAGAGAATGCTAATCATGAGCATATCACAAATACTCTCAATATGCCGGTATACTTTTGTGCTCCCTACCATTCCTGGGAGAAAGGGTCTGTAGAGAGAGTTATTGTGAGAATACGGAGATTTCTCCCCAAAGGTGAGAGCTTAAATGAGGCCACAGAAGAACAAGTACAGTGGATTGAGAATTGGTTAAACAACATGCCTTTAAAATGCTTGCAATACAAAACACCCAATGAGAGAATGAGTGAGCTTATCAGAAAGGAACTTTTAAAACCTTTTAACTAACA
>JBDRAO010000012.1:0-17221 GCA_043823645.1 bacterium
CTCTGTTGGCACCTTGTACCTCCGCCGTTTAAGGCAGAGCCTACCTGTACAAAACCAACAGAGCGGATTTCCACGGCCGAGAAGGTTTGTATTCGTGTTTCGATACATGAATACGGAACAGTCTCGGCCTCTTCTTTCACCTGAAAGTAGTCTTTGGTGGTGAAAAAAGTTCTTCTTCTACCAGTACGAACTCTAAAACGAGTCTTTTGTACTAGTAGAAGCTAATCACTGGTACTAGCTCTAAAACGAGCCTCTTGTACCAGCCCATTGCCTCTTTATTTCATACACAAAGGTCAGGCCACTCACCCCTTTGTGGATTAAAAATTACGATCGTTCTTGCCAGTACTTCAAAAATTCACCCGAAATACTGACAAGGAATCCATTATCTTCCCGTGCAATGGTATCAGACTCATTCATGAGTCCAATTGCACGGAAAAACTGATCCCTTACGGGAAGGTGGTTACCGAGACTTTGCGCTATTGCAAGCGCTGTCTCACGATCCACCCACTCTGGTGCGCTTCTCCAAGTTCCACGGCGAATCCATTCCTCCGCCTGATCGGTTAACCCCCGATCTTCGGGGAATGGCCCCTCTTTCGCAACGCATTCTGCGTAACGAAAGAAAATTTCCCGCTCTTTCCGGGTTTTGGAGATCCTTCCCAAAGCCACAAAAATAGCGTAACGGGACTTCTGGCTCCGTTTCTTCCACTCTTGTGCCGGGCCCAGTTTTTTTAGGCTTTCCACAAGAGCATCCAACCCTTCTCTGTCCAGTGAGCCTATATGCCCAAAAGCCAGAGAAGGTTCCCCCTGCAACCAACGAGGTTGCTTTTCCAGCAGACCAGACATTTTCCCCCCAAAGCCCATGAATTTTCACCACTTTCGGCGGGCCAGACCGTAAGCTGTTTGAACCCTGCACTCTCACTTTTCAAAAGTGCAAAACTCAAACAGCTGGCCATGGGGCTTGAAAGTATGTTTTCACACACTCCAAAACCCCATGGTCGCAAAGCTACTATTTTTGTTCCACAGCGTGGCGGTAGAACATCCCCACCTCCCGGAGGGCCTCCAGATCAGGGGCCTCAAAAACAACCACTGTCTTGAGCTCTGCCACCCGGGCCCAAAAAGCCTGAGTAGGGAGCACTCCATGGACATCTTCGATGCCCACCTGACTAAACTCCTCTCGGGCCCCCTGAACCGCAAGGCATTGGCCCGAAGAATCGTATTCGTGGAACCTAACGGCGGCCCGGTAGACCGCCCAGTTTTCCTGAACACGACCAGCGGAGTAAATAAACTCCCCGATGTCGGTCAGGAAAACCTCGATAACGGTACCCCCTTCACACCGAAGGACAACCCTGTCCTTGGCGGTGGAGGACACAATCGACAGCAACGAACTGGGATCAAACACCTTCCCAGTCGCCGCCATGTGAACACCTTGCGCCACATCCATGGCGCAACGAACCTTGAAAGAAAACCCGACCTTTGCCATTTTACACCTCCTTAAGGTATCGGGGTGGCAACCCCTTAAACTCCAGCCAAAATAAGGCTGGGCATTTGTTTGCAGGAGCCAATCCCTGCCCAAAAGGCTGTTTGAGGCTTTGAAGAAACCCCTCAAAAACTCAAACTGCCAGCCGAGAAGGTTTGTATTCGTGTTTCGATACATGAATACGGAACAGTCTCGGCCTCTTCTTTCACCCGAAAGTAGTCTCTGGTGGTGAAATAAAGATGTTTTTGAAAACCCTTCCGCCCCCTAATTTGGGCCAAATCCCGAAGCAACTCGGGACGGGACATGCGGTGTCTCACTTGCTCGAGGAGTATGCTCACCCTGAAGCAAATGGTTTGTTGGGCTGTCCATACCCAGGTTTTCCTATTTAAATCTAGCTACCTACTCCTACTACTGGTAGGTGCGCCCCTCACAATACTGTGTAAGGACCGCGAAAACTTTGGAAAGCATCTGGTGGATCTCCTCGGAAGAAACCCACCGAGCCTCTCTGGGACGGCATCCCCAACGGCCGTCCAGAATTCCCGAGATGAGGTTTTCTTCCACAGGGATCCGGGGGCAAACATAGGCCCCGTTCAAACCCAAGTGGAGAACATGGTCTCCGAAGTAAGCCACAATGGCAGGCACACCTGCATTGTAGCGATCCTCACACCCCTCCCACAAAAAGTGGGAAGGCATTCTCCGGTAATACATAATCCAAGTATTACCCGTCTTAAAGTCGACGGATTCGATCTTGGATCCCGGCCGGGAAGGCTTGGTAACCTTCCCGATTTTCGCCAACTCTGACATCATGCGCTCAATGAGCGCTAGGTTGGCCGCTTGAAAATCTTCCACACTTCTCTGAACCGCCGCCACCTCTTCCAAACTACGCATTTCTTTTCCTCTCCTCCCCCACAACCTTTGGATTTTCCCGATGAGTGTCGGGATTAGGCTGTGGGTCAAAAAAATCCGCTCGGGAGAGCGCCTCTCCCCAACGGACTTTATGCTGGGTAGGCAGGCCTCCTTACTTTCATATCTTAACTGTACCACACTACAAGATAGAAGTCAACCGGTCTACCACTGCTTTGTGGGTGTAAAAGGTGGTGGCTTTTTTTAAGGCTTTCTGGGAAAGCTCCTGGCAGAGCTTTGGTAAGTCTTTCAACTTTTTTATTTTTTTAGCCAAGTCAGACGGGTTGTTCTCTTCAAAAGTAAGCCCGGCACTACCTACCACTTCCGGTATGGCTCCCGAGCTTGAGCCAATTACCGGCAAACCACAAGCCATGGCCTCAATTAGAACTCTGCCAAACTGCTCCTTCCAGGAAGGCGTAGTTTTAGAAGGCAAAACAAAAACATCCATTTGGTTTAGATACTGCGGCAGTTCTTGGTGGGGTTTACTTTCTACTACCTGTATTCGGTTGAGCACTTTATGCCTCTTGGCCAAATCCAAAAACCTATCCGGCAGTTTGGTGGTAGAAACAAGAAGCAAACGGCAATCTTTAGGCAACAGGCTCAGCGCCTCTATTAGCGTATCAATACCTTTGGCTGACACAAATCTCCCAACAAAGCCAATAACAAATTTGTCGGGTGATGGATGAGTGATGACGGATGACGACACGAAGCGTTTCGTATCTACCCCGAACTGGGCATTAACAAAAACACAAGTCTTCCTGTGCCGCCAGCTCTTCCACCCCAAATAATTCTCAATTAACTTTTTCGCCTCGGAATTGCCACAAACCACCAAATCCACCCCTGTCAACACAAACTTCTTTACAAATCTCTGCCAGCCGGCCAGTGGCAAATCCAAATTCTCCCAGCTAAAAATAACCTTTCTTTTAACCCTAAAAAGCTTGGCTAGAAAAAGTAACTCAAAAGCACTCGGCGTCCACGGCTCCTCCTCCACATACAAAATCTCCGGCTTGAATTTAAGAAAGACTAGGAAAAGCGAAAAAGGATTATAAAAATACTTGCCCCCATTACCAGACAGGAAGGTTCCTAATCTGAAGGTTTTGAAATTCGTCATTCGTAATTCGTCATTCGTAATTTGTAATTTTCTCCCCATCGCCTCCCACTTTTTAGGCACCACCAACCCCACCTTAAACTTTTTTGCCAACAATTGCGGCTTTATTAGGTTTTCCGGTGAAACATATGCGTGAGAACAAATAAGTAGTTTTTTCATGGGGCTTCTTTTAAGGAAGATACTCTACAAAAGTACTCGAGGTGCTGGTGAGGCGCTTGGGCTCTAAAGGTTTGGCTAAATCCAGTAAGAAAACAGCGCTATCGTCTGCTTTAGAGTAGCTATAGATAATGTACTTTTCTTCCGGGCCAAAAACAATCGTGCCTACTCCACCAGAGGTGGTTAGTCGTGTTTCTTCCGACCCGTCTACATTGGAAATGTAGACATCGCTTTTATTATCTCTGGTATCGACATAGGCTTTCTTCACCCCATCACTAAAAAATATGTCGCTTCTGGCGCAAACTGTGCCGCCACCGCCACCACCCATCCCATCGTATTGGTAACAGTATTCACCCTTGTCAATGAGCGGAATTTCCTGCTCCAGGCCGCCATCGATATCGACCATATACCTTTTTTTGGCATTGTTAGTGTAGGAATCAAATTCTACCTTCTGACCATCTTTGCTAAATTCAATAGTACCGCTGGCGCTTTTATCGGAAACCCTCCAACTTCGCCCGTCGAAAAAATTGTAAATCCAAACTCCCTGCACTGCCGGGTTTTTAGAGTGGTTCACAGTAAAAGCCATGCGTCTTGAGTCGCCCGACACCACCGCACTGCCCATGTAGGCATTATTGTTGTACTCATAAGGCTCAAACTGAGAGTTTTTTACTAAAGACTCAAGGGAGCCGCTACCCACTTTATAAAGGTAAATGACATATTCGTAGGGTACACTGCTGGACACATATCTTCCAAGAATAGTAATAAACCCACTGCTGTCCGGCAGCCACCTGACACCGGAAAGGCCCGCCTCACCGGAAACCTCTTTAACAGACTTGGCGGTAATGTTGTATAGGTACAGCTTGCTTTTTGGATTGCCGTAGGAATCTTTTTCCCCGCCTCTGTCTGAATAAAAAGCAATATATTTCTTGTCCGGCGAAACAATGGGGCCGGAGTCATTTTTGTCAGGGATATTTGTAATAAACTTCTCAATTTGTTCACCTTTAAGATCACTGTAGTATATGGCCGAGTCGCCATCGCGGTTGGAGGTAAAAAGAACCTTTCCGGGTAACAATACAGCAGTCGTCTTTGGTATGCTTGACTCAGTGGCTGAAGAAGTTGGCTGGGGGGGAAGTTCACCCTTCTTTTTTAAAAGGCTGTTCTGGGCGTAACCCTTATAAAACCCTAGAGCGGCTAAGGCAATAAAGGCGGCGCCAAAAAATAGCAAAGATTGTTTTTTGGAAAGGGCGATAAAGGGCTTTTTTACAGGGGTTTCTTCCACTTCTGCTGTGTTTTCTACCACCTCTTCCACAACATTGGGAAAATCTTGGGGTGATGTGTTTTCTTTTTCTTCAGACATTTAACTACTTTATACCACACTAGCCACCTGCTTGTAAACTCCCAAAGTTTCCTCGGCACATTTTTTCCAGGTAAACTTTTTGGCTTGCATGATACCTTCTCGGATGACACTACCACTATTCGAATAGTTGGAGTGAAGTACCGTTAGAATCTTTAGCGCAATGTCGGCAGGGTCTTTAGGGTCGCAATAAATAGCCGCCTTTCCGCCAACTTCGGAAAGCGAGGATGTGTTGGAACAAACCACCGGGGTGCCACAGGCTAAACTTTCTAAAACCGGAAAACCAAAGCCTTCTTGGTGCGAAGGAATACAGGTAACAGTAGCCAAATTATACATAGCCACCAAATCCTCCTCGGAAAGGCAGGGACGCGTAAAGATTTCAACTTCAGATCTCAACTTCAACTTTGCTATCAAATCCAGCTGACTCTCTGTGAACCGACCAACTTTAACTAAAATCACATCTTTTTCTTGCTCTCGAACCTTGGCAAACGCTTCCAACAAACCTTCTATGTTTTTATATTCCAGCGAGTTACCCACATGCAAAATTACTTTCTTTTCTTTTGGAATCTGAAATTTGGCATTTTGTTTTTCTTTGGACCTTGAATGGAGCCTGCCCGCCTTTTTGGCGGAAACTTTGAACTTTTTTTCCACTCCTTCATAAACCACCACTACTTTCCTCGGATCAACACCAAGCTTTTCCACCAAGTCTTTTTTAGTAGCCTCTGAAACAGCAATAATCTTTTGAGCGCGGGGTAGGTAGGAAATAGTTTCCTTAAAAATTGCCATGGCTTGAGAATCTTTCTCAAAGCTCAAGGGGATTAAATCGTGGCAGGTGATGACTGTTTTTTTAGGATCCAAATATTTAATAGCCCTGGCATATGAGTGGTCAATAATATGGTTGATATCGCCCTGGGCACATTGCGCCAAGAAAGGATAAACCCCAAGCCGCCAAAAAAACTTCCGCCTGCCAGAGAAAAGAGGCGAAGGAACACTAAAGCCAAATTCCTTAACTTTCAATTTTTTATTTTGAATTTTTAACTCGGACGCTAAGGCATCCGCGTAGCGCTCCATAGAGTACCATTTTTCACTTTTGATATTGCGATACAAAGTTACTTTCACTTGACTTTCCAGACTTTAACTTCCCCAAATTGAGCCATTAATTCCAAAAAATCCTGCGGAGGAAAGGACAACGCCGGAGACAAAACATAATCTATATTATACCTGCTAAGTACCTTTCCCGCTTCTTCCCCACTCAAAAAACTGTTCACTCTGGTCGCTTTCTCGCCAAAGTCAAAAATCATAGGGTCGCGACCCAAAAGAGATTTATGGTTGGAAAGAAGAGGCAAGTACATACCAAGCTCATAGGGAGCCAACACCACCCCCTGCGGTTGAGATTGCAAAAACTGCAAGGCTTCGAATTCTTCTGTGGTGATATATTCCGGTCGCAAAGACTCCCCCCCATCGCCCCTGCTTTGGGCGTAAACCTCCGGTCTCAATGGTTTCCTAAGAAACCAAGCGCTATAAAAAAAGGGCGAGGGGGTACTCAAAAGCGTTGCTAAAACAAGTAGGAGTTTAATCCAACCCTTACCCCCCTTAACCCCGAGAAAAGCAAACCCCCCTAAAACACTCAAGGGCAACCAAAGCAAAAGCATAAACCTAGCCGGCAAGAAGGGTGTCCAGTCACGAATAGGCATAATACTGGCAAAAAAAGCCAAAAGAAACCAAAGCCAGAAAAAAAGACCGGCTTTTTCTTTTTTGTCCCATGCAAAAAAACTTATCATAGCCAGTAAACCCCCCACCACATAAATAAGCACTGTTCTTAACGGAAAGACATTCACAGAAAGTAGAACCACTTCCACAGCCAACAAACCCCAAAACACCATCTTGTACCCCTTTACCCCCATAACCCTTCTAATCACATAAAGAACCGCCGGCACCAAAAGGGTGGCGGTAGACACCAACAACGGTAACGGGGTGGCATTTACTTTTAACTGGCCATAAGTAACAAAGTGGGTTTTATCGGCCAGTAAACTGGCAAACCAAGGTAGGCCACCCAAAGCGGCCACAGAAAAGAAAGCTATTATGCCAAGGTGCGCAAGCACCTTGGCCATATAAGTCTTATGGGTCGTATAGGACTTATTTAGAAGTTGCGCCAGCTGTGCTTCAAAATGTTCTCTCTTGAAAACTCCCAACCAAAGAAAAGCCAACCCCACAAAACCCACCCCGGTAATGGGGTAAATGCATTGGGAAATAGCTAGGCACAAACCACCCAGCAAGCCCCAATAAATACGGTGTCTTATGCGGCGCGCGCGTTCCGCCGCGCGCGCCAGTAACGCCAAACTCAAAAGGCCTAGAATAATGCCGGCTACATAATATGTTCTACCCAAAAAATCTAGAGGGTGCAGTCCCACCCCTTCAAAAAGTTCATAAGTAACCGCATTGCCCATGGCAGTAAATGGCCAAAAAGGAATGAGATTAAAACGCCCCTCTTTGAAAAAAGAAAAAAGCAGAAAATAAAGCCCTCCTAATCCGAAAGAAAAGAAGTAGAAAAGGAAGGCTAACACGCGCGGCGAAAGTCTTTTTTGTAAGACGGCGCTTCCACGCCCCTTACCCCACTTCCCCCCCTTAACCCCTAGACTAGACAAAAACCACCACACAGAAAGCGGTAATAGAAAAGAAAGCCCCACCCTCGTAAGAATCATAAAAGTTGCGGGCGCAATTTTTAATAGCTTGGCAAGTATTCCCAAAAAATAAAACCAATAAGGGGAGGAAAATTCCGGAATAAGAAGGATTTTGTGAGAACCGGGGTCGCTCAACATATGCCACGGACTCTCTGCCCCAAAAATTTGACTCCAAGGTTGGTTGACCACAAACTGCATTAGGCCTAGGTAAACACTATCATCTCCACCCACACCCCCTACCCACACCCAGCCTTGGGGTACATAGGTGGCATAAAGTTTATAATAAAAAGCATAAATGAGTGAAAATAAAAGTGAGGTCAGCCAAACATACCAGGGGATAGATTTAACAAAACGGGTAATCTTTTTCTTCACTCCTTAATTTTACCAACAACTCTTTGATAATCCAACTGACCCTTAATGGTAAAGAGGCGATCTATAAATTGTGGCCAAACTAAAGTTTTATCTTTTGTAAGGATAAGTGATTTTAATGTGGCAAGGGGCAACTTTAGGAGTTGGAAATAAATTTCAGCCCGTGTTGGCAAGGGTTCGTCTTGGTGCTTTTTGGCAAAGTGAATTATACCCAAACCGCGGGTCCAGCTTTGCTTGGCCAAACCCTTGAGATTAAATTTGCGCCGGTGGATCACTTTGAGAGGGATATACAAAAACTGCTCCCCAGCAGTACAAACCCTTTTTTTTAGATCGGGATCTTCACCGGCAATTAATACCCCCGGAGCTACAATACCAAAGTAAGGGTCAAAGACACCATATTTATCTAGGATTTCTTTTTTGTAGGCAATATTGTTAGTACCTCCAGTGGGCACCTCAAACCCGCCTTTAATCTCTTTGTCTTTGGCGCCGTAAAACTCGCGGGTAATCCAACTGTCATAACGAGCGTAAGGGTTGCGTTTAAGTTCTTCTTGATCCTCTTCTTGAATGCCCCCCACGGCCGCCACCTCAGGGTGGCGGGCAAAACCGCCCACCAAACTTGAGAGCCAGTTGACTGGCGCCACAGTATCGTCATCGGTAAAAGCTATTATCTCGCCCTTAGCTTTTGAGATAGCCTTATTGCGCGCCCTGGCGGCGCCCTTATTTTCTTGCCAAAAGTACTTAATGTCAGATGTCGGATGTCGGATGTCGGGTGGCTTGCCTGCTCCCATAATAAATTCCTTCGCGCCGGATTTTGAACCGTCTTCCACCAAAATAATCTCATACCTGTCTTTGGGATAATCTTGCGCCATTAAAGCATTGAGGCAGTTTTTCAAGTCTTCGAGGCGGTTATATGTGGCGAGACAAACAGAAACAAAGGGTTGTTTTTTCATGATCTTTTTAACTTCAGCTGCGGAAATAGATTTTTCATGTAACCCAAGTCCTCCTTAATAATCTTAAACTCCAGCAAAGCAGTCAGCAACAAATACAAGAAACCCGCTAGGCCCGCTCTGTAAATGAACGACCATAAAAGGGTAGAATCTCCAAAAGAGAAATTACCCAAAATAATGTAAAAACCTAAAACAGTCCCTGCCAAAATGCCGAGCGTAGGCAAAAATGTGCGCCGAAAATTTACCTTTATAAACTTATTGACCTTAAAATAGGCCAGGATAATTCCCACCAGCATAACACTATTTAGCGCCGCCGCTCCACCCAAAGCTTGCCAACGCCAAACAGCAATGGGTGCCAAAACCATAAGGAGAGCCGCCTGAATAGCAATAATCCGGGTCATTATTTTCGGGCGCCCAATGGCCGTTAAAAAGGCACCGGTATCGTCAAAAATAGGCCGGACCAAAGAGTAAATAATTAGCATTTTAAAAATTGGCACCATAGGTAGCCACCGCTCACCAATAAGAAGCAGGGTAAACTCGCGGGCGGTTAAAAACAAAACCAAAGAGATAGGCACCGAAAGCCGTAATATCCAAGCCAACACCAAATTAAAGGCCCGAGACAACTTCTCCTGCTCGTTTTGCACCTTGGCATAAGTAGGCAGAGCCACCTTGGAAACAATGCTGGTTACAAGCGAGGTGGGCATTTGGGCAAAACTTAAAGCCTTGGTGTAAAAGCCTAAGGCGGCCACTCCTAAAAAAGTTCCCAAAACCCAGTCATTGTATTTGTAAAGCACAAAGGTCACTGTACCCCCCACCCAAAGAGTTAAGCCAAATTTTATAAACCAGCGCGCCATATCTTTGTCGAAATCCAGAAGGTCGGCCAGTCTTGGCCGCCACTGGCCCAAAATCCAAAGGCCAATTGTTACGAAAATAAGATTTGATACCTTAAGAGCCACCAATGACCACACCCCAAATCCACGATAGGCCATAAAAACACCTAAAAAGGAGGCCAGCAAAAGAGAGGTAAAGTCGATCAGAGAAGTCTTGCCAAAGGCCAGCTCCTTTTCCAAAAAGATCCTCTGGGTACAACCTAGGGCGTGGACAATCAATAGTCCACTCAAAAAGACAAAGATTTTAACAGTATGAGGATCATAAAGCCTACTAAGAATAGGCCAGGCAATTAGAGAAGCTATAAAGGCTAGAACATAAACACCAATTTCTAAAACAAATTGAGTTGAAAACGCCTTTTGCAAATCTTTCTGCCGGTGAATTAAAGCTTCGTGGAGCCCAACCTCGCGAACTCTGCCTACTGCTTCAAGGAAAAAAAGGGAAAGTCCGAAAATACCATAAACCTCGGGCAAAAGAATTCTGGCCATAAGAATAGAGGCTACGAAAGTAACAGCGGTGGAAAGGTAAGTATTGGCGACCACCCAAACAGTGGCTCGCATGGCTTTTTTAGAGACTGACATAATTTAGGGGAAACTCTGCCCCGATTTCACCAAGTATATCTTAATCTCATTGTAGTTTTCCCTGTAGAATGGAAAATTCGGCTGGAAGTCTTTTATAGTTACTGTCGGGGAAACATTCCGCTCCACCAGGTCTTGAGCCACCAGGCGGACATTGGGAGTGTACAAATCCTTGGAATATAACTGCTCGAGTAACACCACCCCACCATCTTGATCTAATATTGTAAGGGCTGAACGGTCGCTGGTGTCAGCAAACTCTTGAGTTTCTTTAACAGACTCTGCCAACCAGGTAGCATTTTCAAGACCACTGCTGTTTTCAAAAAAGGTCGGCCACCAGTTGGAAAAGAGAAAGCCGGATGATAGGTGGCGGATGTCGGATGAGGCAACAAGCCTGCCCGCTTCTTCAATCAGGGTGTGGTTGGCTGCTTGAAAGGCAGTGTAGCTTCCGGGCAGTAGAAGTCCTAAGATACTTAGGTAACTTAAGGTTCTTACGAGTCCGCCTCTGGCGGACAATTTCAAAAGCCACTCTAGTCCCAAAGCTGCCCACACACAAAGAAACGGCACCACCGGCAAAAAGTATCTGGGGTTAAACGGTTTACGGGTGGTAACTAAAGCCACCGTTACCAAAAAAACAAACGTTAACAAGTCGTATTTTTTGACCCCCTTAACCCTCTTAACCCGCTTAACCCCGTAGCCGGCAAGTCCCACCCCAGCCAATACCAGCACTGGCCACCCCACCCACCAGGCAGTCTTTTGCCACCACAAATCCCAAAAGCCGCCATTGACATTTTTCCACCAGTCGGTGAAAATTCCCAAAGATGCTCCAGCCTGAAACTTAAACAAAAACCCATCGTGCTGGTAAAACACCAAGGCTGTTACTAGTGTTACCGCACCGGCTATGGCTAGCGGCACAAACGAGTACCAATCAATAAGTCCTATATGACTTATGCGACTTATTCTCGGAAACTTTTTTGCAGAACGCGTCATCCAAACTAGAACTAGAGGCGCTACAAAAATAAAGGCTGTGTACTTTGTAAGCACCGCCAAACTCAAAAGCACTCCGGAAGCAACTGACCATTTTATTTTCTTTTCGGAGATAACGTAATCAAAGGAAAAAAGAGCTAAAAACATCAGAGAAGTCACCATCATTTCAATGAGCCCCAGTCTTGAGTAGTAAACCGCCAACGGGCACAAACTCCAAAAAACTGCCCCCACTAAAGGAACCACCTTGCTCCAATGATTCGAATCATTGGAGCATACTTTCCACCTCAAGTAGAAGTAAATACCCAAGGCCAGCAAAAGTGAAAAAAGCACCGACACCACGCGGTAAGTTAGCAAGTTTGCCCCCAAAAGGTAACTTAAAGGCCAACCCAGGTACAAGAAAAGCGGGAAGTTATAATACCAACCCTTGCCGGCAAACACCGGCCAAATGTCGCCATTCCTAAAATTCCGCAGTACCTCCAAATGAATCACCTCGTCCGGCTCCCCCAGCACCACCCCACCATTGAGGCTTACCAACTTAACCAAGCCCAAAATTATAATTACTACTAAAAAAATCTTTTCTCGGTGCCTATTAAGACAACCCCCACAATCCCTAATTTTCAGCATTTTTTAAGTGTTGCTTGCGCCTCTTCGCTATTGTATTCTCAACACACTTCTCAAAATCGAGGTTCTGGGTATTGCAAAATGCCAGAATTAGGTGAGTTAGGTCGCCTATCTCTTCAAATATCAGATCTGTGTCTTTCCCTGACTTTTCATATCCTGGATGTTCGTTAAGCCAACGTGCGGCTAGTTCTCCCAACTCTTCCTGCATTGCCAAGATTAATAATGTCGGGTCAGTATTCCATCCATTGGCCTTGTACAGTTCCTTAACCTTTTTTTGAATTTGAGAAATTTCTTTTTCAGCCATATAATAATTTTAGCAGGAATTTTTGTAGTTCCTTAGAAGCTGTTCTCCATACCTTTCCCAACTAAACTCCCTAATTGCCTTTTGGGCGGCTTTGCCCATATCAAAAGCTTTTCGGGGGTCACTTACAAAGTAGTGCATTTTTTCGTGTAAAGCCTGCCAATCTCCAGCCGGCACCCTAAACCCGCTACCGGGTGTAACCATGTCAGCCGCTCCGGCGCCCTCGCTAACAATAACCGGCAAACCCGCCGCCATGGCCTCCCCCACCACCAAACCCCAGCCATCTTCAATTGAGGGTAACACAAAAACATGAGACTTTTGGTAGTACTCCGAGGAGTTGGCCCAACCCACATCTTCCACCCCAGCCAAACCCTTAAACTGAAGAAACGGACGCGAATCAAAGGTGCGTGGCGGCAAACCAAGTAAAAAGAGCCGCTGGCTACTGGCTACTAGCTGCTGGCTTTTAGTAATTTGCTCCCAAGCCTTCAAAAGATAGTATAAACCCTTACGGATTGGATCCCCCCCTACAAACACAAAATTTAGTTCCTCATCTTGGGATTTGGATTTTGATATTTTTTTGGCATTTGGACTTTGAACTTTGAACTTTTCGAAGTCTACCCCTAAAGCATTGGGTTGCCAAAGTTTTTCCTTTGGCAAACCGGCCAAGAGCAAAGAATCGTAAACAAGTCTTGAGGGGGTGGTCACATAATCTGCCTCTCCAAGCTCAGCCAGATTTCTTTTCAAAGAAAGGGGGTGAGTGGGCTTGTACACCAAACCGAGTTTTTTAAACTCTTTTTCGAGCACTGCCTCCTGCTCCAGGGGATATAGAGAGTTCCTCTCCACCACTGTCCTCAACCCTAACTTTTTGGCCTTCCTCATAGAATAAAACCCATGCCCATTCCAGGTGTGGAAAAAATCTGGTTTTGTATTCGTGTATCGAAACGCGAATACAGAGGTGCCAAGATCAAAAAATGTGTCTTTAAGCCAGTTGGGGTAAAAGTAGCGGTGGGCTGGTAATCTCCAAGGCGCTTCGACCGGTACTGCTCCAAGATTTACCATCATTGGAGCATAACTAGAATCACCTTTTTTAACTCCGGCACAAATAACCTTCTCCAAAACGCCTGCTCTGAAAAGCTGTTTTACAGCCTCACCAGCGTGTACCCCCACCCCACCGGAACCTAAAGTTGCGCCCACTGAATAAATAACTTTCATTGCATTAATTTTACCGCATTTAAAACATCTTCTTTAGAGCCAAAACTTGGCCCCACTGTAATTTCATAAATATAGGCATCGGGACCCTTATAAACCAAGGCTAGTTCACCTGTATCACCGGCTATTGGAGGAGCGCCAAACTTCCGGTAACGCGGTTCGTCTATGGGATTACCTTTGGGATACAAAGTGTCCGAGTGGTGCCAAACCACATACTTTACTCCTAATGTTGCCAACATTCCGGGTACTTCCGGATCAGTAATATTGGCAACTTTTGCCCACAGAATATACTGTTCAGGCTCACCCAACATATTAAAAATGGGGCGCTGGTGGTGGCGTTGAAAAAAAAGCGCCTCCTGGGTGTCATATTCTTGGGGATACTCAATAATTGCCCCTGGTTTACCTTTTTCAATGAGCCATTCGTAAGCAGGCTCTACTTTGGAAAGGTTTCCTACATAAGTGGCGTTACTGAAAGGAGAACCTTGAAATTCCAGTAAAACCATAAGTCCTATAAGACCAATGAGACCTATACTCGCGGAACGAGATTTGAGCTTTTCAGCCAAAACCCCCACCCCCACCCCTGCCAAAACTGCCACCCCAAGCTGTACCAACACTGCCACTCTGGTATAAACCCTAAACATAGGGAAAATTTGGTACAAAAAGTAACTGGGGAAAAGTATCCGGTGAGTTTTTATGTAAATAAAGGGCGGCAAACCGAGTAGCACCGCCAAACAAACGAGAGTCGCAAAGAAAAGGATATTCGACCTACCCCCCCTACCCCTCTTAACCCCCTTAACCCCGTGAGTAAAACCCACTACCCCAAGCAACAAACCCACCCACCCCACATAAACCACCCTTTCCGGCAAATAAGCAGAAATGGTTTTAAAATCCATGGAGAAAGGCACGATCCAGGCATAAATTTTGGAAGCCACGCTGGCCCACAAAAAGTGATTAGGGGCAGGAATTAAAAAGTCCCATGGCCTGAGACTTAAACTTAAAAGGTCTTGAATATCACGGTGTAAGACGCCGCCAGCCGCCCCACCCACTTGCCCTCGAAACAAAGAAAGAGCCACTGGTAGTAAACTTAAGAGAGAGACTGCTACAAAAGCGGCCAAACCCCTCCAAAATGAAACAGTCTTAAGTAACTTGGGTGACTTAAGTAACTTAAAACCAAGGAGAAAAAAACTCACAAGAAACACAAAATAAGTATAATAAAACGAGCTGTAAACGAGAGCGGCAAAACCTAACCCCCAAAGCAAACCTCGCTTAAAGCACGGCTTTTGCCAAAAATATAAAAAAGCCAAAAAATAAAGTGGGAGCCACTGTATCTGGCCTAAACTTACATGGGTGTAACTCTGCCAAAAGTGGTAGGGGGAAAAGGAAAAGATAAGTCCTGCTATGAAAGCGGGTAATGTCAGATGTCCGATGTCTGGTGTTGGATGAATTCTTTTATTCTTTCGTCTATCATCTGTCATCCGACATCCGACATATTTTGAAAGTAGGTACATAGTAAACCCTGCTGCTGGAAATGAAAGCCAACTCACTAAGTTAAAGGCTGGTACTTCCCCCACTAGAAAAGTAAGACCCTTCACCGGTCCCCACCAGAGCCACTCTTTAACTCCTCCTGCCGCAACATTGGTACCCCAGGGGTAGCCCACCAAAGAAGAAACCCGGTAATCAAACCCTTCCAAAACAGCCTTTTTCTCCCACCAGGCCTGCCAAATACTACCCCAGTTGTCTCCCATATATCCCCACACACTTGATGAAAAATTCGACACAAAGGGCCAAGTCACCACAACAGCCACCACCAAATAAGCCAAAAAGACCAAAAGATACTCGCTAAGTTTTAAGTTGTTTTTCAAAAACTTTTTCATAACTCTCGGCGCACTTTTGCCAAGTAAAGCTTTGGGAGTGCTCTAAGGCTGACTGCCCCATTTTTTGGCGCTGATCTTTGTCTTTAATTAGTTTTTCAAGGTACTGCGCAAACTCCTTGTCTGTTTCGGCAAGGTAGCCTGTTTTACCGTGAAGAACAACCTCCGGCAAAGCCGAGTGTGAAAAGGCCACCAATGGCTTACTATGCAAGCCAGCTTCCAAAAAAGGCATCCCAAAACCTTCCCACACCTTGCCGCCTAAAGAGTACAGGTCGCATAAGTCGTATAGGTCGTATAATTCAGAGTCGGAAATGCCTCTTAGAAAAGTTACCCGCTCATCCGCTAGAGCCTTAATTTTTTGAAAGTAACTTTCTTTGCCATAAGAACCCACCACCACCAACCTCCAAGGCAGGTCTATTTTCTTGAGTGCTTGTATCAATACATCAAAGCCTTTGTAGGGCACGATGCGGGACACGGAAAGGACTAACACCTCTGTAGCATTTTTGTATTTTGACATTTGGATTTGATTTGAACTTTGCCTGCCTGCCGGCGAGGCAGGGATTTTGGAATTTGGGTTTTGAGATACCCCAATATATATGAACTCAGCTTCTTTTCCTAAGATACCCTTGGCCTCTTTTGAAAGGTATCCGGAAATAGCCACCACCTTGGGCGCCATCCGAAAAGTCAACCATTCTCTCCAAACAATGATTTTATCCAGCAAACCGGCTACTAACTTTTCGCGCCAATTCATGGCATTCCAGGAAAAAAACTGCAAACCGTAGTAGGTTTTAACCACCGGCTTTCGCGAGAGCCACGAGGCTACAGAAAGAGGAAAAGTACAGTGGGTGGAGATTATTTCTATCTTAAGTAACTCAAGTAACTTAAGTAACTTGCAAGCGGCCGCCCAGCGACCGCAAATACTAGGAGAACCTAAAATAAAAGTCTGCACCTTGTTCTGTTTGAGGTACTCTTGGGCCTCTTGTTCAAAAGGGGTGTTAAAGGCAAAAAAGGAAACGATGTGTCCCAGTTTGGCAAGGTGTACCGCCAGCTCCACCGGCGCGCGCGAGCCGGACTTATTGGATATGGCGGCAGAAACAACAGCAATTTTCATAGTTGTTAGTCGTCATTTCCGCGCAGGCGGAAATCTAGTGGATCCCCGCTTCCGCGGGGATGACAACAGTGAGAGTAAGGCTGTACCGGCTAATACTAACAATCTTTGAACAAAAAAACGAGCGGCTGAGATTAGAGAGTTTTAGCAAATTGGGAGGCAATAAGAGAGTTGTCAAAACGGGCGGATTCAGCCAAAGCTTGGGAGGCTAGGGTGGCGTGTTTGCTAGAACTGCCTAACAGCGTTAGCACTTGCTTGGCAAAAGCCTGGGTATCAAAAAGTGGAGCCGTTAAAAAGCCCCTTTTGTAAACAGCGCCAAAAATATCCAAATCATAGCCTACCACCGGCAGACCGCAAACCATGGCCTCGGCCACTACAATCCCCCACCCCTCCTCGTGAGATGTCAGCAGGAAAACCTGCGCGGATTTTAGCGCCGCATACTTTTTCTCATTGCTTACAAAACCCAAAAAGTCTATATTTTCCGCCAGGCCTTTATCACCGGCCAGTTTTTTAAGTTCCACCCGAAGGGTGGCCGGGCCTCCACCCACCACAGCCAAACTAGCCTGGGGGTAAACTTTACAAACCTGCTCCCAAATATCTAAAAGATCGTAAACCCCTTTGGTGCGAGACAGCCGGCCTACAAAAACAGCGTCGTACTTTTTACCG
>JBDRAO010000013.1:0-3891 GCA_043823645.1 bacterium
AAAACATATTGGGCCAAAGCATTGGGAGAATAATGGGAACAGGGGCCAGCCTCACAAGGAACAGCAGTTTGCACCCCAACCACCTTGTAATTTTCATTGAGCCAAATAATATCAAGTGAGATAAGGGTGTTTTTCATCCAAAAATCGTACTCCCCTACCCCATCAAACACAAAAAGCATGCCTTTGTTTTTATCCAAACTTTCCCTAAACATTAAACCTCTTTGTCTTTTTTCAACTGTATCTACCACTTCTACTAGAAAACAGTTGCTTCCAAAACACACCTTGGTAGGGTTACTTTTGGATTCGATAGTGAGGTAAAGCCCCAATGATAGGCACAATAAAAAAATGGCAAAAAATATATATCTTTTCATTTGATTGGCGGAGGGGGTGGGTTTCGAACCCACGTGAGGCTTGCGCCCCCCAAGCTTTTCGAGAGCTGGCCGTTTAACCACTCCGGCACCCCTCCAGGTTTATGCTGAACTTATTGAAGTATGGTGTCGCGGGAGGGAGTCGAACCCTCAAGAAGTATTAGCTCCACATGGTTCTGAACCATGCGCGTCTGCCAGTTCCGCCACCGCGACCCGTTGTTAACCTAGTCTGCCCCTGCCTGCCGACAGGCAGGAGTTTCACCACTCGCCCTTAAAATGCAATTATACCAATAAAACACGGGAAAACTAATCTTCGTTAAGATTTGAGGGTAACATTGTCTGTTTCCAAAAGTTTCAAGCTACCGTCTTTGCCAAGCCCCACCACAACCAAGCAAGCATCACCTAATTTATCTATCTTGGCACCTCCCACCACATCTTCTAACAAGGCTTTAAGCAGTTTTCCATGGGTAACACAAATCATAACCTCATATTCTAGCTGAGCCAATCTTTTTACCAAGGCGCGCACCCGCTCAAGCAGAAAAGCATAAGACTCATACCCAAAAACCGGCCTGTCGTTTTCGTAAGCTGCCACCAATTCCGAATATTTGCTTTCTGCTTCTACTTTGTTTACCCCGCAAAGCAAACCGTAAGTGTTACGCTCTTTTAAATAAACATCTTCCTCAACCGGCAGACTCAACTCCCTGGCAATAATATTTGCCGACTGGCGCGCTCTTTTAAAGGGGGAAGAAAGAATAATTTCTGCCTTGGTATCTCTGTGCACTAAATCTTTGGCCCGCTCCTCAACCTGACTGCTTCCCTTTCCAGAAAGCTCGGCATTGGCCCAACCACCGTATTCATTTCTAACATCATCCAGGGCTTCGCCGTGGCGCACAAAATAGATCTTCATCAGTTTATATATTGCTCCACTTGAGTAGATTCAATTAAAGGTCCCAAAACAGGGATATCACTTAGTGTCCTAACACCTCTTGCCAGTACGGCTATCACCACTGCCGCCACAATAGTAGCCCCCAAAGCGGTGGCCACCCCTTTTAAAAGACTCAAGAAAATATTGCGCCTTAGGGAGTTTGAACGAGCCACGCTTTCATTTAAGGCTTTTATGTTTTTGTTAAATTCCGCCAGAACTGCTTCTTCCACCATAGTAAAATGGTAACACATCACCCGCTCCGAAAAAAGCGGTAGAGACTCTCACTGCCACTGAGGTTACTTTTAATGCCTACCCTAGGAAGAGTCATAATTTCCTTTTTGTTTACTCTTACTCCCCTATCTTCCAACCAAAGTTTGGGGCCTGGAATTGGCTCGCCGTAATGGCTAAGATTAATGCCAAACGATTGGCACAGATTGGCCGGGGTGCCGGTAAGCTGGGTGGGCTTTTGGGGCAGTTTTCCAAAATTGGCCAGCATAATATCCAACCCCTCCACCGGGCGCACTCCCCTAATAAACACCACTTCCGGAATTTTAGGCTTGTTTACCACTACCGCAAACTGGTAATGCATACCGTAAACCAAATACGCATAGGCAAAACCGCCTTCTCGGTACATTACTTCGGTTCTTTTTGTTTTCTTGTTGCCGTGGGAAACATTGTCTTCAAAAGCAGGGTAAGCCTCCACCTCTACTATTTGCCCCACCAACCTACCCTTTGGAGTATTGTGCACCAAATATTTACCCAAAAATTGCGGGGCTAGCTCCAGGGCTGATTTTTGGAAAAAGGGTTTGGGGATAATTTTTTCCATTTTACTAACCACGCCGTAGCCAGCTGAAGCCGCGCCGAAGCTTACAGCAAAGGCGGGGCGTAGGCGGGTGGCGGAGAGGGTGGGATAGTTGCCCCCGCTAACAGCCTTAAAGAAACCAATAATTCACAATCCCCAGCGCCATAACTATAGTAGCAATAATAGTGGTAACAAAAAGGCCTACCTGGCCTGCTTTTTTGTATGCTTTCCAACCGGAGTAGATCCAAAAAGGTTGGGCGCAAATGTTAAGAATTAAGCCCCATTGGGGATATTTTAGGGCAATGGCAATTTGGGTTGAAATAGTCAAACCTGGGATAGCAAATTGAGTTAGTGTATTAAAGAATTTTTTGTTAGTACGCTTTGCCATAATTATTGTAGAAGATATTACTTTCTCCAGCGATCTTTATCTCTGGTGGAAACTTTCTCCATTTGTTTGGAAAAAGCATCGTCTATGTCAATGTTTAGAGAATTGGCCAAGCAAATGAGCACAAAGAAAACGTCGGCTATTTCACTGCTCAACTCATTAACCGGCTCACTCTTTTTCTTTTTCTTGGGGCCAAATTGGTGGTTTATCTCCCGAGCCAACTCCCCCACCTCCTCCACTAAAGTAGCCAAAACCTCGTGCGGCTTCCAATAACCCGGTCCGGTATTTTTTACCCAACTATCAACTTGTACCTGTGCTTTACTAAATGGCATGGTTATTTACACTGACAGAGGAAGTGGGATAATTGCGCCCCTTCGCGTTAGACTGTAAAAGTAGCAAAACCAATCTAATCATTTTTTCCTTATCATTAGAAGCGCTCTCCGCCATTAAAAGCGTAAGGGCAGTTAAGGCCTCTGGTGTCAAGCTCGCGCGTAAAAGCCCAGCTTTACGCAAAAACCAAACGAACGAAAATGCCCCACTCCTTTTATTACCGTCAACAAACGGATGGTCTTTAACCATAAAATACAATAAGTGGGCGGCTTTTTCCTCCACACTCGGGTAAGCATCTTTACCGAAAGCTGACTGAAACACACTCTCCACAATTCCAAGGGTACTGTTATTATTTCTTTCTTGCCCAAATATTTCTGTAGCCTCCTTTTTCCGAATTAAAGCCTCCTTGAGTTCTCTTAAGGCTACTTTTAGTTCTTCCGCGGTAAAAACAACTCGTTTTCTACTTACTCCATTTTTAGGTAGGGTGCCTTTATCATAAGCGCTAAGTGAAAACCATGTGTCTGCAAAAGCTTTCACAAGCTCCAAAACATCCTTTGTTTTTACCTTATTGTCCTTTGGCAACAATGCTTTCACATCTGCAACTGCCTGCATAAACATTCCATAATTTTCACCGATCCGTTTCTTGTTGATTGTGTACCCAATGAGTAAGTGTTGTTTTATTATGCCAGTGGCCCAAATACGAAAGTAAGTAGCCTGTTTAGAGTCCACTCTGTAACCAACTGACAAGATCATATCTAGATTGTAGTGCTCAATTTCACGAGCCACTTTCCGTTTACCTTCTTGTTGAACTGTTGCAATTTTTGCAACAGTTGCGGCTCGCGCTAATTCGCTGGTTTTGTAGATATTTCTAATATGACGGGAAACTACGGATTTATCACGCCCAAAGAGGTCGGCAATTTGCTGTAAACTGGCCCAAATAGTATCCTTCTCAAAATCTCCCTTAAATTCAAGAGCACCACTTTTTGTTTGATAGATAACAATTTCTTTCTTCATAGATTACTGGCGGAGAGGGTGGGATTTGAACCCACGACCCACTTTCGCGGGCACGGTTTAGCAAACC
>JBDRAO010000014.1:0-18766 GCA_043823645.1 bacterium
GCGGCAATACATTTGAGACCGGCTCTACTCAAAAAGAGTTGCGGGTGGAGGTATGCTCGGCTTGCCACCCTTTTTATACCGGTAAGGATAAAATGATTGATACTGAAGGCCGGGTAGAAAAGTTTGAAAAGAAGGCCCAGGCCGCTACCGCCAAGCGGGGCGAGTACGAGGCTCGGTTAAAGGTTAAAAAACAAAAAGAAGAAGCCTTAAAACCCCAAAAAGCCCCCCAAACCCTCAAAGATATGCTTAAAGATGTCCAAAAAACACAACCCAAGGCGTAGTGTGGCTTGTTGGCCAAATTAGTCCGCCTTCCCCAACCCCTCCTGTTTTTTTCTACGCTCGCTTAACTAACTTTCAAGACAGTGTTAAAATGTGGGTACTATGTCAGAAACAAGCGGTTTACAGGGCGCAGTCGAAAATTATATCAATGCTATTTCTCAAAAATACTTTCGTGAGCAAACCAGTGAGTACGGCTACAGAACAGATTTTGAACTGTTACTCAAAGGTATTTTCGCCCAAGACAAAATTACCGAGTTTGACCACGACCCTAAATCAAAAGGGGGTAATAAGCCGGATTTTGCAGTACTCAAAAATGACATTCCGGTTTTGTACATTGAAGCCAAAGACATTGGCACCTCACTCGACAGGATAGAAAAAACTGATCAAATGAGGCGCTACTACGGTTACGCCAATTTGGTGCTAACTGATTATGTAGAGTTTCGTTTTTACAGGAATGGTTTGCCATACGGGGAACCAATCAAAATTGCCAATTTTGAAAAGATTGGAAGGATTATTACCCCTAACCCCAAAAATTACCCATACCTTGCCAAAACTTTTACAGATTTTGTTAAATCTTACAAAGAACCTATTAAATCCGGAGAGCACTTGGCCAAAATAATGGGAGGTAAGGCCCAGCGTATTAGAGATAATGTGCGCCACTTCTTAAAATCCAAATCAGAGACCGATCAAAACCTCCGCAAGGTTTATCGTACAATTAAAAGCCTCCTGGTGCACGATCTTACCGAAGATGCCTTTTCCGATATGTATGCTCAAACCCTGGTATATGGACTCTTTGTGGCGCGCTATAACGACAAAACTCCTCAAACTTTCAGCAGAAGAGAGGCCCAAGACCTTATTACCAGATCAAACCCCTTCTTAAGGCACTTCTTTGACCATATTGTGGGGCCAGATTTTGACAAAAGACTGGAGTTCATTGTCAATGAGCTTTGTGAGGTGTTTTCCCACGCCAATGTAGAAAAACTTATGAAAGATTACTACCGCCAAGACCTGTTTGGTAATGAAGAAAGAGGCCCCGACCCAGTAATCCATTTCTATGAGGACTTTTTGAAAGAATATGATCCCGCTTTGAGAAAAAAGATGGGGGCTTACTACACCCCCTTACCGGTGGTGCGGTTTATTACCAAGTCGGTTGATTATCTTCTAAAAAAGGAGTTTGGTTTAGTTGATGGTTTGGCAGACACTACCAAAACGGAAAAAGGTATTCACAAGGTACAAATCCTTGACCCGGCAGTAGGCACTGGAACCTTCATTAGTGGCGTTATCCGTATTATTTACCAAAGTCTTGAAAAGAGTGGTCAAAAGGGCCGTTGGCCCACTTATGTGCACCAAGATTTGTTGCCCCGTATTCATGGCTTCGAGTTAATGATGGCTCCCTACACTATTGCCCACCTTAAGCTGGCAATTGAGTTCAAAAAGGCTGGATTTTATATCTTTCACCGCCGCCTTGGCATTTACCTTACAAATTCCTTGGAAGAGCCTGCTCAACAGGATCTTTTTACAGTTGCTTTTGGCTTGGCAGAAAGCATTGCCGAGGAGTCAAAAGAAGCCAGTAAAATCAAAAACGAAACTCCGATTATGGTGGTTATTGGCAATCCTCCTTATTCGGGAGAGTCAAGTAATAAGCAATATAAAGGTAATGATGTTTACAAAACTGAACCGAAAGGAGGCAGGCTAAAAGAGAGAAATTCCAAGTGGCTCAATGATGATTATGTCAAATTCATTAGATTTGCAGAAAGTATGGTTGAGAAAACAGGCGAGGGTATTGTGGCTATGATTACTGCTCACGGCTATCTTGACAACCCCACTTTCAGAGGTATGCGTTGGCATCTCATGAATACTTTCGACAAAATTTATGTACTAGATCTACATGGCAATACCAACAAAAAAGAAAAAGCGCCGGATGGGGGCATTGACCAAAATGTTTTCGATGTCAAAACAGGTGTTTCAATTATTCTCGGTGTCAAAAAAGGAGATAGTAAAGCAGACCAAGCAAAGGTTTATCGCGCTGACATTTTTGGGAAACGATCCGCTAAATTTGAGTATCTCAACGATAAGTTAGTCAGTACGGTAAAATGGGTAAAAGTGGTACCGGTTGGGCCTAAATACGAATGGGTGGTTCGTGATGAAAAAACAAGAGCAGAATATGAAAAAGGATTCTCTGTAAATGAGCTTTTTCCTGTTTCCAGTGTAGGAACTGTGACTGCTAGAGATAGAATGGCGATTCAAAACTCAAAAAAGGATATCGAAGCAGTTGCTCAAGATTTCATAAATCTTGATCTTGATTTATTGAGGGAAAAATACAAGCTAGGTAAAGATGCTCGCGATTGGAAAGTGGCTTTTGCTAAGGAAGATGTCCTCAAAAACTACGAACCCGACAAAATTACACAGATAAATTACAGACCATTTGATAAAAGGTGGACCTTTTATACTGGAAATTCACGAGGCTTTCACTGTATGCCTCGTGGTGAGGTGATGAAGAATTTAGTGCATAACAATCTGGCATTGGTAGTAGTTCGGCAAATAAAGTCAGGCAATAAGTACCAGCATGTGTTAGTCTCAAGAGGTGTTGTCGAGTCTAGCTACATCTCAAACAAGACAAGTGAGATAGGTTATGTTTTGCCACTATACATTTATATAGGTGCTTCAAGCGAACCAAACCTGAATGAGAATATTATAATCCGGATAAAAGAGGCTGTGGAAAGTGCCAACCCAGAGGGCATATTTGACTACATTTATGCTGTTTTGCATTCACCAAACTACCGCAAAAAATACAAAGAGTTTTTGAAGATTGACTTTCCCAGAGTTCCGTACCCAAAAGATAAGACCAGTTTTAGAAAGCTAGTCAAACTTGGAAAAGAGTTAAGGGAACTGCACCTTTTGGAATCCCCAAAAGTAAGCAAGTTTATTACTACTTACCCCATTGCAGGGTCAAATACTGTAGAGCAAACGCCCGAATATAAAAATGGAAATGTTTATATAAATGAAAAGCAGTACTTTGGAAAAGTACCAGAAGTGGCTTGGGATTTTTACATTGGCGGCTACCAGCCGGCCCAAAAATGGCTCAAAGATCGCAAAGGCCAAACCCTTGCTAATTCCGACATTGAACATTACCAAAAAATTGTTGTAGCCCTAACCGAGACGGATAGGGTTATGAAAAGGATTGATATAGAGAAAATAATATGAGCAAATATAGCGTGCAACTAACTGAAAAGATCCGCTTAGATATTGGTAGGCTTCTTATTGCTCATGAAATATCTAAGCTGTTTCCGAAATGGGCTCAAATGAGTGGTTACGGAGAAATAAAAGTACAGGTTAATTTCAAATGGGCGCAGCTTAAAAATGAAACAGATATCCGAGACTTTTGGAATTTAGTGGATTCCTTGATGATGGGGTACAAGTTAAAGAATATTACCAAAGAGGTGACCTCTCAACAGTATAGCTGGGAATTAATAAATGAACATCCCATTGAACAGTTAAGATTCTGCACAGATATTGGCGGTATGCAGAGTAATAAAAAAACCGCAAGGGAGGTGGGGGCAAGACTTGGTGCGAACCCAGGAAAGAGAGAAGAGTTATACAAGGAGAGGGAAATTTGCTTCCCACCGATTGATGAGCGATACCTCGATCCCATAATTGTGCTAAAGCAAAACAACGATTGTTATGTGCACGATGGGAATGGCAGGTTACTAAAGGCTATTCTCGATAACCAGGGAGTAATAAAAGCCTATGTTGGTAATAAAGAGGAAGCTAATCCCGAACTCAAATTTAACCACTGGATCCCAACAGCTTTTTTGCAAAGATTAGCGGATTTAGGTCAGAAAGCCTCCTTGGTAAGGTCTTTACAGGAATCCGATAACGCTGTCATAGAATTTGAAAAGAGAGTTTGTGTAGAAGATGACCAGTTCAAACGAGATATATTAACAATAGTTAAAGACAGAGATAAAAGCCAGACATTAAAATTATAAAGAACTATGCCAACAACTATTAGGTGCAGTAAATGCCAAAATGAAATAGAAATCACCGAGGCTCTAAAAAGTGAGCTGGAAGAAAAGGTTTTGCAGGAGACTGAAGCCAAGCATGCTTTGGAAGTGAAACAGTTGCTTTGTGAAAAAGAGGAGCTGGAAAGGCAAGGTAAGACGGCTTTGGAAAAAGCCAAACAGGAGCTTTGGCAAGAAGCCCAGAAAAAGGCCGACGAAAAAGCCCAGCGCGAGTACAGCGCCAAAATTACCCTAGCCAAGGAAGAGGCCGAGGAGAGTGTAAAGCAAGTCAAGACACTCCAGGAAAATCTTGCCACCCAAACCAAAGAGCTTAGAGAAGCCAGAGGCGCTGAGGGCAAACTCAAACTGGATTTTGAGCAGAAACTATTGGCCGAACAAGACAAGATAAAATCAACTGCCAAAAAAGAAGCCCGCGAGGAATTGAATCTTACAATCGCAGAGAAGGACAAAAAACTCAGCGATGCCTTAAAAGCCAACGAAGAGCTCAATCGCAAATTAAAACAAGGGTCACAACAGTTGCAAGGAGAGGTTTTGGAGCTAGGTTTAGAGGGAGCTTTAAGGCAAGAATTCCCATACGATAACATTAGCGAGGTTCCCAAAGGCATTAGAGGAGCCGATATAATCCAAACAGTTTGCACCCAAAGAGGCGCCTCCTGCGGCACTATTGTTTGGGAACTCAAAAACACCAAAAACTGGATTGCTTCTTGGGTAGAAAAACTCAAAAACGATCAAAGGGAACTCAAAGCTAATTTGGCGGTGATTGTTTCCTCGGTACTGCCCCCTAATACCAACGGGTTTGGTAGGTTGGGGGATATTCTAGTTTGCGAACTTAAATTTGCCATCCCCCTGGCTCAAACACTAAGAGAACAACTCATTGGAATTCACACCAACGAACAAGCCCACCAGGGAAAATCGGGCAAAGCGGAGGCAGTGTACGATTACCTCTTGAGCAACAATTTCAGACAAAGGATTGAAGTGTGGGTAGAGCATTTCAAAGATAAACAAGAAACTCTAAACAAAGAAAAAGCGTACTTTGTGAAAAAATGGGCCAAAGAGGAGCAAGACCTCAATAAACTTAGGAAAAGCGCCATTGGGCTATATGGGGATTTGGAAGGTATTACAGGCAATGCTTTACCCAAGATTTCCTACCTGGAACTGCCGGAAAGTACGGAAAGTGGGGAGTATTAGTGCTAGAAATTAGGGCGGGGGGGGCGGCTTCCCCCTTGCCCTTGTATTTTTTTTGTGTTACAGTAGTTCTGACAAAGAGGGACTGGGGCTTTCCCGGGCCCTCTTTCTGTTTCGTGTTTTTATGTCTGTTTTGCCAAAATACTTAATTTTTAGAGCATTAACTTTGGGTTCAGCAGACTTTGAATAATAGTCGAGATCAAAGATACAACCTGCTAAGACAAACATAGGGTAAGATTTGTCTATTTTGTCCAGGCTGTGATCCCCCGACTCATCTAGAAACATTATTCTTGTCATAATAGTCATTCTAATGTTTGAGCGAGGTTTTGACAACTAAAAGCAACTCAAAACCATGGGGATACCGTACGCTCACCGGGGTTTTTTCTTTGTGGTAACATATAGAGTATGAAGCAATCACTAGTACTAGAAATTAGGCCGGCGGCGGGGGGAGATGAAGCCGAGATTTTTGCGGGCGAGCTTTTGCGGATGTACAAAAAGTACTCAATAGCCAAAGGCTGGGATTACAAAGAGGCCGGGGAGTTAAAGGCGGCCATAAAGGGCGAGGGAGCCTTTGACCTAATGCAGTTTGAGGCTGGAGTGCACCGAGTGCAAAGGGTGCCCCAAACAGAAAAGTCGGGCCGCATTCACACCTCCACTGTTACTGTGGCAATTTTACCCTCGTTTGATTTGGAAAAGGCCTCCCAAGTTGAGATTAGGCCCGAAGATATAAGGATTGATTTTTTCCGCGCCGGAGGGCACGGGGGACAAAATGTGAACAAAGTCTCTACGGCCGTGCGTCTGACTCACCTTCCCACGGGAATTGTAATAGAGCGGAGCGAGGAAAGGTCACAAATTCAAAACCGCGAAAAAGCCACAGCGGCCTTACGGGAAAGGCTTTCCAGCCAAGCGTACAGCGAGGCTAAAGGCAAGGTGGACAAGGCGCGGTCCACTCAGGTGGGGACAGGGGAGAGGCACGAAAAAATTCGTACTTACAACTTTCCCCAAAACCGCATTACCGACCATAGGCTCCAAAAGTCTTTCCAAAACCTCGATGCCATTTTAAGCGGCAAGTTAGGTTCAATTCATAAATTCTTTGTCCGTAAGAAAGAGGCATAAAGACACTCTTGGTTGGGTGGCGGCCAGCCGTCAAAGATATGGAGAAGTGTTTAGTTGATACCTGTGTTCTTAGGTGGGTTTATCCTGCCTGGGGTCTTTTTTTTATATCCGCCTAAGGCGGATTAACTCTGGCTAAACTCACTGTGCTTGTTAAGCCAGAGTAAACAACAACCCCCGGCTCATTTGGCCGGGTTCTCTTTGGGGTTTCTTTTCGCTTCTAATATTCTTTTAACCTCCTTGTCAAAGTCGGAAATGTAGTTTTTGTCTTGCCACCGGCGGTATTTTTCGTATTCGTTAAGGGCCAATGCCTCTGCAACTTCGTGGCTAATTTTTCCGGCATCGGTTAAAATCTCGTATTCGCTAAATCTTAGAAAGGCGTTAAGTTTCTCGACCCAATCTTTCATACTCATAGCCCTGCCACGCGCCGCCTGCATTTCAGCGTAGTCGAGGTACATATTGCCAATATTGTTCAAGTGAGCCAGTTCCTTTTTGTTCAGGTAGTTTTTTGCAATTACTACATCGCTTGGCATAACCTTGCCGTTTGGCGATTGTCGCCAAGAGGTCAGTCCCATTCTTTCTTTTTTACTGCTAACTCTATCTTTGATAATTTCCGCAGCAGTCTTGCCGGTAATGGCAAAATGGAGCTTGTTTTGCACTGTGGCAAAAAATTGCTTGGTTTCAAAAGCTTTTGGCGAGTAATCAATCGCTGTTGCATAAATATCGGTGATTTTTTGGTAAATCATTCGCTCACTGGTACGGATATCTTTGATTTCTTCGTAAAGCTCGTCAAAGTATCTGGCGCTGAAGCGGGAGCCGTATTTCATGCGATTAACATCTAGGGCGTAGCCTTTGTGAATATAATTTTTCAAGATGCCTGTGGCCCACTGGCGAAACTGGGTGCCACGGTCGGAATTTATGCGGTAACCGACAGCAATAATAGCTTCAAGGCTATAGAAAGTAAGCTTTCGGGAAACCTCCCTGCCGCCTTCCTTTTGAACTACCGAGAATTCCTCGGTGGTTGATTTTTGATCAATCTCATTTTCCCGATGGATATTTTTTAGGTGGAGCGAGATGTTGTCAATGGAGCAACCGAAGAGCTCTGCCATTTTCCTTTGGGTGAGCCAGATGTTTTCTTCGGCAAACAAAACTTCAATATTTACTGACCCGTCTGGTGATTGATAAAAGGCGATTTGGTTGTCCGGCAACTTCTTCTTTGGCATTGAGAGCATTATACCAATTTTTTTACCCCTAAAACAACAACCCCCGGCTCATTTGGCCGGGGGTCTGAAAGGAGAGAGACTGAACTCACTTTATATTAACTTGGGGAGGTTGTCAAGCAGGTTTGTTGGTGTTATTATTACCCAGATGACGAAAGTCTCTTTACAGCAATTTCGCGGGGCCGAAACAATAGGCTCCCCGCAGACAATTTTTCTTGTTTCGAGCGCCTCGGCTTATTGTATTTTAAGGACTCAGCGACAGGCCCAACTGCGAAAAATTGCTGCGAGTTCGCCTATCGTTTCTGTCTGTTGGCACAAAGTGTATTGAAAGGGAGGGACAAAATATGTTTACAGGAATTATTGTTGCAGCAGCCGTACTGGCCATAACCTTTGCCGGTATATCTATTATTAAAAGTAAGGGAAGGGGTGGGGGAAAAACTTCCTTTGCAGATTCCAACGTTTATTTGGCTATTAAAGTGCCCAAGGAAAACGAGAAAGATGCCATTTCCGCTGAGCAAATGTTTGCCTCTCTCCACGGCCTTTTAAAGCTTACCCCCGAAATCCAGGAACATGTTAGTTTTGAAATTATTTCCTCTAAAGATGGGGTGGAGTTTTATGCTGTAATGCCCGAGTCGGTTTCCGATTTTGTGAAAAGCCAAATTTACGCGCAATATCCCGATGCTCAGATTGCTCCGGTGGAAGACTACTCCAAAAAACTATTTGAGGAAATGCCCAACCTTTCGTACCAAACAGCCATCCTAAAGATCTTCAAGGCGCAATATTACCCCATAAAAACCTTTCGCGAGTTTGAGGTAGACCCCCTGTCTGCCATTACCTCAGCCATTGCAGACAAGCGCGGCCATGACAAAGTATGGCTACAGATTAATTTCAAACCAATTCCGGACGAGTGGCAGGAAGAGGGTTACGATTATATTAATGCCATGCAAGAGGGGCAGGATTTCAGCCCAATTCGCATTAATGTCGAGGGACTTATGAGAGCGGCCGGCTCGGGCCTGGGAGAAGTTATTAAGATTATTCCTAAGTTTTTTATGAAGCCGGCTCACTTACAGGAACAGCGCGATGCTTTGCTTAAAGGGAGTCTCAAAGTGTCGCCCAAGCTTTCTGCCGGACAAGTGCTGGAGATTAAGGCAATAGAAGAGAAGTTGACGCGCATGGGCTTTGCATGCACGGTACGAATAGTGGGCATTTCAGACGATCCTCACAAAGCCACTGCCGGTTTGCGAGCCTGCACCGCCTCTTTTAAGCAATTTTCCACTGCCAATTTGAACTCGTTTATTATTGAAGAACAGGGTAGTTCACCGGAAGCTTTGAAAGATTATCAAGATAGGGTCTTTGACGAGAGCGCCTCCTTTGTCCTAGCCACCGATGAGCTGGCCTCGGTTTACCACCTTCCCTCTGTTACTGTAGAAACTCCGGCCATTTCTTGGAGCGCCTACAAAAGAGGCGAGTCACCTCTAAATTTGCCAACAGAAAATTGCACCTTTTTTGGCAATACCACCTTCAGAAACCAAATGGTGCCTTTTGGTATTAAGGATGTCGATCGCGATAAGCATATGTATTTTATTGGCAAAACCGGTGTGGGGAAATCAACCCTGTTTTACAATATGGTGAGGCAAGATATGGAAAACGGCAAAGGAGTGGGGGTAATTGATCCGCACGGAGAAACCATTGACCATATTCTGGATTTGGTGCCGGAAAATAGAATCGATGATGTGGTTTTGCTTGACCCTTCTGATCTGGAACGGCCGGTGTCCATTAATATGCTGGAAAACCCCGACCCGGCTCAGAAAAACCTGATGGCTTCCGGCCTGGTGTCAGTATTCAAAAAACACTTTGGTTATTCATGGGGGCCGCGTTTGGAGTATCTTTTGAACAATGCTATTTTAACCCTTTTGGAGGTGCCTCAAACTACCTTGTTGGGTGTCACTCGGCTTTTAGCGGACGATAATTATCAAAAATATATTCTTTTTCAGGTCAAAGATCCGGTCATTAGAAAATTTTGGGAGGAAGAATTTAAAGAAATGAGAGGTAATCAAAGGCTTATTACTGAGGCCTTAAGCCCTATTCAAAACAAGGTGGGGCGGTTTTTGGCATCCAGTACTATTCGCAACATTCTAGGCCAGGCCAAAAGTACCATTAAGTTAGACGAGATTATGGACCAAAAAAAGATTTTTTTGGTGAATTTAGCCAAGGGTAAAATTGGCGAAGACAACTCTTCTCTTTTGGGAGCCATGATTATTAACCGTTTGGAGTTTATGGCCATGCAAAGAGCCAATATTCCGGAAAGTGAACGGGTGCCTTTTTACCTCTATGTCGATGAGTTTCAAAACTTTGCCTCAGAGTCTTTTGCCGCTATTCTTTCTGAGGCCCGCAAATACAAGCTTTCTCTAAATTTAACCCACCAATATACAGCCCAATTGCCGGAAGAAATGCTGGATAGTGTTTTCGGTAATGTGGGTACTATTGTATCCTTTGCCTTAGGCGCGCCCGATGCCAAGGTGTTGGAGCCGGAATTTGAGCCGGTGTTTGATGCCAATGATCTTATTAGCCTTGAGGCTTACAATATCTATGTCAAAATGATGATTGACGGTATGACATCTTTACCTTTTTCCGGGGTTACTTTTCCCCCTCCTGAGCCGCGGGATCCTTCCCCTAAGCTCACGGTAATTGAGCGCTCCCGCCAAAAATACGGGACACCTAGCGGGGAGGTAGAGGCCCGTATTTCTAAATGGTTTGAGTACCGGTTTGACCTGGGTAAAGCCATTGCCGAGTCGCACCGCCAACAGGAACCTATTTCAGGAGAAATTAACCTAGAAGGAGGTGTAAGTTTATGAATAACGACAATAATCAGGCAATCATTCGGGCCATAAAAAATGCCGAAGCCTCATTGAGGCTGGCTCACCGGTTGTTGGGGGGTAGTACCACTGCCGCGCCTGCCGCAGAGGGAAAGGATTTAGGCTCCCTAAGCTCAATTGAGGGAACATTTGACGGCAGTCATATGGTTTCTGCCGATGGTAAAAAGTACCGTGTGAACGATAATTATGCCACCAAAAGTATGTTGGTTTATGGTGATAAGTTAAGAGCCTACGACGAAAACGGCAAGTACTGGTTTAAACAGGTAGATAAGGTCAAAAGGGAAAAAGTGTCAGGGGTGCTGACTCAAAAGGCAGCCGTTTGGCATGTAGTCACCGGCGACGGTTCCTACAAAGTATCTCCCGAGGCGGTGGACTTTTTAAACCTAAAAGTTAATGACGAGGTGGCTGTTTTTCTGCCGGCCAACAATAAGCGAGTGCCCTTTGCCACTTTAGATTTTGTGAAAAAGGTAAGAGAAGAGAAAAAAGCGGTGGTGGTGGAGGAAAAAGTGGAGGAAAAAGCGGTAGTGGCGGAGGAAAAAAAGGCGCCGGAACCTAAAAAGGCAGTGGTTTCCAAGCCGCGTAGCAGACCAGCCGCAGAACCTAAAAAGACAGTCAAAAAACCTCTTGAGAAAACTGAAGTTTCCGAAAAAGTGGTGCTTGAAGAGGATGATTTAAGGTAAAATGTCCGGACATTCAAAGTGGAACAATATCAAGCAAAAAAAGGGGTCGGAAGATAAGAAACGGGCCAACAACTTTACCAATGCAGGGAGGCTGATTACCTCGGCTGTCAAGGAGGGCGGCTCGTCTGACCCAACTGCAAACCCTACCTTGAGAACAGCTATTGAAAAAGCTAAAGGTATCAATATGCCAAAAAATAATATTGACAGAGCTATGGCTCGGGGCGCCGCCCGTATTGGCGATGGTGGGGTAGGGGAGAGGGGGGCGTATTTTGAAATTACCTATGAAGCCTATGGTCCGGGTGGGGTGGCTTTGCTTATTGCCATGGTGACCGACAATAAAAATAGAAGCGCCGCCGAGATTAAAAATCTTTTGGGGCGTTTTGGCGCCAGTCTGGGCGAGCCGGGTAGCGCCGCTTATGCCTTTTCGGGCGGTAAGCCTGTTTTTACAGTCCCTTTGGAGAAAAAAGAAGGTTTTCTAAAATTATTAGATGAGATAGATGATATGGAAGATGTGGTAGAGATATTACACAACGCCGAGATTTGAAATATGATTATTTTAGGCATTGACCCGGGCACGGCCGATACAGGCTTTGGGGTGGTCCAAATTGAAAATTCAAAAATCAAAAGCTTGGGTTACGGATCTATTAAGACTAAAGCTGGCGAGCCAATGCCAGAGCGGCTTTGGAAGCTGTATTGTGACCTGCAGGCAGTTTTCAAAAAGTTTAAGCCGGATATTGTTTCCATTGAGAAGATATTTTTTAATACCAACGCCAAGACAGCTATGTCGGTGGGGCAGGCCAGAGGGGTGGCAATGCTTCTGGCAGGCCAGCACAAAGTGGCGGTGGTGGAATACACTGCTTTGCAGGCCAAACTGGCCCTTACCGGCTATGGCCGAGCCGAAAAGAAGGTAATGCAAAAGAGGGTGGGGGAGATCCTAAAAATTAAAGAAAAAATAACCCCCAACGATGCGGCCGATGGTTTGGCCATGGCTCTTTGCCATTTGGTCAAGGAAGATTTAGTAAAGTATGTCTAAGAGGCAGAAATTTATTATTATTTCATTGCTAATGACGGGCGGTTTGGCAATATTGGGGGGTTTGTCTGTTCCGCAAAAAGCAGTGGGGGGGTTGGTCCTGTCTCTTTTGGGCGCTTTTTTGACTTATCTGGTACTGCGCCAAGAGCTCGACAGGTTAGAGTTTTTAACTCTTCTTACGCCTCCCTTTTTGTTAACACTAAGCTTCTCCCTAATTTTCTACTTTTTCCCAAACTTCAACACTCTTTTTACACTGGTAATTTTGGGAGCTTTTTTTGCTATTTTTTATTCCGGAATCTTAGCCGGTAATATTTTTTCGGCTGCCGCTGCTAAAAACCTCTTACTTTTAAAACCGGCCCAAACGACATTTTTATTTGTGATTCTTACCATTTTCTTTTTACTCAGCACTCACATATTTAAGATTGGTTTTAATTTTATTTTGCAGTATATCTTAAGCTTTCTTTTGGCATATCTTTTGGCTTTTTTGGTATTTTGGACTCAGACACTCAATAAGACGGCCAAATTTGAAATATCAAAGGCAAGACAGTGGGCGTTTATGGCCGCTGTGACAGCCTTTTTGAGCGTTTGGGGCTTAACTTTTCTAAGATTGGAGCCATTTTTTAGGGGTTTGGTGCAAACGGCCGCCTTTAATGCTGTTTTGGGTGTATACCTTGCCAAACAGAGTCGCCAGCTAACCGGTAAGGTAATCTTTGAATATCTTTTAATACCGGCTCTGGCGTTGGGATTTTCTATTGTGGTGAGCTAAGCGAAGGTGGGGTAGGGGAGAGAGCGGAAGATAAACCCAACACCCCAAACTATAATACCCTGTAGTGATTCACTTCCAAAGGTAGAAGTGCCTAGCAATTAAACCTATAGGTTGCTAATTGTGGATAAGTTGGGTGGCGATTTTTGCAATATGTGTGGAAACGAGGGTACACAGTTTTCCTTCGCTGCGGAACTCGTCGCCTTCCTGCCTGCCGGCAGGCAGGGCTCCTCAAACAGTCCTCGCTTGCAAAACTGGTACCCTCGTTTCCCCCTTCTCCTTGACAACATTCCCAGGTGAGTCTATTATTTACTTATGTCGCACAATCATACTTTTGCGACACTTCGACTCGCTTTGCTCACTCAGCGCAGGCCTAGATTTCGTATATATGGCAGCTCTTTGAGTTTTATTTTATGAATTTAATTTCAAATTCTTACAACCTACCGATTACAAAAACATTTAAAACTTGCCTTTTCTCTCCATTTTTCCCGGCTGATTATTTTTTTAGTATACTAAAAAATGTTCAAATCCAAATTCAATATCAAATTCAATCTTCAAACTCAATTTTTTTAAGATAAACTGTATTTGAATTTGGGTTTGTATTTGAGTTTGAATTTGAACATTTATCGAGGCTCTATTTTGCGTTTTAAGCGTTTTTTAATTATGGACCAAGGGTCGGATACCTTATCAAACAAGGCCAAATCAGCTCAAACGGAGCTGGCCGGCCGGATTACAGACTTTTTGGAATACTGCCAGGTGGAACGAGGTTTAAGTGTCTTAACAGTTAGAAATTACCGGCAATATTTGTTTGATTTTATGCGTTTTAGCAATTTGAGTCGGGTTTCGCAAATTGATCAAAGTAGTGTCTGGGAATATAGGCTAGATTTAGCCAAAAGAGATATTGCCAAAAACACCCAGAGCTATTATCTCATTGCTTTACGCTCCTTTTTGAAGTTTTTGGCCAAGAGAGGGGTTGAATCCCTGCGTCCGGAGCAAATAGAATTGCCCAAAAAGGAAGGCCGTAAGGTGAAGTTTTTAGAGCGGGAAAAGGTTTTTAAGATGCTGGAGGCGCCAGATATCTTGAAACCACAAGGTTTGCGCGATAGAGCCATTATGGAGACTCTCTTTTCCACGGGTTTAAGGGTTTCTGAGCTAACGAGTTTAGATTGTGATCAGATTAATTTCAAAACTTCTGAGGTCAGCGTTATTGGTAAAGGTAAGAAAGTAAGGGTAGTTTTTCTGTCCGACAGGGCTAAGCACTGGCTTAAAGAATATTTTAGTATACTAAAATGGGGGACACTCACCCGTCAGCCTCTTTTTGTGTCCAGTCGCGTCCTTCTTCCTGCCCAGCGCGCCAAAGCCCTGCCTCGCCGGCAGGCAGGCTCGGCGGAGGCGGCCCGCCTCTCCCCGCGTCAAGTACAGCGCCTAGTAAAAAAATACGCCAAGGCAGTCGGTTTGGCCGAGTCCCCCACCCCGCATTGGTTGCGCCACTCTTTTGCTACAGACTTATTATCCAGTGGAGCCGATTTACGAAGTGTGCAGGAAATGTTAGGCCACGAAAGTGTCCAAACCACTCAAATTTATACTCATGTCACCAACCGCCAACTCAAAGATGTTCACCAGGCTTTCCATAGTGGGAATAAGTAAATGTTCAAACTCAAACCCAATTTCAAATTCAAGCCCAATCTCAAATAAAAAACCCGAGGATTTCACGATTGCCGAAGCATTCGCAAAAAACTCGGGGATCCAATTTGCCCTTTCAGAATTAGCTTTGGCGGTCTCTCCCAAAGCTGGGACCTGGCAAGATGGACCGAACTCGGTCCTTTGATACTTCCTTGTGATACTTCCTTGGCCGGCCGGCCGCGCTTTTCGCGCATCGCCGTTTGGGCCGGAGCGGGTGAGCTATGCTCATAGTTCCCGCTCCCGGGCCGTCTTTTTTGGCCGGCCCGGCCAAGGATACTGTACTGCCGAGAGGAGGAGGTGCAGGGAGAACATAGCCCCCAATTTGTCACCAACAGGCACCCCGTGCGCTGGGGTTCGGGAAAATCCCTAGGGCGACACGCCCGCCTTGTTGGTCAAGCACCTCCTGCGCATCCTCTCGATCTTCCTAACCTCCGGTCTGGGATCACCAGCCTTTGTCAGGAAAGACTTAAAATTCGAGAATAAATTCTCGAACTCAAAGACTTCCCCGAAGAAAATTTATAGTGAGCCTGTCGAACTACAACTCAACTATACCACACTCCCCTACCCCCTGTCAAGCAACCTGCAAGGTGCTTTGGAAACCTTTTCCATCATCATAACTCAACTATAACACACCAAAACAAATGTGTCAACAATTTTTCATTTGCTGAATGACTTTCTCACAGATTTCCAAAGGCGTCTTGTTTTCGGCCTTAATACTGCAGGCGGCCGCAGGAGTATGCCCTCCCCCACCAAAGTACTCGGCTGTTGGTAGCACGCTAGGCCCACCGTTTATGGCGCGAAGAGAAACTTTATACTCTCCCCTACCCACCGGTATAACCACAAAACCCCAGGGGTAGCTATCCACCCGGCGCACATAGTTACCCAGAAAACCGTGATAGGCATTTTGGACCACTATTGGGTCCATTTCCAAAATGCTTTTTTCTAAAAATGAGTACATTATGTTTGGCTTTCCTTCTATTTTGGCAAAACGGGTGTTTTTGAGGAGTTGGGCAGTAAGTTCAAGTTCCTGGGGCTGGATTTTTCCAAACTTTAGAGAAATTTCCTCCACTGTTAGGTTTCCCGCTTCAATAATCTTTTGGGCCGTTCCCAGTACCCTGGCGTTTTTTCCGGTAATAAAGCTAAATTTTCCGGTATCTCCTATAATCCCCAAGAGGAGGGTTTCCAGTATCCCTTTGGGAGTGTTTTCCAAATTGCCAAGAAGCTCCTCGGCAATAATTTGGGTGGCCGCCGCCGCGGTTTTATCGACATGTTTTATATAAAACCGGTCGTTTCCCTCGGTTTCGTGGTGATCGAGGCACATTTTTTTGCCCGGGTGCTTGGCAATATCTTTAGAATTTTTGGTGGCTCTATCCCAGCTGTTGGTATCGGTGAGTATTAGTAGATCGCGTTTTTCTAACCGAGTACTTAAATCATCTACCCATTCAATTTTGTCGCTGTTTTCAAGCTCATTCCAAGTAGTGTTTTTGTCTCCCTCTACCATTATACGCACAGTGTTTGTGATGTTTTTCTTGGTAAGGTAGTAGTAAAGCGCCAGAGCGGAACAAATGGCGTCGTGATCGGGTCTTATGTGGGTGACAATGGCAATGCTCTTGCTAGTAGTAATTAGGTTGTCTAGTTGTTTTTTAAGATTACTTTGCATTCCGTTTCCCCCATCGGCCCACTCGCCATAGGCTCCCTGCCCAATTTCCTTAAGCTTCCTTTGCACTTTGGCTATTTCCTTTTCAACTTGAGCCAGCTTTTCTGTTACTGTTTGGTTCATGTGAGCAGTATAGCAAAATTAAGCACCTTTCCGCCCAAGGCGGACAAGGGGTGGGGGCTTGTGTTATTATTTGCATATGAAAAAAGACTTTAAGAAAGCCATAGCCACAATTAAAAAAGAGCTTTACAAAGATCCTAAAATCAATGCGGCCTACCTTTTCGGCTCTTACGCTGAGGGCACCGCCAATGAAAACAGCGATATTGACATTGGTGTGGTGCTTTTTGCCGACGCTAAGGCAGATTTATACTACGAGGGTGATTTACTGGACAAATTCTACGGTGCTGGTGGTTTCGACAAGGTAGAGGTTCTAGTGGCCAATGAGAAGTCTCCCCTCTTTCGCTACAACATTGTGTCCCACCAAAAACTTCTTTTTGCGAAAAATGATGACGAAAGGGCCGATTTTGAAGTAGAATCAATTCAAGATTTTTTTGAGGCTGAGCCTTACCTTGAGCTTTCCTACCAATCGGCCATTGAAAGCGCCGAGGATAGGCTTTTGACGCGTGGCATTAAAGTTTAATGAAACCAAAATTAAGGAGCGGTTGTATGTTATTGAGAGGGAGCGTTCCTCGTTAGATGACTATATAGGCATAGATTACATTGATTTTTTTAGTGAAGACGACAAACAGACTGGAATTCGTTACTATGCTTGTTTGCACAGTGTGCAACTGGCTCTTCAGGCAGTACTAGATATCAGCGCCCACATTGCCGCCAAAAATCTTTTTGGAAAATATAAGGAAAACAAAGAGTTAGTGCTTCTTATGGCAAGAAATGGCGTTATCCCAAAAGAATTGGCGCAAAGATTGGCAAAGGCAGTGGGAACAAGAAATATCTTGGTACACCATTATGTAGAAGTTAATCCTGAAATCATATTCCATTTGGTGCAAAACGATTTGGGTGATCTGGACCAATTTGTAAAGGAAATTGAGGTCAAGCTTGGTGTCAAGTCAAAGAATCTGGGTTAGCTACTGGCACTAGAATACCGCTTCAGTCCTCTACCCCACATGGTTCGTACCACCAAAAAGAGTATTATAAAAGCCACCGGTTGCAAGAGAAGATAAATGTTAAGCTTGCCTTCTAAAAGCAGTTTGGTTTGGGGGTAAGAGATAAGTGCCACCGGAAAGATAAGCATGGCCGCTTTAATACTTTTTGGGAAAATATCCAAAGGGAATTGGTTAAGAGAAAGCAAAGAGCTTTGGATTGAGGCCAGGTCGCGAGTATCAGTGAGCCAAAAGGCGGCAAGAGCCGTGACAGCGTAAAGTCCTACCATAATGCCGCAACTTAGAATGGTGGAAACAATTGCCCAAAGCATAACCGGCTCAAATACCAGCCCCAGTTTTTTCCAAACAAATACAAACATAGCTACAGCTAGGCCAATAGAAGGCAACATTTCCACCAAATCAAAATCGGAGGAAACCACATTTAAAAAGGCGTTAATAGGCTTGGTAAGGTAAAGGTCCAATTCCCCGTCTATAATAGCTTCGGAAAACCAGGTGTGCAAGGGCTGGAAAAAACTCCAAAAAGTGTAAAACACAGATTGCCCCAGTGAGAAAAGCATCATCATTTCGTATTTTCCCCAGCCGGCCACCTCCTGGGTTTTGGAAAAGATTACCTCAATAAAAACAATCATCATAAAGGTATAGCCGTAGCTTCCCAACACAGCCATAATCATATTGGCCCGGTACTCGGCAAATTGCATAAGCGAAGCTTTAGCTCTTTGAATGTAGTATTTTAGAAAGTGTTTACTGTCCGACAGCGTCATATTTTTTAAGTCCCCTGCCCCACACCCATTTATAAAGCAATGAAAGAACCAGCACCCAGAATATCTGTATGCCAATTATGCCAAAAGCGGCGTTAATGTCTGCTTTGCCAAGGTAAATTGAAATAGGCGCATAGTGCATATATTTAAAAGGTAGCAGACCTACCAGAGTACCGACTTTGGAAGGCAAAAAATCTAGCGGGAAGAGTGAACCTCCCAGAATATCGGCCATACGGCCATAAATTGACACAATCCCCCACACATTAACAGTCCAAAAGGCAATGCAGCCTACCAGGCTGTAAACATAGAGGTTAACCAAGGCTCCCAAGGCTAAACTTACCAGAAAAAGTTCAAAATTATGGGGGGCAGAAAAGAGGCTAAA
>JBDRAO010000015.1:0-7461 GCA_043823645.1 bacterium
GCAATGCCTCCATGGGGCGGTACGCCATATTCAAATGCTTTTAGCAAATGCCCAAATTTCCGTTCAATTTCTTGCTTTTCGTGGCCCAATATTTCAAAAATCTTAGTTTGCACCTTGGGGTCGGTAATTCTGATACTCCCACCCCCCACCTCAAAACCATTGCACACAAAATCATGCTGCCAAGACCTCACCTTGCCAATGGTCTCTTGGCTTTCTAAAAGCGGTATATCCTCGTCAACCGGCGCAGTAAATGGGTGGTGAGCGCTTTCCCACTTACCAGTCTGCTCACTTTTTAGAAAAAGCGGCCAGCCCACAATAAAAGCAAAGGCCAGCATATTTTTGTCGTTTTTGTCCGGCCTTAGATCAGGCTTGTCTGTACCGTACTTCTCCATAACCTCATGGTAATTAAGCCTTGGGAAGGGTTTTTTCCAAATCTTTTTGGTGGTAAATTTTTCCACAATTTGAATATAAAGCTCCTCCGTAAGCTCTAAAATTTCCTCTTGGGTGGGGAACGATAGCTCAATATCAAGCTGAGTAAACTCCAACTGCCTGTCGGCTCTGGGGTCTTCATCGCGAAAACAACGGGCAATTTGAAAATAGCGCTCAAAACCCGACACCATAAGAAGTTGCTTATATTGCTGAGGACTTTGAGGTAATGCGTAAACCTCACCTTGGTGTAAGCGCGAAGGCACTAAAAAGTCGCGCGCTCCCTCGGGAGTGGCCTTGGTAAGAATGGGGGTTTCGATCTCCACAAAATCCTTTGCCTGCAAATAGTTCCTCATATGCTGGATTACCTGGTGGCGAAGGCGAATACTTTCTGTTAATCGCGGGCGGCGAAGATCTAAATAACGGTACCTGAGGCGTAGTTTGTCGTCTATCTCGTGCCCATCGCCATAAATATCAAAGGGAGGGGTTTTTGATGGCGCCAAAATCTTAACTTCTTTGGCTTCAAGCTCAACCTCTCCGGTGGGAATATTCTTGTTCACCAGTTTATCTGGCCGTTTTTTAATAACCCCTTTCACTTCGAGTACAAATCCGTTACCTACGAGCCCTGCCAACGGCTTTGGATATACCAATTGCAGAACACCAGTCCTATCTTTGAGATCCAAAAAAACAATTCTGCCATGATCGCGCACAGAATTTACCCAACCTTTTACTACTACCATCTCCCCCGCCTTGGAAGGGGTATCTTTAATTAAGGTTCGCGTTGTTTTTTCCATTATTTAGCGGGCGGAGCGCGCTCCGCCCCTACATATCTACTGGCGCAAGGCCTTTTTAATGCGGTTACGCGCCTCGGCAGTGACCACAAACTCCAACCAATCACGACTGGGTTTTTTTTGCCTCTTGCTGGTGATTATTTCTACTATATCACCATTTTTAAGTTTTGTGGACAGGGAAGCTATTTTGCCGTTGACTCTAGCACCGCCGCAACACTCAGCCACCTCGGAGTGAATTGAGTAGGCAAAGTCTACCGGAGTGGCATTTTTGGGTAGATCAATCACATCGGACTGCGGGGTGAGAACAAAAATTCTCTGCTCAAAAACATCGGTCTTCAAGGCTTTGAGATATTCATCTGGGTCTTGCTCCTCTTTTTGCCAACTGGCCAGCCTTTTTACCCACTCAAGCTGGGTATCTTTACCAATTACTCCACGACTCAAGGCTTCATCGGACACCCGACCGCTTTTTTTAGCCTCACTATAGTGCCAGTGGGCGGCCAAACCGTATTCCGCCTCCTCGTGCATTTTGTGGGTTCTTATTTGTACCTCAAAAATGAGGCCATCTTTACCCAAGACATTGGTGTGCAAGGATTGGTAACCATTGGTTTTAGGGTTGGCAATGTAATCTTTAATAGGAGCCACCGCAAAGGCCGGGCGGTAATTTTTATGCACCACTCCCAAAGCCTTGTAGCAATCGGAAATATTATTAACAATAATTCTCAAAGCCACCAAATCATAAATTTGACCAATATCCCCTCCCCGCATTTCCAGTTTTTTGTAAAGACTATACAAATGTTTAAAACGCCCGTGCATTTGCGCCTTAACACCGGCCTCATTGAGATACTTTTCCAAAGTTTGGCGCACACTTTTTAAATAATCCCCCACTTTGGACACATGTTTTTGGTATATTTTCTTGGTTTGTTTATACTCCCTAAGATACAAAAAAGGAAAAGCCAAATCTTCCAACTCTCCTTTTATTTCCCCCATCCCCACCCGCTCGGCCAAAGGAGCGTAAACCTCTAAGGTTTCTTTGGCAATGCGTCCCTGCCTATCTAGGGGTACCGCTTCGAGAGTTTGCATATTATGCAAACGATCAGCCAGCTTAACAAACACCACTCTCAAGTCTCTTGCCATTACCAAAAAAAGCCGGCGCAGATTTTCCACCTGCTTAAGCTTTATTGAACCTCTCAGTTTAACATTACCAGCTCGGGAAACCCCGCGCACCAAACGCGCCACAGCACTCCCAAATTCCGCTCTGATAACCTCTTGAGTTACCGGAGTATCATCTACCACATCGTGCAGTAATCCAGCGGCAATGGTTATCTCCCCCAAACCCCAGGAAGCTAAAGTTTCGGCCGTGGCCTTGGGGTGTACGAAATAAGCCTCACCACTGTAGCGCTCCTGGCCACGGTGAGCCTCCTTGGCAAACTTGTAGGCTTTTTTAATAAGTCGGGTACTGCCTTTGGGATAGTGGCTTTGGTAGGCTTTAAGAATTTTTTGCATCTTTTAATTTGATGTCTTTTACAATTAATTGCAACTCCCTTTTACCATTATAGCGGTTTTCTTTAATTATAAAGGCCAAGTCAAACACTGCTCCAATTTTAAGGCTTGGCTTGATGTCTTGGGGATAGGAAAACCACAAAGCAGTGAATCTGGCGGCCCCGGCTTCAATTTGCATTTTAAGGTGAGTTTGGCTAGCTCCCAAAAGCTTAAAATCCTTTAGAACGACCTTTTCCAAAGCAAACCGAGGGGTGGGATTGCCTTCTCCAAAGGGGCTTAAACTTTCCAAAAACTCAAGCAATTCAAAGCTTATCTCAGTTGAGTCGAGAATGGCATCAATATTGAGCATCGGCTCAAATAAATGCTTGTCTAAACCAACCGCTTCGTGGGCCAAAAGGTCCGCAAACTCCCCCACCCTACCTGGCGCCAAGGCAAACCCGGCCGCCCCGGTATGCCCCCCCATACTACTACTCAAATGTTCCAGGCGGCGCAAAAGCTCAATAATATTTACCCCAGGGATTGATCGCGCCGAGGCCTTGACCTGATCTTTACCCACGGCCGCTACTACAGCAGGCCGATAAAACTCCCGAGACAATTTGCCTGCCACTAATCCTATTATCCCTTCATGAAAATCGGGAGAGGCCACCCATAAAATATTGGGTAAGCCATCTAAAGCCAACACCTTTTGCCGAGCCAGCTCATATTGATCTAAGGTCAGCTTTTGCCGCTCCCGATTAATAGTATCGAGTTTAGCGGCTACTTCAAATGCCTGGGGTTTACTGGTTGTAACCAGCAAACGCAGAGCTTCCTTGGCATCTTTAAGACGGCCAGAGGCGTTTATTCTGGGGGCCAATACCCAGCCTACCTCGAAAGGAGTAATTTTTTTACCCTGAATGCCGGATACCTTAATAAGTTCCCGCAAGCCCACTCTTTGGGTTTGGTTGAGCTTTAGAAGGCCCTGTTTTACTAAGGAGCGGTTAAAACCGGTAAGAGGCTGAATATCAGCAATGGTGGCCAAAGCTACCAAGTCAAGGCCTTCTTCTTTTGAACTGCCAACCCTAAAGGCTTGGGACAGCACCCAGGCAATGCCGGCGCCAGATAATTTGTCGGTCCATAAAATAGCATCTGCCTTGGGTTTTTTTTCACCGGGCGTAAGGCCTGAGCCTGTCGAAGGCTGGTGGTGGTCGGTGACAACCACTTCAAACCCTTTATCCTTTGCCGCCACCACTTCCTTTATTGAGGTAATGCCACAATCTACCGTAATAATAAGAGCTCTAGGGTAGTCTTTTTCAATTTGGGCTAAAGACTCTTTTGATAAGCCGTAGCCGTGGTCAAACCGATTGGGTATAAAAGGATGGGTGTTTTTGTAACCTAAATCATAGTAGAGGGCTTCCCACAAAATGGCCGTGGCGCTTATACCATCGGCATCGTAATCGCCGTGAATTACAAGGGGTCTCCCCTCCCCGGCCGCCTTGAGGATTAGCTGAACCGCCTTGTCAATTTGCGGGAAAAGGTCAAAAAGCTCAGGTAAAATTTCCTTAGGGCTTGGCGGATTTAAATCCGCCTCCCCAAAACCCCGCCGGCTCATTAAGTGTTTTTTAATGTCGCTGTCTTTTCGCTCGGCCACCCGCCACTTCTTTTGCATAGTATAGTCAAAACTCTTCCCCCTATCCAACTATTCGAATAGTTGGATAGGAAAGTAGGTATTTCTCACTTCAATGTTCTTTAGCACTTCCATTGTACCACCCTCCCCTACTCCCTATTTTTGACCAAATTTTGGGAGTACACTACTCAAATTGGTACTAATTTGAGTACTAGAAGAAGCTATTAGCAACTCCAAATAGCACTGTAACAACAACACACAAACACCCCAAAAGCTTGACAATTCCTCAAATTAACACCAATTTGGGGAATACAATAATTGAACACAGGTAAGCAACACCTCCTCGGCCCGACTGGTCTCAAAACCAGACAGGCTTTACTTTTTCCCAAACCTCTCCAAAACCAGCAGAAGGGGGGCGGCGGTAAAGGTGGAAGAATAAGTACCGGCAATGGTGCCAATAAGAAGCGCCATCACAAACCACTTAATACTAGTACCACCAAGCAAGGCCAAAGCCAAAAGCATAAAAATAATCGTTAAGGAGTTATTGAGCGAACGGCTCAAAGTCTCGTTAACAGCTTTGTTTACCAAATAGGTAAAATCGGCCCGTGGCTCTTGTTTTACAGATTCGCGAATGCGGTCATACACCACCACCGTATCGTGCACCGAAAAAGAAAGAATGGTCAAAACTGCCGTCACAAACAAAGTATCCGCCTCAACCTTTAAAAAGTGCCCCAAAAGCGACCAAATACCAAGGAGAATTAGCGAGTCGTGGAACATAGCCAAAATGGCCGCCACGCCATAGATCCTATCTTTAAACTGCCAGGCCACATACAAGAGTATAAATGCGGCCGCCAGAAACACCGCCACCAAAGTCTTTACCAAAAGCTCTCGCCCAATGGTAGGCCCCACACTCTCAAACCTAACCTCAGCTACATTATCTTGCCCAAAGCGTACTTGATACAAATTCAAAATCTCATTTTTCTTGGCTTCAGTAATATTGTTCAAGCGTAAAAGGTAAGTGCCGTCGCTAGTGGTTTGGATTTCTTTGACATCCACCTCGGCCGCTTGAGCAGTAACTTCGACCACCCCGTTGGAAGTACTCTCCCCTACCCCATCGGCAGGCAGACCCACTTCCACCTCCAACAAACTCCCTCCGGCAAAATCCACTGAGGGTTTTAAACCCCAAATTGCCAGGGAAAACAGCCCAGGCAAAATGACCGCCAGCGACAGGGCAAAATATAGCTTTTTGTATTTCATGAAATTAATCATTCTTCTTCACTTTCTTCCTCGCCCAGCACCTGCGCCGGATCGGTTATCAGTACATCTCTCGGTTTGGAGCCATCTTTTACACTCACCACTCCAGCAAATTCCAACTCATCGAGCAATCTGGCCGCCCTAGCATACCCCACTCTAAGACGCCTTTGCAACAAAGAAGAAGAAGCCTTATCGTGACTGCATACAATATTTACCGCCTCTTCAAAAAGCTCATCGCGACTCCCACCCGACATCCCGGCCGTCTCCTCAATTTTGTAGGTAGTGACATCCTCTTCGTATTCCGGCTCCACCTCGCTTTTTTTCAAGAAATCAATTAAATGGTGGATTTCTTTATCGGTCACATAGGCTCCCTGCAAACGCATAGGTTTGGAAGCATCGGGCGGCACATAAAGCATATCCCCCCGACCTAAAAGCTTCTCTGCCCCCACTTGATCAATAATCACTCGTGAATCCACTTGAGAGGTAACATTAAAGGCAATGCGGGCCGGAATGTTAGCCTTAATAAGCCCAGTCAGTACATCGACCGAAGGCCTTTGAGTGGCCAGCACCAGGTGAATACCAGTGGCTCTACTCATCTGAGCCAAACGGCAAATGGAGCGCTCCACATCGGAGGGCGCAATCATCATTAAGTCTGCCAGCTCATCTACCACAATTACAATATAAGGCAGGGCTTGGAAACCCAAGGAGTCGTTGTAACCCTTAATGTTGCGCACCTTGGAGTTTTCAAACAGACGGTAGCGCCTGTCCATTTCTGCTATGGCCCATTTTAGGGATGGCAAAGACTTTTCCGGTTCCACAATCACCGGTGTTAGAAGGTGAGGAATACCGGTGTATTGGGGCAGTTCCACTCTTTTAGGGTCAATCAGGATTAGCTTTAATTCCTGAGGTGAGTTTCTAAAAAGCAAGGTGGTAATAAAAGAGTGCAAAAGAACAGATTTACCGCTACCCGTAGAACCCGCCACCAGAATATGAGGCATTTTGTCAATACTGGATACTACTGAGTTGCCGGAAACATCAAGCCCCAAGGCCACCGCCAGTTTGGAAGCCGTTTCCCTCATAGCTTTGCTCTCCATAATGCCGCGCAGGTTAACAATGGCTCCGGCCTGATTGGGCACCTCAATACCAATGAGCGAACGGCCGGGAATGGGCGCCTCGATCCTCACTGCCCCGGTGGGAGCCGCCAAAGCCAGAGCCAAATCATTGGCCAGGTTGGTAATTTTGGTAATTTTGGTACCTTTGGCAATTTCCAGAGCATATTGGGTGACGGCGGGACCTTTGTTGACCTCTACTACGCGGGCCTTGACTCCAAAAGATTGTAAAGTGTCTTCAATGCGTTGGGCATTGAGGTTGACATCACCGCGAATAGCCTCGGTTCCCGACTCGGCCGAAAGAAGGGTCAGTGGGGGGTACTCCCAAATGTAATCCTTGCCGGGCAAATTAGAGATGGTCTCCTCTTTAAGTTGGGCAGTGCTCAGGGCAGTACTTGGTACCGAAACATCAATCGCGGCCGGAGCGCTGGGAGGCGATAGCACCACAGTCACAAACTCCTCTTCCGCCTGATCTTTCTCTTCACCCCCCTCCTCGGCCGGCTCCTCTTCAAGTAAAGCCTTCCTTTTAACAAAACGGCTCCCAGTGACAAAGGCTTTTAAGCGAGCTGTAAAATTGTCATTAATAAAGCCTAAAATTCTCACCACAAATTTAAGTAAATTATCAAGTGAGGTGTTAAGGGTAAGGGTAAGGGAGAAAAGAAAGCTGGCCAGAAGAATTAGAAAGGCGCCCAAACCCTCAACCGCGCTTTTTAAAAAATCGCTAATATAAAAGCCCATCAGTCCCCCACCCTCTCCCAGCTTGGCCTGAAGGTAAGGC
>JBDRAO010000016.1:0-12283 GCA_043823645.1 bacterium
TTGGCGGCTTGAAAGGCATAATACAAAGGTTTGTTGACCACCAAATCATAACTTTCCGCAAACTCTACCATTTTTCCCCCAAAACCCAGCTTAAAGCGGGTAAAGCCCCACCAAGGGTCGGTTTGGTTGGAGGTGGCGCCCCACATATCAAACTCACCACACTCCAGTTTTTGGGCCAATTTGATTGCCTCCCACATTAACAAATCGGAAGGCATATAATCTCGATATTTATAACTTGAAGCGCCATAGGGGTAGTAAAAAACCTTGTTATATACAAAAAAGATCCAGACCGCCACAGGCTGGCCCTCAACTTCGGCTACTAAAAGTTTCAACATACCGGCCGGGTAAAGTACTGCCCACATCTTTCTAAAGTACTCATCGGGATGGACGAAAAACCCCTGCCTTTTGGCGGTCTCTTTTTGCAGTTTTAAAAAGATTTCCAAATCAGCCTCGCCACCCTCTCTCACTTTTACTCCCTTGCGCCTGGCCAAACCAACATTGTAGCGGGTTTTGGATTTGAGACCGGCTTTGAGATCTTCCAAAGGGGGGATTAAATCTAAAATAATAGTCTCCTTGGCAAAAACACCTTGGGTCTTTTTTAGGGGGTAAGGGGGTAAAGAGGGGTAAGGGGGGATAAGATTGATGGGATCGAACTTGACAAAAACACAGTTCTCACTCTTGGCTGTGGCCGCTACTTTAGAAAAATCTACCTTAGTTAAATCTGCCTTGGGACAGTAGCCTGCAAAGTAGGGTATAAGCGGGATTTTAGTCTTGAAGAAAGTCACGCCACCAGCTGGTACTGCCTTATTACCGTAACTCTCCTTGAACTGAGCCCACTCTTTCGATTGGCATATATGTTTCATAATTTAACTATACCAAATAATCGCACCCAATCTTCTAATGACAGGTTTTGCGGACGGAGGTGGGGGTTTATGTTGGCCTTTTTGAGTACCTCCTCCAAAAAGGCTTTATTGAGCATCTTTCTGGGGTTTTTGAAACCATGATGTAAAAACTTTTCAAAAGAAGCCAAATCAGCCACCACAATAGGCTTGTCGTGGTGCGGGGTGACTTTCAAAATAGCCGATTCCACCCGAGGTTCTGGGTAAAAGGCGGTAGGATGGATCGCCAGACCCACAATTTCTGCCTCTCCGTATAGAGCCACAAAATTGGACAAATACGAGGCTTTGGGAGACTTGGCCACCACCTTCTCCGCCACTTCTAACTGTACTATAAAAATTACCGGCGGCCGGTGTGCCGCCCCATAGAATTCCCTCACAATTTTGTGCAAAAGGGGCGAGGTAATCTGGTAAGGGATGGCCCCGAGAATAGTGGAGAGCGGAAAGTGGAGAGTGGTAAAAGATATTTTCAAAACATCTTGGTTGATTACTTTCAGGTTAGAAAACCGCTTTTCCAAAGACAGTAAATACTGCTCAACCAAGTCCTTATCAAACTCAAAAGTAACCAGTTTTTTCACCAGTGGAGCCAGCGCTTTTGTGATCACCCCGGTCCCCCCACCCACTTCAACTACTGTATCCTCCCCACCCAAGTCGCAAGCCTTCAAAAACTGCTCCAACACTACCTCACTTTTTAAAAAATTTTGCCCCAGGTGTTTTTTGGGTTTCACAGCTTGAGTATAGCGTTCTTTAGTGCTAAATTAAAATCACTTGAAAATTGCCATTAATGGCCTGGGAAGGATAGGCCGCCAAACCTACAAAATACTACTGGAGCGCGGATTTGAAGTTGAGGCTGTTAATGATTTAACAGACAAAAAAACTTTGGAATACCTTTTGAACTTTGACTCTGTTTATGGCGCCCCGCCCGAAGAAGTAAAATTGCCCAAAAACTTACTTTCTGAGGCCGACCCTTTGAAACTGCCGTGGAAAAAACTGGGGGTAGATTTGGTAATTGACTGCACCGGCCGTTTTACCAAAAAGGCTGACGCTAAAAACCACCTCAAGTCCGGCGCCAAAAAAGTTGTTATTTCTGCCAATTCTAAAGATGCTGATTTGAGTGTAGTTATTGGTGTTAATCACGCCTTATACGAACCTCAAAAACACCACATTTTGGCCGCCTGTTCCTGCACCACCAACGCCGCCGCGCCAATTGTAAAAATCCTGCATAATGCTTTTGGGGTAGAAAAAGCCTTTATTGCCACCGTGCACAGTTTTACTGCCAGCCAGGCTCTAGTAGATGCCCCCAAAAAAGATATGCGCGATGGGCGCTCGGCCGCTACTAACATTGTCCCCTCTACTACCGGAGCCGCTGTGGCTGTGGCTCGGGTTATTCCAGAACTCGAAGGAAAACTGGACGGCGGAGCCTACCGAGTGCCAACACCCGCCGGATCAATTGTGGAAATTACCGCCCTTTTGGACCGCACCCGTGTTACAGAAGAGGTCATTAACAAAGAATTCATTAAACAATCGCAGGGACGTTATGAAGGGATTGTACAGATAACTAACCAACCGGTAGTCTCAAGCGACATTCTGGGACCGGTGTCCTGTATGGTAGATTTGTCCCTAACCAAAGTGGTGGGAGGAAATCTGGTTAGCGTAAAGGTGTGGTATGACAATGAGTGGGGATACTGTGAGCGCTTAGCTGACCTGGTTACCTTTATAGCCACTAACTAACCTAACATTAAAACCTCCGGTTTGAGGACTAGCAAAATCCCAATAGCCAGCATAATTATCCCACCAATGAGGCGGGACCAGCGGGCGTACTTGCCCTCAATTCCCACCAATTCGGCCGTCTTCATAGCCAGTATAAAAACCACCAAATCGTCAATTACAAAAACAACCACATAAAACACCAAATAGGCGTAGTATTTCCAAGTGGGTAGGCTAGAAAGGCTCAAAATCTGGGTGTAGATGGCCGGCAAGCCAGCCGAGCACAAAAGCTCCACTAAGTTCACAGCCAAAGCCAACCCCACAATGCCCCCCAAAGCCAGCCACAAATTGTCTTTCCTTACAATTTGCTTTAGCTTGTGGAACATTTTTTGCTTTTTGCCACTATCTTCTGTACTACACCCCCCATCTTTATTGACCCAAAAATCTCTTATGCTCCAAATGGCCGCGGCAAGCGCAAAAACACCAATACCCACTTGCAACCAACGGACAAACCCCAAAAACAAAAAGGTATTGAGCCAGGCAGTCAAAAAAAGAAAATACACCAGGCCGGAAGCGGTAATGAAAGCCATCCCCAAAATCCAGCGCCGCTTTTTGCTTTTTAGCCCCAGGAGCAAGCTAATTAAAAAAACCAGAGTCCACATAGCGCAGGGATTAAAGCCATCCAAAAGGGCGATTATAAAAGTTAGAGCTGGCAAAGACATCGCTTTAGGATTAATTGTTCCCACCAGCGGAAGTTTAATATTGTCAAGCACGGGAGACAACTTGGCTTGTTTTTCTCGGGTTTCTAGCTCATATTGGCCTAATATTGGGGCTACAATGTCAGGGCACTCGCTTTGCAAACACTCATCAACGGCTTTGGCAATTACCACCCCGTGGGTCTCGTAATTCAAATAGCCCCTTATAAAAGTCTCGCCAACAAAAGTGCGTGGGGTGCCGGAAATATCCAAACCGTATGCCTGACCTAAATTTTGCAGCACCTTTCTGCCCTCTTCCTTGGAAATGTCATATCTTATGATCTCCACCTTTTCTTGGGCTTCGAGCGGCTGCAAAATCTCTTCTTCTTCGGCGGCGCAATGAGGACACCCAGGAGAAAAGAAAAAATAGAGTTTGGGCTTGGTTTCATTGGCATTTACTTTAGCGGGAATCAAAAAAAATATAATGGAAAAAAAAGCTAAAAATAGCGGCTTAACTATTTTCATATTTGTTTACTAGCTCGAGGATTTTCTTCTTGGAAAGCTCGCCCACTAATCGCTCCAGCTCACTGCCATCTCTACCAAGAAAAATAAACACCGGTAGTTTACCTTTTTCCAGACCGTACTTCTTGACCACTTCTTTATCTTTGTCAAAGTCATAATATTCGGTTTTAAGCTTGGGGTTTTCTGCCTCAATTTGTGCCATGCGCGGGCGCATAACTAAACACCCCATGCACCACTCTGCCCCGATTTTTATAATTTTCATACCGCCCTAATTTAGCACAAATTATTCGGGGAGGGTATTGGCAATATGGTAGGCATCGTAAGCAGTGGTGCCATTGTGGGAAATCACTTCAAAATAGTAGGTTGTTTCCGGCTCCAAACCCACAATGACAACTTCGTGGTCCAAAACGCGGGTGGGGTCTAAAACATCGTCTCCATAAGCCAAAGTCCTGCCATAATTCACTTTGGAAGTGGCATAATGGTTGGTACTCCAAGTTACAGTAATGCTGTCTTTACTAACAGCGGCAATTTTAACTTGGGTAATTTCCAAAGATTCCTCCCCCTTGAGAATTGTCTTAGCATTAAAATAGGCCATGGAAATCCTATTTTTTGCTACCTCAAACCCCAAAGCCCATTTTTTATAAAATGGCTCCTTTGCTTCTCTCTTTGGCAACTCAATTTTTGCAAGTAGCACCGAACCAAACTCCTTCATCGCCAGGAAAAACCGCCGCGGCAAGTTCAAAAAATCCTGGGCAAAAAATTCTGCCAGTTCTTCTTTCAACCCCTTATTAAAGTAGCCGGCATTCCGGCCCACTGGCTCCAAAGTTTGGGCGAACTCCTCATTAAGGCCCCTCTGGAAGTAGCCAACATTTGTGGAAAAATCTTCCACTGTGTCTTTAACTGGGATGACAATTTCATCTTTCCTCTCTTTAATTAAATCCAGGTCGGTGGGAATTTCCAAAGGAGTGTCAATATAAATAGTTACTGTGTCGGAGTAAGCTGAAACATTGCCGGCGGCGTCTTTGGCAGTAATTCTAAAATAGTGAGTACCGGGAGCATAGTAATGCTGGCCAAATTCAAAATAGCCACCGCCATCTGCCTGTACTTGACCCAGCTTCTCCCAGACCAAATTTTCACCCGCAGAGGTTGAGTGGTAAACACTTACAGTAGAAACAGGCTCGGCGTACCCCCACACCTTAAAATTGGTAATAATGAGGTGAATACCCGAAGGAGCCGGAAAGGCAAGGCCAAAGGAGTGGTACGAGGTGGCGGCCGAAGGAGCTTCGGTGTCGGCTGTCTCGGCGCTGTCTGCCTCCGGGTTGGCCGGGGTTTTCGCCGCCACCGTGGCCGAAGCCGGCCCTTGGCCGTAGGCATTGTAGGCTTTAACATAAAGGCTGTAAGTCTTGTCCCATTCTAGTCCGGTTCTGGTAAGGGCTGTTTGGAAAGCGCTTTCAATTTTGGCAATTTGGGTACCGGCGGCATCGTAAACATAGTAGCCATTGGCCCCAGAAACAGTGCTCCAACTCCAGGTAATTTCCGCCTTGGAAGAGGAGGCCACAGCCGTTAAGCCGCCCGGCTGGCCTGGAGGGGTATAGCCGCGGCCGGAAATAGAGTCGGAATACCGCCCGTCGGGGTTAACCGCGTAGACATAGTAGGTATAGGTAGAGTTAGCCGAAAGACTAGTGTCTTTGTGAGAGGCGCTAGTAATAACAGAGCTGGTAACTAGGGTACCGCTGTCTTTATCTCCCCCTCGAAACACTTTATAACCATACTGCACCCCACCGCTGTTCCAAGAAAGGCTTAAACTGTAGCCGTCTGTGTCCGAATAATCGTTAGTGCCAATAATCAAAGAGTTAGGGGTGGAAGGCAGGGTGTATTTGCTAATAGTTAAAGAAGCTTGGCCTAGACCGTAAGAGCTAAAAGCACGAATGTAGCGCGAGTAATTGGTGTTGGAAACAAGACCTGTTTCCTGAAAAGAGCAAGTACTGCTAGAACCGGCACAACCCGCGTCAGAGGCGGAAACAGTGGCTACCAGGGAGTCGTTGGTGCTGTTGTACACTTTGTAGTAAGTGGCGCTGGCCACCCGCGTCCATTCCCAGGTAATAGCATTGGCATAAGGGGTATAGTTCACCCCAGTTACTTGAGCCAAGGGGGTAGTATCAGAAGCAAACTGATAAGAGGGTGAGAAGACATCCTCTTCGTTGACCGCATAAATATAATAAGCATAGGCGGTATTGGCGCTTAAATTAGCATCAAGGTAAGAAGTGCCAGTGCCGCTGTAAACCAGAGTGCCTGTATCCCTATCCCCACCGCGGTAGAGCCGGTATTCTTTCTGCCCCCCACCGGTAGTCCAGCTTACATCAGCATGATAGCCATTAGTGCTGTCGTAGTCGCCGCTCACCGCAATGGAAGCCGGAGTGGCCGAAAGAGTGTACTCCGAGGCGGTAGTGTAAGAAACAGAAAAAGCCCCGGATGAGTTAAGGCTATAAACATAGTAAGTATAAGAAGTATTAGGATCCAAGGCGGTGTCGGTGTAAGTCGTGGTGGTGTTTGCCACTGTTGCCACCAGTGTGCCGCTATCTTTATCTCCCCCTCTAAAAGCTTTAAAGGAAGATATTTCCCCTGCTCCGGGCGAGGTCCAAGAAAGCGCTAGTTTATTAGTATTAGGCTCCTCAAAAGAGGCGGTTAGGGCAAGCGCGGTGGGCGGCGAGGGCAAAGTTTCATCGGAAGAGTTATTCCAAGCGCCGTAAGTTTCTCCTGCAAACTCGGCCCGCACTCTAAAATAGTAAATTGTATTGGCACTTAAACTTTCCGAAACAAATTCGCGGGGGGACAAACCATCGTAGATTTCTGTTGCATCGGAATAATTGCTCGCGGTGGCGCGTTCCAAATGGTAAGAAACAGCTGTCCCAGCACCTGTTTCTGTCCAACTGGCTGTTATCTGACTCAAAGAATCTACTGTTAACGTTAGAGTAATATCCCCCACGGTGTAAAAGCTGGAAACAGAGGAGTAGGCACCGGTGCCATTAGCCGTGGAAACGGCGCGCACCTTATAATAGTATTTGGTACCGGCTGTTAGAGATGACAAGGCGTGCGAAACACCAGCAATGCCAGTAGCCACCGTGTCTGTTGCGGTGGGAGAAGTGCCGTAAGATAAATCGTAGGTGTCGGCGCCAGAGGCCGCATCCCAAGAGATAGTGGCAGTTGTTTCGGTAATGCTTGCGGCCGAAAGATTAGCTGGGGCGGCCGGCGCAGTTGTAACAGTAATCCCAGAAGAAGATAAAGCCGTTTCCACACTGTCGCCATTCCTGGCCATTAGATGATAAGTATAGCTGGTATTGGCCGATAAGTTTTTATGATACCAGTAATCAGAATATGTGGCCGACCAGCTTTTTGTTAAAGATGTGCCGCCGCTACTCGTTAACCAAGTAGTACCGCCATCAATTGTAACCGCATACTGTGTTCCAGCCGGATTGCCGTCATCGGGCACCCCTCCTGTGGCGGGTATAGTAATTTTTGTCCAGTAGCCATTGGTTCCGGAATAATCTTGCGAGGCCGCTGTGGGAGTGCCCGGCTGATTGGCTAAGGTGTAGGCAGAAACCTCACTTGAGTAGGCAGTTTCATTGGGTGTGGCCACCCCGTCACGGGACTTTACACGGTAAGTATACTGGGTATTAACACTTAACCCACTATCTGAATAAGAATTTGAAACCTGCCAGCCACTATCTGTAGCGCCACTCCCACCGCTTGTTTCGTCAAAATAATATTCCAAAGCTCCAAAACCATTGTCCGTTGCGGCAGTGGCTGTCATACTAATTTGGCTCACTGAATCGGCCGCAGGCGCGCTGGAAAAAGTGGCCGGGTCAGGGCTAGGAGCCTCCGTATCGCTAAAACTTACCCCGGCACTGGTAAAATCCACCCAACCGGCATCCTCGCTCCAAGCATAACCCGAAAAGGCACCGGTAGACAAATTCACCACCGCATTAGAATTATAATTAGTAAAATCTATAAAAGCTCCTGTGTTTAAAACCTTAGCCTTACCGGTAACTGCTCCGGTACTGGTGTTAACATTAACCGGGCCTTCGCTATTATCGGTGGTGCCAAAAGCCACCCAGCCTAAATCGGCACTCCAAGCATACCCTTCAAAATTCCCCGTAGAGCCGACTATTACCACATTGGAGTTGTAATTGGTAAAATCCAAATAATTACCGGTGTTCATAAATTCGGCCGTACCCGAAACAGACACAGTGGTGCCAGCAAAGGCGAATTGTTTAGTAAAAGCAAAAGGCAGTAAGGGAGCAAGAATGTTAGTGAAAAAAGATAAGGTTAGGCACAACGGCAGAAGTTTTTTCATTTTAAATAGAATTTAGCACAAACATGCCCTAGCCACAACAACACTGTGAACAAACCAAAGGCTAAAACCTGAAAACTATTCTTTCTTAAGAAATCTATCGGCAAGGCGAACTGCCTCATTTTCAAAAAACCTTTTTACATCTCCCCAAGATACTATTTCCAACATGCTTGGCATTTCCGATTCTTCCGCCTCGGCAAAATAAGTAAGACTTCTTATTATGCTGTATAAGTTATCTGCCAACGCTCCATATTTTTTATCATAGTATTTCAAACAATCATCCAGTGAAACACTGTCTCTGGAAAGAAAATACAAGTCAATAAAATCTTTTTTAGTACCGCGACCCATAACAGCGGCAAGCTTCATCGCAGCAATGTCCCTTTTATCAGCAACCTCAACATTGAGATAATTGATTGTTTCAAAAAGCAAGTGATACCGATAACGAAAGATGCTAAATTTTGTGCCATTAAAAATCCCAAGCAGGGTGTCTGGAGAGATGTCCCAAATACAAAGCCAATCCCGATCCACCGGCAAGGTATGTTTTCATTGGCAAACAGTCACTCTTTCCTAAAATTTCCAGTGACTTTTGCGCGTTTTCAGGTAAGGTTTTTGTAAACATAGCATTTCACTATCTGGAATTTTTAGGTAAACTTTCCAAAAATTGGCTGTCTTAGGACTAATATCCCGAATAGTAGAAAATGATTTTCTTATAACCTCTGTGGGAAAGTTTTCAAAAACCCATGAAGCGGCTTCGGTATTGCCCTTATCCAACAACCGACCAATAACGAAATTCCTTTTTTTCGCGACATTAACATTCTGCGGGTTAATATCCCAGAAATACGACCATAAATTTTTAGGAAGGCTTTTTGGCATAAATTGATTATAACACAAATATGCTCAAAAACCTGCCCCCGTACGCAAATCTCCTAAGTTGCCGCTGGGGCAAACCGCCCGCTCCGGAAAACAAAACATTGTGGAAGGAGCCTCACAATAAACTTAATACCTATACATCCTCGCCGCATTGTATTAAACTAAAATCAGGCTGGAGTTCCAAAAGTGAAGGGATTTTCCCTAGCTTTTAGAAGCAGTGCTTTTAATCCAAAAACGCTTTGCCCGGTCGCCTAAGGCGACCAGAAACACAAACAGTGGCAAAAATTTACGCCGGGAACAATTACTGGTCGGCGACGACGCAATCTAACAATACTCACAACGCTTGGAACACGAACCTGAACAATGGGAACACGAACAATAACACTAAGACTAACACTGAAAACTCTTACCGTTGCGTCCGTTAGCTTGCCTCCGGCGAGGGATTTTGGAAAAAATGTATTATCAAAACCTGCCCTTGTACCTCAAACTGGTACAACTACTAAAATACTTGTATAAGCTGGTACGCAATTTGCCAAAAGAGTACAAATTCTCGCTAGGTAGCGATATTGTAAACCGCAATTGGGAGCTAATAGACCTATTTATTGAGGCCCAGACCTCTGTAGGGGGGGGGGGCGAACAAAAAAACCGTGGTTCAGAACCTAAGCTTTCGGCACGACCTTCTTAAGCTAAGACTGCGTTTTCTTTCCGAGCTAAACCTCATTACCCTCAAACAAACCGCTTTTATTAACGACCAAATAGTAGAAATTGGCAAAATGATTGGCAGTTGGCTTAAAAAGGTATGACTATTTTTACTGCTGAAAATCTGCTTAAAGCTTACTACAATTGCCGAACAAATAAAAGGCAAACAATAAACGCCTTAAAATTTGAGCAAGATTTGGAAAACAATCTCTACTCTCTGAAAGAAACATTAACAGCTCAAACCTATTTTCCAGGAAAATCAATTTGCTTTGTAGTAACAGAGCCCAAACCGCGTGAGATTTTTGCCGCCGAGTTTACCGACAGAGTGGTGCACCACCTGCTCATCAACGAAATTCAAAATCACTTTGAAAAAAATGTTTTTATTGAAAACTCCTACGCCTGCCGCCCGGGAAAAGGCCACCATTTCGCCCTAAAACAAGTACAGCAATTTGCAAAACAATTTTCATTTTACGGCCAGTTTGATATTGCCAACTTTTTTGCCTCGTTGGATAAGCGCATCCTCTACCGGATCTTGTCCCAAAAGATAGCAGAAACACTCAAACCTCTCTGGTGGCAGGAGGAAATCCTCTGGCTTGCCAAAACCATCATTTTCTCCGACCCTACCAAAAATTTTTACTATAAAGGTAGCCCGAACCTCAAAACACTGGTGCCACAGGGAAAATCGCTTTTTGACCAAAAGGAAAATGTGGGCTTGCCTATTGGCAATTTAACCTCCCAATTTTTTGCCAATGTTTACCTTAATGAGCTTGACCAGTTTGCGGTAAAGACCCTGGGCGTGCCGGGTTACGGAAGATATGTTGATGATTTTTTAGTATTTTCTAACAGCAAGGAAGAGATAATCACCGCACGGAATAGTATTAAAGAATTTCTGACCGCAAATCTCAATTTGAAAATGCATCCTAAAAAACAGCAAATCCAGCCGACAAGACATGGAATTCCATTTGTGGGGTACTTTATTAAACCTTGGGTGGTTTACCCTCGCCGCAACACGGTAAAAAAGGTAAAATCGCAATTATTTCTGGCGGTGGAAGGCCGCATTCCAGTGACTGGCAAAAAAGAACTGGTACACCTTCAGCAAAGTCTCAACTCTTACTACGGCCACTTTCGCCACGCCAGTTCTTACAACTTAAGAAAACACCTGTACTTAAAGCATTTTGACCCACAATTAAAACTGCTTTTAGCGCCAAAAAATAACAGTTACAATAGTTATTCAGTCATCGATTGGGGTAAAAAACCAATCCCGCGAGCGCCTGCCTGCCGGCAGGGCGGACCAAAAGGCCAAATGAACCAAAAACCCTCGCCGGAGGCAAGCTAACGGACGCAACGGTAAGAGTAACCAGTGTTAGTCTTAGTGTTATCGACCGTGCCCCCATAGAACAGGCTCGTGTACCAAGCGAGGCGAGTAGTGCTAGATTGCGTCGTCGCCGACCAGTAATTGTTCCCGGCGTTGAGTAAATTACCCCAAGAGCCGTCAATATAAGCTTGCATCAGCTCCTTTTGGGTGGGCAGGCGCCAATTGCCATCGTCGTAAACCTCACAGCCGGTTTTTGTATCTGCCCCTATCCCGGTGTGCTTAATACAAACGCACGATCGTTCTCCATTATTGTCGCAAATATTACCGCCATCAGCATCATTTTCCAAACCATTGGGATATATGCAATTATTGGCAGTAAACCAACTGCCGGTGGTAATTCGGGGACCCCAAACCAGCTCTGTATTTGGATCCTGCCTTTCCGCCACTGCTCTTCCTGTGCCACAGCCGTTGTTGCCCCCCTCCGCCATAGAACAAGTAGTCCAAGTTTGCTGGTACGAATCGGTTGGAATACTGCCTCCATTATTATAATCATCCACCCCTCCTTTAGCTTTGGTATAGCAGTTTAAGCCCCAATCAGTGCCGGCGCAGGTGGTGGAGCCGGCCCCGGTACCATTCCAAAGCCCTTCTGCTACTGCATCATTAAAGGGTTTTTCCCCAGCACTGCGGAGGCGGTTCCAATACGCTCCCCAATCACCCCAACTGCCGGCAGAATCGGATCCATAGCTTAAAGAAAACAGCGAGTCATAAATAGTTTTAATGTAAGAGGTAGACTCTGAATCGGGCGACTCACCTGATATTTCTGCCTGGGCTTTGTAGTACTTGTACCCCAACCCAATTCCAATTCCCGCCACAAAAAGCAAAGCGTAAGGGAATACTCGTTTACGAAGTTTTAAAAACTTTATTTTAGGCATTGCTATATTTGTAACACAACCTGCCTTTCTTGCCAAGCGCTTGTTCAGGAGTGTCAGTAGCACTGACACAAAACATGCTTTTTGTGTCAACAGCATTGACACAGCTTCTACGCCATTTCACCCGTCGGGTGGAAATAACTCTAAGCCACATCTTTCAAATAATCTTCCACCACCTCCTCAAAATCCAAACCTTCCTCATTACAAATTTGCAGTAACAAAGTGCCAATTTCACCCAAACTTTCAGGAGAAATGGCCTCTTTTTTCACTGCTGCCCGCGCCACAGTGGAAAGTTCGTC
>JBDRAO010000017.1:0-2047 GCA_043823645.1 bacterium
TAGCGAGAAAATGTCAATTGATGACAGTATTCACAGCGGTTTTGGCGCCTCCAAAGTGGCGGCCGACATTATGGCCCAAGAATACGGCCGTTACTTTAACCTCAATGTTGGGATTTTTAGGGGCGGGTGCCTTACCGGACCACAGCACGCCGCCGTGGAACTGCACGGTTTTTTGGCCTACATAGTGCATTGCGCCGCAACCGGCAAGCCCTATACTATTTTTGGTTACAAGGGCAAACAGGTGCGGGATCAAATTCACAGCCTGGATGTGGTGGCTGTTTTTGAAGAGTTTAGAAAAAACCCCAAAAAGGGGGTGGCCTACAACTTGGGCGGCGGTAAAGGAAATGCCGCTTCCATTTTGGAAGTGATTGATATTTTAAAAAACGATTTTGCCCTAAAGCTTAACTACTCCTACAAGGGGCAAAACAGGGTGGGGGATCACATTTGCTACTACTCGGATATGCGAAAATTCAAAAGAGATTACCCCCAGTGGCAAATTAAAAAAACCTTAAAAGACATTATTCAAGAGATGGTTTCCGCCTACTCGCTGTGAAGAATTTTTTTACAATCCCAAAGGCGATTATAAAGTACCCCAAATCGGCGATTTTCTCACTAGCTTGGTAGTTTTTAACCAAAATGCCAAGGTAGGCGGCGGCAAAAGTGGCCGTTCCGGCCATAATAATATATTTTGGCCTCACTCGCCAAATAAAGCTAAAGCCTATAAGGCACAAGATAATGCTCCAGCGCCAGGGGATATTGGGCCCTGCCAAAAAGTACCACCCAGTGTTCACTGCAAAAATAATAGCGACTATTGCGATTGCGAATTTCATTTTCTTTTTATTAACCATACCATTAAGCTAGCCAAGGCCCCACCGGTAACAATAAGGCCATAATAAAAAAGCCTCTGGGGCCGGTATTCCAAAATGGCCGCTCCTCCTCTTTCTACCTGCCAGCCATTGGCATAGCCGTCGGCCACAAAGTGATTTTCTTCACCCACCTCCTGGCCGTCAATAGTGAGCTTCCAGCCCTTATCAAAGTTTTGTCCAAAAACCAAAAAGTAGGGTTGGCCATTTTCGGTATTTGCAAGAGTGAGTCGGTACTTGGTGGAGTTTCTTTTTGTAAAATCAATCTTGGTCAAGTCTTTCTCCATCGGAGGCTCGGCGCTTACTAAAGTGAGGCGGCGATCTTTTTTAGGGACAGCTTGGCCGGTAATGTCCCTTACTTCCTGATTGGCAATATCGCCGCCGCCAACATGGCTTCCCCAGAGAGGCTCATTGATGAGCAAAATTCCTATCCCTTTGGTATTTGGGCCGGGGGTCAAAGAGACTTCTTTTTTGTGCCATAGCCCATCGTTTTCAACCTCTACTCGATTGAGGGCCACTATTTCCCCCTGGCCGCTCTCGGTAAGAAAATCTACCTCATTGTTGTCCCTTTCCTTTATTATTACCCCCTCCTCCGCCTTACTGCTTTCGTAAAGGTAGAGTTTGGGGTCGTTGTTACTGCTAAAGCGGTAGGAAAAAGCCACTTGGTAGGCAAAAGAGTCAGCATTCATACCCACCGCTTTTACAGCCTTTCCTACTAGGTATTGCCTTTGTGTTTCCAGCTCGAGACTAGTTTGTGAGAACATAATTTTTTCCATGGCAATGGGAATTTCAATGTTATCTTTGGCAGGATTCACTGTGTATTGCCCATACTGTCCCGGTGTGGTGTATTCTGTGCTGTAAACGGCTACACCCAACCTTTCTTTTTCAATAACTGGCTCCAGACCAAACACTTTTGCCCAGGCATTTCCAAAGCTTTTGTCTGAGGCGGTGAGGGTAGCGGTATTAAATCCGGCCTTGTTTAGGCCCACAAAGGAAGTTTGCGGCGAGGTTTCAAAAAGACTGCCGGCTTTGTAAAACAGCGGCTTGGGCGGATTTTTAAGTTGGTAGATGTCCCAGGCGCCAAAAGTTTTTGTAAGTTCCAGGGCAGGCATGCCGGCCAATTTTTCTTCAATAAATTCCGGCGAGTCGTAATCGCCGTAGAAATCGTAGCGAAAATCATTGCG
>JBDRAO010000018.1:0-10260 GCA_043823645.1 bacterium
TAAGGGGGGTAAAGATAGGGTAGTTGAGTTGGGAAAGCTAGTCGGTGTTGGGTTGGGCGGTATTGCAATGGGGCTTTTAATTTTTTCATATTTACCTTTGTCTGCCCACTCAAACCCCATTATTAACTGGGGTGATCCTTCCACTTGGGGTAGCTTTTGGTACCATGTTATGCGTAAAAAGTACACAGTACACGATGTCAATCTGGGGGTAATGATTCCCTATTTCAAGCTTTCCGCCGAGCAGGGTATTTGGGGGCGAATCTTGGTAGGGTTAAAGTCTTTTTTTGCCATTTACTGGTGGGAATTTGGAGTTTTGGGAGCGTTGGCTCTACCTGGCGCCTGGACTCTTTTTAGAAAAAACAAATCCTACTTGGCTTTTTTTGCCATGGTTTTTTTTGGTGTTTTAGGTTTTCTTTATATCTCCAAACCCGATGTGCCGGGGCGTGATATTCCCTTTTTCGATCAACTTTTAGGATTTGGATTACTGCTTCCTTTAATTGCAATAGGGGCGCAAGCATTACCCAAGAGGGCAGGGCTTATTATATTGGTAGCCCCACCCCTCTTGCTTTTTTCAAACTATAAAGATTCCAATTGGAGTAATAACAAGGTGGCCCAATATTTTGTTGAAGATGTTTTTGCCACCGCCCCCCAAAATTCTACCCTGCTTTTCGATGGAGACACTATTTTCCCGGTGATTTATGCCACCAAAGTGGAGAAGCAAAGGCAAGACCTAATTTTTTACGACCGGACAGGAAATATTAACCCTTATGCCTACGAAGTTCCTCAAAGCAATATTGTTACCGACTCTGCCACTTATGCTAGTTTAAGATTTGATCAAGAGAAAACTATACTGGAAAATGCGCCGGCCGGAGTGTATATGGTGGCTCCTCCCGAGTGTACCCAAGGTTACTTTTTCAATGGTATCTTGGGTGTTTCCAAGGAAGATCCGGCACAGCCAAAGGTGAGTTTTGAAAACGATTACCAAAAAATGCTCTCCATTGAGCCTTGTGACATTGCCAACGATCCGTACGGTCAACTCACAGCGGCTTCCTACCATTTGTATTTGGGTTATCAGACTTTGCAAAAGGCCTCCCAGGAGACAGCAGACCTAGCCCGAGCAAAGACGGTAGAAGAGTTTGAAAAAGCAGCCTCTTTTGGCCCCCAGTCCTCAAGTGTGCTTAATATGGTGGCAGTTTGTTATGCCGATACGGGAGATCAGGAAAAAGCCACCCAAATTATGGAGGAAATTTACACCCTTAATCCGGAGTACCCCTGGGTAAATTATAACTTGGGTCTTTTCTACTCCAGACTTAAACAGCTCGACAAGGCAGCCTGGCACCTTGAAAAAACATTGAGCTTAAATGATACTTTCTTTTTAAGAGCCGGAGAACAGTTGGGTTATGTATATATTGGCCAAAAAAAGTACCAGGAGGCGGTTGATATTTTAAAAAAAGTTTATGATTTGAATCCTGAAACTCAAAATGCCCAACTCAACTATGGTTTGGGTTTGGCTTACCTTAAACTTAAGCAGTATGCCAAGGCGGTCGATCATTTGGGCAAGACAACCGCCCTACAGCCTGAAAATACCAAAGCTTTGGAGGGCTTGGCAGTGGCTCTTTTTAACACCAAACAATATGAAAAGGCTGAAAGCATAGCCCAAGGGCTTTTGGAGCTTGACCCTCAAAATAAGTATGGCCTTGAGGTAATTGAGAAGGTTTTGCAAATAGAGTAACATTAAATCTTGAAAGCGGGGTGATAACTATGAACAAAAAAATACTTATGATAGCGGTGGCGGGAGCCTTGGTTCTTTTTGGATTTGGCGGTCTTAAACTAATAGCCAATAGAGGTAAGGGGGCAAGTTTAACAGGCGCCTCCAAGGTTGACAAAAACAAGTATCAGGCAGTGTTCCTGGCCAACGATCAGGTTTACTTTGGAAAGCTTAAAGATTTAGAGAGCCAATATCCGGTGTTGGAGGATGTGTACTACTTAGTGACCACCGGCGCCCAGGATAACGTGAGCAGTCAAGCCCTGGGAGATTTAGAAGAGGGGGCCAGCGAAGAACTTTCCGTTTCTCCTTCCGGCAGTGAAGCTGGCGGAGGGTTTGTGCTAATGCGCCTTGGCAATGAGGTTCACGGGCCGGAAAACAAACTGGTGCTCAACCGGGATAACATTCTTTTTGTGGAGGATCTCAAAGAGGACGGCAAGCTAGTTTCCGCTATTGAAAGCGCCAAAGAGCTGGAGGCCGGGGAGAATTCGGATCAAAGCCAATAATCTGTGAAAGATAAAATAATATCCCTCTCCAAAAATGGCTTGCTAAAAGGGTCGGTTGTGATGGTGGTGGGTTCTTTTTTAGGAAGCGCCCTAAATTATGTCACCAATACCCAGGTGGGGCGGCTGTTGGGGCCGGAAGAGTACGGGACTTTTATGTCTCTGGTGTCCCTTCTAATGATCATCTCGGTTATTAACACCTCTCTAAATACCACCATTATGAAATTTGCGGCCCAGTTTAAAGCGGCAGGGGAGTTTAACAAGGTAGAGGCCCTGTGGTCCCAGCTTTCCAAAATTTTGGGTTTGGCTGGGGGCCTAGTGTTTGTGGTTATTGGTTTGCTTTCCCCCCTAGTAGCCAACTTCCTGCGTATTGATACAGTTGCCCCAATAGTTATTTTAGGGCTAATTGTTTGGGTGTCTTTGGTGTCTATTGTATCCACCGCGGTGCTCAACGGACTGCAGGAGTTTTTTAAGCTGACATTGTATCAATTCATTGGAGCAGCGGTTAAGTTGGGGGTTTCAATTGGTTTAGTGCTTTGGGGGTTTAGGGTGGCTGGAGCGCTGGCCGGGTTTGCCATGGCTTCGTTGATACCTCTGCTTTTGGCTCTGCCGTTTATTAAAAAATTATCGGCCGGCGCTTTTAATAAAGTGACTGTTTCGCTCAAACAGCCTTTATTGTACTCCCTGCCGGTTACCGGAGCCACTTTGGGGTTAGTTTTGCTTTTTACCATGGATGTAGTTTTAGCCAAGCGGTTTTTAAGCCCACTGGAAGCGGGTTATTATAGCGGCTTGGCTGTCATTGGGCGGGTGATTACTTTTGGCACGGCTCCGGTGGCGCTGGTAATGTTTCCCATTATTTCTGAGCGCCTGGCGCAAAAAAAGCCATATCGCAAAATACTTTTGCTGGCGGCGGGTTTAGTTGCTTTTTGCGGCTTGTCTTTAACTGTGGTTTATTTTTTGCTTCCTAAATTGGTTATCAATGTTTTCTATGGCGCCAAGTTTCACCCGGCCGCTCCGCTTTTGGGCTGGTTTGGCTTGCTTTTGACTTTGTATAGCTTGTGCAATTTACTAACGCAATTTTTACTTTCGCTAGAAAATAAAAAGGTGTGGGTGGTTACAACTTTGGCCGCTCTTTTACAGGTGGGGGGGATCTATGCCTTTCACCGTTCAGTGGCCGAGGTAATGCAGGTTTCTCTTTTCTGTGTGGGGGGTTTGGCTTTGGCGCTTAGCGCCGCAGTTTGGAGATTAAATTTTGGGTCAGTAAAAAGCCTTGCAGAAAGCGGGCGCCATAAACCAGATGCACGCTAAAGATGGCCGGGGGGGTAAGGCAGGCCAGCCAAAAGTTTTTGTGTTTGGCAAGGGTTTTGGCAAATTCCAAAATTAGCAGTAACCCGTATATTCCAAGAATCGCCGTGTAAGCCAGTACGAATTTTTCCATTTTTAGAAAAACCATTCCCAAGCCACCCAATACCCCTACAACAAATAAGCTTGGCACAAAATAAGGCAATCTAAAGCTGGTTTTTGGCAAAATCTTGGCAAAATAGCCGCGGTGCAAGCCATATCCGGCCACCTGTTTAAGATAAGGTAATCCAAAGGGGCGGCGGTGGTGAAAAACCACCACGGTAGGGTCGTAAATAATTTTTTTGCCCAGTTTTTCAATAATGTTGAGGCAAAAGCTGGTATCTTCCCCCGGCCAGTAGGCCGTGCCAAAGCCGCCCACTGCTTGGTAGTCTGATTGCCTTACAATTAGGTTGGCAGTAATATAGTCATCTACCTCGCGCGCCCTGCCCTCGGGTTGATTTCTAAAGGTCACATTGCCCCAGCAAAGTTTGCTGTGGCTCACAATGCCGGATAATTTTTCCAAAAAATTGGTGTGGGGTGGGGTTACCCCCGGGCCGCAAACGGCGGCCACCTTTTCATTGGCAAAATGCGGCAGGGCTTTTTTGAGCCAATCTTTTTGGGGGTAGGCATCGTCGTCGATTAAAGCAATGTATTCTCCGGTGGCTTTTTTTTCGCCCAGGTCCCTTTTTTGGGCTGGACCCACCGCTCCGCTTACGACAATTTTAACCTCCGGCCAGGGTGATTTTTCCAATTTGTCGGTAACAACAATTATTTCAAAGTTGGGGTAATCTAGGGTTAGAAGGTAAGGTACCGCCTCACGAATGTAGTGGTTAATAGATTTTACGGGGATAACAATAGATACGAGGTCGGATGTCGGATGTCGGATGTCGGATGTTTTTTTACGCTTCATTGTGGCAAGGTTGTATATGTCGAGTTTTTCAAATTTGTGTTCCACATATCTACCATCCATCATCCAGTATTAATTCTCATATCCAACTCTTTGTCATAAACCCACTTTCTTTTACTCCTGTCATCATAGTAGCGCAGAATTTTAAGGCGGTAAAAGATAGCCAAAGTATCCCAGAGCGTATTAAAGATTCCGTTTTTGCCGCCCAAGCCCACATTACTCAGATAATTTTGGGAAAGTTTAATGGGCGCCTCGAAAATTCTTGTAAACCCTAGGTGTTTGGCCACTGCCAAAAGTTCAATATCAAAGGCCCAGCGCTTGACAAGTAGGCGCGGCAAAACTTTTTCCAAAAGCTCCCTTTTAAAAAATTTAATACCGGCTTGAGTGTCACGGACCTTAAGGCCGAAAAGCACTCTTACCAAAAGGCGAGAGGAGGTGGACAATAGTTTGCGGGTGGCGCTGGCTGTTACCAGGCTAGCCGGATGATACTTTGAGCCAATGAGCGCATCGGCCTCGTACCACTGCATATGCTCCAAAAGCATACTAATGCCGTTGGGGTCAATGTCCATGCCCGAGTCTATAAAACCCACAATGTCCCCACGGGCCCGAGCCATGCCGTATTTTACGCCATATCCCTTGCCGCGATTGGTGGGGTAACCTACCACTTTAATTTTGGCCGAGGAGAGTTGTTTTTTGGCTTTTTGGAAGGTGTCCTTGCAGGTGGCATATCCCTCGAAAACAAGAATAATCTCATAACTGTAGCGGGTTTGTTTCAAAACTTTTTCAATGTTTTTGATGTCGGCTACAATATCGTGTTTAGGGTTGTATGCCGGGACAATTACTGAAAGAAGCATCTTGGGAGTATTTTAACATAAGTCATACAAGTTGTATAAGACCTATGATAGACTGGTTTTTGTGGGAGTTCCTAACTCAATTTTAGAAAACCTTAACCCCCAACAGCAAAAAGCCTGCCAACATTTCAAAGGTCCGGCTCTAGTGGTGGCCGGCCCGGGTAGCGGCAAGACCCGCGTTTTGACCCGCCGGATTGCTTATCTTATTGGTGAGTGCGGGGTGGCTCCCGAAAATATTTTAGCAGTCACCTTTACCAACAAGGCGGCCAATGAGATGAAGGAGAGAGTGGATAGAATTTTGTCACCAGTCACCAGTCATCTGTCATCTGCCACCCATCATCCGTCATTAGGCACCTTTCACTCCACCTGCGCCCGTATTCTAAGGCGCTCGGGCAAACACATAGGCATTGACCCGAGTTTTGTAATCTTCGACACCGGCGATTCTCGCACTCTTATTCGCCAAGTTACTAAAGAATTAAATATCGATAAAACGGGCGCCTCTCCGGCGGCAGTGGGCAATGCCATTTCTTCTGCCAAATCGGAACTAATCACCCCTGCCGAATACCAACGGTTTGCCAACACCCCCTTTCAAGAAAAGGCGGCTCAAATTTACCCAGTATATGAAAAGAAATTGCGAGCCCAGCAGGCTTTGGATTTTGATGATCTAATTAACCAAGTGATTAGGCTTTTTAGAGAAGTACCACAGGTTTTGGAGCAGTATCAGGATTTATGGCAATACTTATTGGTAGATGAGTATCAAGATACCAATAGAGCGCAATATGTTTTTGCCAAGCTTTTAGCTTCTAAATACCAAAACATCTTTGCTGTGGGAGATATGAGTCAGGCAATTTATAGTTTTCGCGGGGCCGACTTTAGAAATATTCTAAAGTTTGAAAAAGACTACCCCAATACCAAAATCTACTATTTGGAGCAAAATTATCGTTCCACTCCCCAAATTCTAAAAGCAGCCACCCACCTTATTGTTAACAATAATACTCATATTCCTCTGGAACTGCGAGCCGCTGGAGCAGATAATGGCCCGCCTTTGAGAGTGTATGAAGCTATTGATGAGGAAGATGAGGCCGAGTTTGTGATTCGCGGTTTGCGCTCCCAAGGACTGTCAACGCTCGAGGATGGGAAATCGGCTGTATTGTACCGTACCAATGCCCAATCACGGGCTTTGGAGGAGGCCTTAATAAGGGCCGGTATTTCCTATCGCTTAGTGGGAGGTACGCGTTTTTATGAGAGAGCGGAGGTTAAGGATGTTTTGGCGTACCTGCGCTTGGTGCTAAACCCGCTTGACACCGTGGCCGAAGAGCGCGCCCTTAAAATTGGCAAGAGGCGTTTTGAAGCTTTTAGGCTTTTCCTATCTTCCCTTACCCCCCTTAACTCTCTTACCCCTCTCGAGATGATTGATAAGGTACTAACTGCCACTACTTACTTAGAAAAGTTGGAAGCCTCAGGAGAAGATGAGGATCTCTACCGGGTAGAAAATGTCAAAGAGCTTCGATCAGTGGCGGCTCGCTTTGATAATTTGGCTGATTTCTTGGAAAATGTGGCTCTAATGGAGAGTGAGGTTTCATCGCGAAAGGGCAACCGGTTCTACACGCCGCCTGTAGGGGCGTTGCGTGCAACGCCCGTTTCCCATGGGGCTCGGGCAGAGCACGCTCTGCCCCTACAAGAGCATGGCATAGAACCTGTCACTCTAATGACTCTCCACGCCTCAAAGGGTTTGGAGTTTAAAAATGTTTATATGGTGGGGATGGAGGAGGGGTTATTTCCCCACTCCCGTGCGTTAAGCTCGCGCGACGAGTTGGAAGAGGAGCGCCGTTTGTGTTATGTGGGTATTACCCGAGCCATGCGAAACCTAACTTTTACTTACACCTCAAACCGCCTCTACTTCGGCTCTTACACAAGCTCTATGCCTTCCCGTTTCCTTGCCGAGATTCCCGACCACCTGCTCCAGCTACTCTAACCAGTCTTGTATTCGTGTTTCGATACGCGAATACAGAAACACTTTCACGATTTAAATTGTGAAAGTTATTTCCACCCTCCTTTCTTGTCTCACTCAAGTTTGGGGATTGTGACACAATCCCACAGCAATTTCATAATTTCTCTGGCCACCCTGTCAGGGTGGTGTCTTACCAAACTCCTTTTTAAGATATCAGAGGACGGCTTTTTATACTGCTCGGCAGATAGAAGATTGGCCCTTACCGCGCGGGTATCCGAACCCAAATCATCTTTAATGGGGTATTCATCTTCTTTTTTTTGGTAAACTGTCAAAACTTCCGGCGGTATTTTGGCGCTGTTTATAAGCACAAAATCAACCTTTCTTCCCAGGTACTTTTCCAATTCCTTGATATGATCTAGGGCAGTAAAGCCGTAGGTTTGGCTTACCCTAGTCATAAGGTTTAAGATGTAAACTATCTTTGCTCTTGATTCCTGTAGGGTTTCCTTGACCCCCCTAATAACCAAATTGGCAATGGTTGAGCCGTAAAGATCCCCAGGGCCAAGGATAATCAGGTCGCCGTTTAAGATTACTTGCCTGGCTTTGGGGTTAATATTTGCTTTGGGAATTGTGTATAGTTTGGCAATTTTGTCATCTTTAATGCTGGTTTTCTCGATTTTATGTTCAGAAACCACAATCTTTCCCGATTGATACTGAGCTGCCAATTGGACCGGTTTGTTTGATACTGGTAGGACCTTGCCCTTGAGTCGAAATATCCGGCCGGCGGCTTCCACCCCTTTGCTTTCCGAGGATAGTATGTCTTCCAAGGCTGTTAAGATAAGATTTCCCAAGTTGTGGCCTTTAAGTCCGGCTCCGCCCTTTTCAAAGCGGTACAATAGCAGGTCTCTTACCAGCCTGTCTTCAGACAGGGCTGCTATGGCCTGCCGTAGATCGCCTGCCGGTAGGAAGCCAAACTCATCTCTTAACCTTCCGGTGGAGCCACCATCGTCGGTGATGGCTACAATCGCAGTGATATCTACGGGGTAATTTTTAAGTCCCGAAAGGACTACCGCTGTTCCGGTGCCGCCGCCAATGCTAACCACTTTTGGGAATTGATGTTTTCTTTTTTGATAAGCCATATTTTGTAAATATTATCGCAAAAAAACAGAGGGCGTGGTAGCATATGTGTTATGAAAATTGCCATTTGCTACCCACCGCTTGAATCCTCCAAAGGTACCCCCCTACTTTCCCAAAACCGCCAGTTTCAATGGTTTACAGACAAGACCACCGCCTACGCCATTTACCCGGTTATTCCGGCTTCGGCCGCCACCCTTTTGAAATCCAAGGGGCATAAGGTAGCCTGGCTCGATGGCGTGGCGGAAAAGTGGAGCTATGGGGAGTTTAAAAAGCGGCTTTTCGACTTTGGGCCCGACCTAGTTTTTATGGAGACCAAGACTCCGGTAGTCAAAAAGCACTGGGAAATAATTGGGGACATAAAGACTGATGTCAGATGTCAGATGTCGGATGTCATCCGTCATCCGTCATCGAACATTAAGATCGTCTTGGTGGGGGATCATGTGACTGCCAAACCGCAAGAATCCTTCAAAAATTCCAAAGTGGATTATGTGTTAACCGGTGGGGATTACGATTTTGCTCTGCTTAATTTGGTGGATCATCTAGATAAAAAAGCCAAGCTTGAGGCCGGAGTTTACTATCGTGAAGGCGGCAAAGTTAAAGATACCGGGCCGTTTCAATTGCGCCACGATCTAGATAGTTTGCCCCTTATCGACCGCGATTTAACCCGCTGGAAACTCTATGCCTATAAAAATTCCAACTTCAAGCGCACTCCCGGAACTTACATTATGTCCGGGCGCGATTGCTGGCACGGGAAATGTACCTTTTGTTCCTGGACCACCCTTTTTCCGGGGGCTATGTGGCGGGCGCGTACTCCACAAAATGTGGTTTCTGAAATTGAGCACCTAGTTAAAAATTTTGGGGTGCGCGAAATTATGGACGACGCCGGTACAATGCCGGTGGGTTCTTGGCTGGCCGATTTTTGCAATCTGATGATTGAGCGGGGGTTAAACAAGAAAGTTACCATAGACTGCAATATGCGTTTTAATGCGGGCTTAACTCGCGAAGATTATGCCCTTATGGGAAAGGCCGGTTTCCGGTTTATTCTATATGGTTTGGAGTCAGCCAGCCAAAAAACATTAGACAGGATTAACAAAAACCTCAAAGTGGAACAAATTGAGCCGGTGCTTACCTGGGCCAAAGAGGCTGGCTTAGAGCCGCACATTACGGTGATGGTGGGCTACCCTTGGGAGAGTAGGGAAGATATGCAGGCCACACTAGATATGGCCAAACGACTTTTCAAAAAAGGGGTGGTTGACAGTATGCAAGCCACTATTGTAATTCCTTACCCGGGTACACCCCTTTTTGCCGAGTGTGCCAAGGAGGGTTGGCTTAAAACCCGTGATTGGGATAGGTACGATATGCGCGAGCCTATTATGAAAATACCATTTTCCGAAGTGGATCTTCAGCGGGGTGTACGAAGCCTGTATTCGGCAATTTGCCTCTCGCCAAGGTTTCTTATTAGAAAATTTCTCGAAGTTAGAAGCCCAAATGACATCAAGTCTATGCTATTCTCCGGATTGAAATTCTTGGCAAAACTGAAGGATTTTAAACCACATTCGCAGGCACGCCCGCATAAGCTTGTTTAGCGCGCGTCCGCTTAGCCGCAAAACAGAATTTGCTGCACGCAGGCGTGGGGTACCACGAGCGCTCGCAAATTGTTTTGTCGTCTAAGCGCCCGCTTAGATTTCTGATTTCTACTTGGCCTTTGTGGCTCCACGAAACAATTCACTTTTCTCTCTGTACCCTGGCGGCTTTTCTGGTTTATTGCATTTCGAGAAAGGCTTTGTACTCAAAGCGCTTTCGAGAAA
>JBDRAO010000019.1:0-3806 GCA_043823645.1 bacterium
TCGGCTGTATAGGCCAAGTTTTCCGCTCTATTCCTGGTTTCTACCTCTTCTTTCTTTTTAGTATCCTCGGCCGCATGAGCCTCAGCCTCTTTTACCAGGCGCTCCACCTCGGCCTTATCAAGCCCAGTCCCCCCTTGAATAGTAATCTTTTGCTCCTTGTTAGAAGCCTTATCCAGCGCTTTAACATTTAAAATACCATTGCTGTCAATATCAAATGTCACCTCAATTTGCGGCACCCCGCGAGGCGAAGGAGGAATACCATCCAAAATGAAACGGCCCAGAGATTTGTTGTCGGTCGCCATCTCCCGCTCACCTTGAAGCACATTAATCTCCACCTGAGTTTGGCTGTCGGCCGCTGTTGAAAAAACTTGGGAGGCAGAAGTAGGGATAGTGGTGTTGCGCTTTATAAGCGGGGTAGATACTCCCCCCAAAGTTTCAATGCCAAAAGTTAAAGGGGTCACATCCAAAAGCAAGACATCTTTCACATCCCCGCCTAAAACTCCTCCCTGAATGGCCGCTCCCACCGCCACCACCTCATCGGGGTTGACTCCTTGGTGCGGCTGTCTGCCAAAAAAATCTTTTACCACTGCTTGAATCTTGGGCATACGCGTCATCCCACCCACCATAACCACCTCTTCAATCTCAGAAGGCTTAAGCTCGGCATCTTTTAGGGCCATCTCCATAGGAGGGGTAGTCTTATTAACTAAATCACCCACCAATTGCTCCAATTTGGCGCGGGTAAGGCTAATATTTAGGTGTTTAGGACCACTTTGGTCGGCTGTAACAAAGGGAATATTAATTTGCGTCTCGGAGGCGCTGGATAGCTCAATTTTGGCCTTTTCGGCCGCATCTTTAAGGCGCTGCATTGCCTGGCGATCGCTTTTTAAATCCACCCCCTGATCTTTCTTAAATTCGCCCAAGAGATATTCAATTAACACAATGTCAAAATCATCGCCACCTAAGAAAGTATCCCCATTGGTGGCTTTAACCTCAAAAACCCCTTCGCCAATATCTAAAATTGAAATATCGTAAGTGCCGCCACCCAAATCGTAAACTGCAATTTGGCCGCCTTTTTCCTTTTCAAGCCCGTAAGCGAGAGACGCCGCCGTAGGTTCATTAATAATGCGTTGCACATTAAAACCGGCAATTTGACCGGCCTCCTTGGTGGCGCTTCGTTGGGCATCGTCAAAATAGGCTGGTACGGTAATAACCGCATCGGTCACAGTAGTACCTAAATAACTTTCGGCATCTCTTTTTAGTTTTTGCAAGATTTTGGCAGAAATTTCTTGGGGCGTGAAAACCTTGCCCTCTACTTCTGTGCAAGCCAAACCTTCTTTGCCTTCAACAATTTTATAGGGCACCATGTCAATGGCCTTTTTAACTTCCGCATCGGTAAAGCGACGGCCAATGAGTCTTTTCACCGAATAGATAGTGTTTTGCGGGTTCACCACCTGCTGGCGTTTGGCAGGCACCCCCACCAAGTTCTTAATAGGCTCAACTACACTTGGGGTAGTATTGGCGCCTTCGGCGTTGGGAATAACTTTGGCCTTGCCGCCCTCCATTACCGCCATACATGAATTTGTAGTTCCAAGGTCAATACCTAAGATTTTTGCCATAACTGATTAAATTCTAAACTCTAAACTCTAAATCCTAAACAAATTCAAAGGCTCCAAATTCAAAGTTTAAAACATTTGAGTTTTGAATTTTAATATTGTTTAGAGTTTAGTGTTTAGGATTTTGAGTTTATTAATTCTACTCTCGCCGGCCTAATTATTCTACCATCTAAAATAAAACCTTCCTGTACTACTCTACCTACCTTCTCCCCCGTACTCCCCTCAACTACTTCCATTCTTTCCGGGTCAAAATCAGCCCCCTCTTTTATTTCTACCACTTTAAGGCCCTCGCTTTCAAGCACCTTCTTAAGCTGGTTAAAAATTGGCTCCAGGGCCTCTTTATTGTGCTTAAGTCCAACTCTAAGAGAATCATACACCACAAAAAGTTTTAGCAACAGGGTAGCATTGGCAAATTTTACAAAATCCAGCCTTTCCTCCGCCACCCGGCGCTCCAGATTCTTATAATCAGCCAAGGCTCGCTTCCAGTTTTCGGAAAGCTCAATCAATCTTGCCTCAAGATCATCTCTATCAGGCTGCTTTTTAGCCTTATAATATTCATCAAAATCAGCCGAAACACGCTTTCTGTGCTCCTCTATTTCCTCAATTTTTTTTGTTTCATCTAAGTCAGCCATTGGTCATTCTAAAAAGCAGCGTGTCAAACAATTTTGGCGCCGCCAGGAGGGGCCCCGTTCCTTAAGGCGTACTCGCCGGACACGGGGAGGTGCCTGATTTAGGCGGCCAAAATTCTGTTTGGCACGATGCTTTTACTTTTTGCATCAGATTAACGCCAAGAGGTTCCCATCTCTTCCAACAAACCTCTTAAATATCTCACAGCCGGAATAGCTTTGCCATACTTCATACGAGCCGGGCCTAAAAGCGCCACCACTCCCCCCTTATTGCCGCTTCGAAAACGAATGAATAAAACTCCCAAATTCTCAAGTGAAACTAAATCCATGTCCTCTCCCAGCAAAATATGCCAATCTTTATCGCCCTTGGCTTTTTCAAATAGGGCAGACATCCTATCAAAATCATCTGCCAGCTGGAGAGTCTCGCGAGTGGCGGCAATGTCGTAAAACTCGGGATGATTTAAAATATTAACCGCTCCCGATTTAAACATACACCCATCATCGGTGCAAGCCCAAGACATATAGCCGGTAATCTCAGAGAGGGCGCTCACTGCCTGATTTAGCATATGTTCTAAAGCATAGCGCTTGTCATATAACCGCTGTTTTAGGGCCACTTCTTGGAGCACCGGCAAAGGCTGTTCCTTCATCATACGGTCAATGTACAATCTTAATCCCATTGAGGTGGGTATGCGGCCTCCGGAAGAGTGGGGCTTTTTCAAAAAGCCGGCTTTAGATAAAGCCTGCATTTCGTTTCTAATGGTGGCTGGAGAGTAAGAAAGGTCGTACTTTTTGAACAAATTCACCGACCCCACCGGCTCGGCTGTATCTATAAATTCCTTAACGATTAACTCTAAAATATCAGTTTGTCTTTTGGTCAACTCACTATCCATCCCTATCACTCTACCTAATTATCTGCCAACTTGTCAAGGGGTTTTTTCCTTTCTGGTAAACTTAAAATATGCCACAGACAAACAAAGAACTAATTGAGCTTCTGAAAACAAGGGGAGTTTTGAAGAGCAGGGCTATTGAGAAAGCCATGCTGGCTTGCCCCAGGGAGTATTTTGTGCCCAAAGACTATCTCGACGAAGCCTACGGCAACTACCCTTTGCCTCTTGGGGAGGGCCAAACCATCTCCCAACCCTTAACGGTTATATTTATACTGGAGCTTTTAGAAGTCAAAGCGGGCCAAAAAGTGCTGGAAGTGGGCTTTGGCAGTGGCTGGCAAACCGCCATGCTTTCCTTTTTGGTGGGTCAAAAAGGCCGAGTCTTTGCTTTTGAGATTAAAAAGGGGGTGGCAAGCCTTGGCAAAGCGAACCTCACTCCAATTATTCGAATAGCTGGAGTGGAAAATACCACCCTATTTCAGGAAAGCTATACTCCAAAATTCAAGGAGTTTGCACCTTACGACCGCATTATATCCGGAGCGGCTTTTTCTAAAATCCCCCAAGATTTAATAGCCACTTTAGCCCCAAACGGCCGGCTGGTAGCTCCCACCCAAGAAAACGATATCAGGGTAATTTCAAAAACTGGCAAGGGAAATATAAGAGAGCAAATTATCCCCGGTTTT
>JBDRAO010000020.1:0-3403 GCA_043823645.1 bacterium
CTGGATCAAGTCCCAACTAGTTAAATACGGTCTTAACGAGAAGCTTTGGGGGGAGAAAGTTGGCCAAGTAGGAGATCAGGTTTGGGGTTTAATCTTACGCCAAACTGCCCTGCCGGTGGTAGATACTCTGTGGATGGAGCATTTAACCACTATGGATGATATGAGGGAAGGGGTGGGGCTTCAAGCCTACGGGCAAAAGGACCCGCTGGTAATTTATAGGCAAGAGGGTCGGGAGCTTTTTGAAAGATTGGTGGGGCAGATTTGGGCCACCATTGCCGAGCGTTTGGAGCGGGTGAATATTGAAGTTAAGGACAAGCTTCCTTCTCCCACACCGGCTGTCCCTCTTGGAAATTTGGAGCTAAAGCACCAGGTGTCTGATTTAGGCGTAGCCGATGAGGTGGCGGCTCTTGCCGAAGGCCGTACCCGCCGTCCGCCTACCAAACCTACCACAGTCACCAAAGACGCCAAGGTTGGCCGCAACGACCCCTGCCCTTGCGGCAGTGGCAAAAAATACAAAAAATGCTGTGGCAAGTAGGTTTTCAAGTGTCGGTCGGTGGTTGACAAATGCGGGGGGTAAGTGTAGGGTAGTAACTGACAAGCACACTATGGAAGAAAACCTTTCAGAAACTCCAATACAAGAAACCCCTCAGGAATCTCCCAAGATTGTATTTTCAGTCCCAATAGTTGCTGGGATCACAATCCTGGCTCTTCTTTTTGGTGGGATGGTGGGGTATTTTTTGGCGACTAATTTTGGGAAAAGTGTCAAGCCAAGTGGGGGTGTTTCAAGTATCGTCCCCGGCGAGTCTTCAAGTGTTTCTGAGGAAACTCCGACTACTGACACCGAGGGTAGTGATTACAACGATGTCTTTAAGTCTAGAAAGTTAACATCTGTTCCACCTCACCAGCAAGTAAATTCTGAGTTAGGAAAGGTTGTTTTAATAGATATGTCACTTCTTGAGAAGTTCCAGTTTTCCTTGGAAGATCAAACAACTAATTTTTTTGCTATTCCTCAAGTGCTAGCGGCGGAGAACGAGGGTAAGACCCTCGTTTATTTATATATGGGTGAGTATGGCAAAGATATTCGAGCCTACGATTTGATAAACAGTAAAGAATACATTCTTTTGAATATTCATGAGGTGTCTGATTTTTCTAATAACAGTGAGACAAGGTTTATTCAGCCTGATTTGGTTCCCAGCTATAAAAAGCTTGTTTACAGCTATCAGGAAATGATTTCCGACAATAATTATAGAACTGCTATTGAGATGTTTGATCTTGTTTCAGGTGAGTTTGTATCTGTTGCGTTTTCCAATGATGCCGATTACAACTGGAATGATTTTGTTGTTTCGCCTGACGAAGAGCACTTGTTTTCAATGCATCGGGATTTAGCGGCCAGCGGTACCTCCGAGTATATTGATATCTACTTCTATTCGTTCTCTGACGGTAATTTGGAAACATATAATCTTACTAATATAAATATTCGGGAGTTACAAACAAACATTCAATGGGACAGCGGTAGCGAATATGTGTTATTGGATTCTTTTGGAGAGGGGTATATCGACTTGGTCAAAGTGTATTTAAACGGTTCGGCTTCTGAGTTTGGTCTACAAGATTACGCCCCAATGAAAACCCTTGTTTTTGACTCGGCAAGAGAGGTTGCCTATTTTGTGGAAGAAGATATGAGTAACTATCCAAAGTTTGTTACTGATTTCTTTGGGGTGTATAACTTGTCTACTGGCGAGAGGCAGGGAACAATGGGCGAAGTTTACGAATCGTTTGGAAAAGGAATGCTTTTAGACTCGCGAGACGGAAGTTTGTATCTTTCTGCGGGGAAAAACAGAGACTGTCAAGAAACCCCTTCCGGTGGAGGAGCCTGTACTGGTGGGACAAGTGTATTTGCCCGATATGATCCGAGTACAAATAAAATTGAGGAGCTTTCGGTAGACCAGAACTTTCAGTTAATTGGGTGGGGGAGTGATGCAGATCATCTTGTTGGTTTTATAGCTTCTTACCAAGGTTCTTCCCTCTACGAGTTTAACCTTAAGACTTTAGTCTTAACCTTTATCAAAAAACTCGGTTGGGTTGAGTTCTGATCACCTTTTAGAGGCTATTCCTCAACAAAGCCGCAAATGGCGCAGGTTTCTACTCTGGCCGTGTTTCCCGACTCGTTACCCCAGTTGCAAACCAGCCCGGTGCGTTGGCTGTCAATGGCGGCGCCTTAGTGTGTAATATCCTACTCTTCTAAGTCTAGCAAAGAGTCATTAAGGGTGGTGTCGGAGGAGATGCCTTGTACAATGGTATCCAGTTCAAGAAGGGCTTCATTGTTAATTTCTTCCGGGGTGTCTTTAGTCTCTGGCAATTGTTCCAGGGGGGTGAGGGTACTTTCAGTATAAGGGGTGGTGTTGGGCTTGGCAGGAGCCGACTTTTTGAAATATGTCTGGTAAACAAACAAGCCTCCGCCAACCGCCAAAAATACTGCTCCTACTAAAATTATCTTCTCAATAAATTTTTTATTCATCGTTCCCCTCCTGCATCTGCTCTGCTTGAAGCCTTAGGCTTTTAATATCTTCGCGAATGTTATCTTTGTAAAACTCCCAAACAGCCCTTCTGGCCTCGCGGGCTCTAATAATTTGGTTTTGCGCATCCTTAAGAGCATTGTGGAATTCTCCCTGAGACTGGCCGCAAGCAAATTCCTGCGAACCTTGTAAAACGCCAATAAAGTTGCTGTATTCATTGGCGTACATTTGAACCAGGCTATCTAGTTCTAAAAGGTCGGTTTCGAGTTGGGTGGTGTCAAAACCGCGCGCCCTGAGTTTAACGGCAACCCCCTGAAGTTTGGTTTTTAGCTCACCATAGCGCTCCATGTGCTGTTCTCTATTGGTTTCAAAATTCTCAGTACGGTTTCTAACCCTTTCTCCCACTTGGGCGCATATTTGCTGGACTCTCTCTTGAACTCTATTTTGCACCCCCTCCTGTACCTCTTGCCCTATTTCATTACGGTTTTGGGCCTGTTCTTGCAAGTTGCCTCTTGTGGGAACAACGCTATTGATATTTTGGGAATAAGCTTTGTGGGGGGAAAGGACAAAAATTAATGGCAAAAGTAGTAGGCTTTTCTTCATTAGGTAAAAGTTAACTCAATTGGCTAGTCTTGTCAAGCGCAATCTGCTACCATGATTTTATGTCCAGAATTAGAAATTACCTTCTTTTACTCAAAGTCTTTCCAAAACAGCTGTTTTTTTATGCCCGACACCCTCATTTTTTGAATCGTAAACAGAGAGTAGCTGCAGGGTTGGGGGGCTTTTTGCTTTTGGTCTTAGCTGGCAGTACGGGAGCAACCCTTTGGGGCGGTCGGGGCGATTTTGCCAGCGCCGATTTCAGAGTGGACGATGGTTTTTCTCAAGAGGTG
>JBDRAO010000021.1:0-4356 GCA_043823645.1 bacterium
TATGGCACAGAGTATTGGTACCGGATTAGCCTCAATAAGAGTCCCCCAAACCCTGGTTCCCGGGCAGGTATATAAACTGCCTCTGTGGCCGGTAATTAACACTGGGGAAACTGAGGCTTGTTTTAGGGTCAAGGCCGACCCGGAATCTACCCTTTTAAACTTTAACCCCCGTAACTTTTGCCTTATGGCCGGCGATATCGAACAGGTAAAAGTAGAACTCACTTTGCCTCTAAAAGAACCGCAGGGAAAGCGCGAATTTGTACTGGAGGCGCAAACTGTCTTGCCCGAAGTAGATGGCGCTAGCGGCGCCGGCTCTCAAGTGGGAGCCGCCGTGGGCACCAAACTTTATTTTGAAGTGGGCCAAAGCCCTGGCATTTTGGGAGCCGCCATGCAACGCGTTAACTCCCTGTATCAATACAATTTTGGGCTGGTTTCTGCAATCTCTGTTATCCTCTGCCTCCTTCTGGCCGCTCTCCTTGCCCGACGAGCTTTTGACTTCAAGGTCAAACTTCGCAAGTAGAGGTTGACAAGCCATTACAACCTGCTATGCTAAAGATACTATGGAAGGGATGTTAAAAAATACCGTGTCTGAAAAACCCAATATCAAAAAGATTTTAGTACCTGCTTGGGCAGTGGGCTCAATAGTAATTATTGGAGTGTTGGGCTTTATGGTGGTAAAAAAGAATAAAGAGGGCGGTGTGACCTTCACCCCCCAAGATATAGCCAATAATCCGGGGGTTAGCTATGAGGAGGGCGACACTGCCCCCCAACAGCAAGTTGACCCGGAAACCCAAAAAGTAATTGATCAGGTAATTGCCAGAGTCAAAGAGCTGGCCAAACTGGAAGGCGACGCGATACCCGATGTGGGCCGCATTGCCAATGCCGATGGCTTAAGAGAAAAAGATGAGACTGGTTTTTATGAAAATGCCTCCAATGGCGATTTTGTGGTGCGCTACCCCAATGTAGTTTTCCTTTACTCCCCCACTGAGGATAAAATTATAAAAGCGGCTGAGATTAACCCCACTCAAACCCAAACGGAAGAGACTCCCACAGGAGAGTAAGCCTGAATTAAGGAGGGAAAATGTCTCATAAAGGCACTGTGGTTGATTTTTTGCGCTACCCGCACCCCTGCCTTCCATCTCCAAACCCAAACATCCTAGGCGGATTTGATGCTTCTGCAATAGTGTCACGGATACTGGTCAAAACTCTAGGGGTACGGTCGAGGATACTGCGGCAAAACATTTGGCGGCATGAGGCGGGGCGCGGCAGGTTGTTTGCCAGAACCTACGCCGAGATTGTAGGGCTCGAAGCATTCAAAACGGTGCATTTGCTAGAAATAGGATGTGGGCCGGGCGCTGTGGCCGGCGCTTTTTTTGAGCTGGGGTGTTCCGTAAGGGCAATGGATTTGCGTGATGGGCGCATCTTTTGGCACCCAGATATTGAATTCGCTCGGGGTGATGCTTGCCAATATCAAGAGGCTCGCATTTTCGATGTGGTTTCACTGACATCTGTTCTCCATCATATTGGCGCCGATGACGCCGCTCTGATCATTGGCAAGGTAAGAAGTACCCTTTGTCCGGGTGGCCTGCTATTAATGCAGGAAGATATTTTGGGTCCCCGCAGTGTAATGAACCTGCTAATAAAAACAGGCGACGACCTGGTAAGCGGAGAAGTCGGAACCCATCAGGCTGAATCGCACCGCACCACTAAAGAGTGGGTAACTCTTGTCACTGAGCTGGGTTTTAGCTTGGTGGGCACAAAGTCACTCTTCCCCAACTGGCTAGGGGTTGGGGTAGAAAAAGCTTTCTTTGTGTTTGAAAAAGTCTGAGGAAAAAAAGGGCGAGGTTGGTACCAGAAAAAAACCCGCCGGCGAGGTAAAAAACCTTTCCGGCGGATAGTATTTCCTGGGTCTAAAAATCTTTATAGCGCCGGTATCTCAGGTCGAGTTTCTTTGGGAAACCGGTGAGAAACTCCTCAGGCGAAATACCAAAAGAAAGAGCAGGAAGATAAAAACGCCCCATCCACAGATTCTCGTCAGAATCCTTGAGCTCGATGCCCACCCTCAACCCCGAAGGCCAGTAGCCTACAACATCAAAACCTTCTTTGGGACATTGGCCAGATCGCTCCACACTAAATTGCACGGTTGGCTTCTGGGCCGGGATATACCTGTCCAGTGCCAACTCGTAGGTAAGATTTTCGAAATCGAAATCATAAAGACAACCACAGTCGAAGTACCCAAGCTCAATCCTAGGCAACTTCTCCACCCCACCAAAAGGCCAAGTGATGGGATACCCGTTTATGGTCATGGCTACACCAAAAGTAAATAGCAAGATAGCCAAGATTCCAAGAACAGTCCACAGCTTCAAAAAGATACCAAGGTGTGATTTCTTGTTTGCAGACATTTTTTTCTCCTTTCTATATTTTGAAAATACAGTAAACTAAAGGATCAAAATCAAGGCTGCTCCAGTAAGGCATCCCACCCCAGCAAGTCCAAAAAGGACAAAGGCGATGAGGTGAGCAAAAGCCCTTCCTGCCAGTCGCGGTTCATTCATCTGGGAAATCCGCCTTGACTCACAACTGTTTTCAAAACTTACATACAAAGACACAAAACCTGCCAAAGCAAAGGCAAAAAAAGTAAGCATTACACTTCTCCTTTTCTCTCTCATTTGAGATGCCCCTACTATACCCCAAAACTCCAGATTTGTAAAGTTATGGGACACAATCCCATAGATTGGTAGGAAGTGTGTTTCGAACAGGGGGCTACGACTGGTTTGTGGTAGTGGCCACAAACTACCGGAGAGTAACTCCAAGTGTGACAGTGCTTAAAATCGGCCAGGAGGGTCGAGATGACCCCTCTGAATCTAACGAACTGCAGGTAATGTTTGTACCTGTGGCCTACGGGGTGTTGGAAAAAAGGGGGCAGGCAAAGGTAAAGTTTCCCGCTCGCTGGCGGATTCTTTGCCCCATGTTCCCGAACATTGACAAGTAGGTTCTTTTTGGAAAGACCCGCCGTGGAGCAAGCTTTCTCCCCGGCGGGATCTAAATAACTAAACACTTTTAGCAGATAAAATGTAAAAAAACATAACACCCCGCTTGACAAGAAATATAACAAATTGTAGTATCTTAATATGGATACCAAATTTATAATCCAACAAAGAAACATTAAAAAATACTCCCAGGAATATATGGCCGAAAGACTGGGTATTTCACGCCCCACCTATATTCAAATTGAAAAGGGCCAACGGGAGTTGACGCTTTCCGAAGCGCAAGAGCTGGCCAAAATCTTTGGTCTAGGCCTTGCTGACTTTATTGCCGCCCGCAACCCCGCTCCCAAAATCACTATTGAAAAAGAGCAACCAGCGCAAGAAGCCATAGCTGATATGAGAATCAGCATTCCCCAAAGGAACCTCAAGAAATTCAAAGAGGTGCTTTTGTACATTTTAAACAAAGTCGGTAGTAAGCCCAACATTGGCGAAAGCGTCATTAACAAATTGCTCTACTTTATTGACTTTGATTATTACGAAAAATACGAAGAACAGCTTATGGGCGCCACTTACATTAAAAACCACTATGGCCCCACCCCATGCGAACTAAAGAAAGTAATTGAAAACATGAAAAAACACAAAGAAATTGAGGAGGTAAAAAGCCGTTATTTCAAATTTGATCAAAAAAAGTACCTGCCGCTTCGAACGCCAGATCTAAAAGTACTCAACGCGCGCGAAATGGACTTAATTGACAATGTTTTGGACCGCCTCTCCGACAAAAATGCGGCCGAAATCAGGGACTACTCTCATAGCGATGTACCCTTTAAGGTGCACCAAGAAAACGAAAAAATTGACTATGAAAGCGTTTTCTACCGCGGCGAGCCCTATTCTGTAAGATCTTATCGAGATGAACTTTAGCCAAATCCCGCCATTTTCCAAAGAATTTAAGCGCTATGCTAAAAAGTACCGCGCTCTAAATAAAGATCTGGGTAATTTCAAAAAGGTGGTGGCATTCAGCCCCTGCGGCACCGGAAAGCATTTTAATATTATCACTGTGGGCGAAGGCAAGGTAATTGTTAAGGCGCGCCTTTTTTGCCGCAGTCTTAAGGGGTCGTCTTTGAGAATAATTTACGCCTACTGTAAAAAAGAGGAAACGATTGAGTTTTTGGAATTATATTTTAAAGGGGATAAGTCCAATGAGGATAAAACCCGAATTGGCAATTACCTGGGTAATAAAATTTAGCACCAAAAAACCAAAGGCCCAAGATTTGAGGAAACCTTGGGCCTTTTGGCGTTCATTTGGGTTTGCTCTGCTAGGGACTGGCTAGAGGCTCGCAGTGGCTCTTACCCAAATCTTGGTGGTGTAGGTTCC
>JBDRAO010000022.1:0-7196 GCA_043823645.1 bacterium
CAAAGGTAAACACCAGCCGGCAAAACAACAAAAATAAAACTCACAATCAACCACACTTCAGATGGTTTCGCCAGTCTAACAGCCAAAGTCAAGACGACAAGAGAAACACCCAAAAGAAAAAGCAGGCCACTCGTTTTGTGAAAACGGACCATGCCACCCCTCCTCCTCACAGTTTTTTCTAACTCATAGTAGCACAAAGTTGGGCAGGAAAGCAAGTTTGTGCTACCATTAAGATATGGCCTTAGATAAGAAACTCATTGAAAAGATCTTTTATGGTATTGCCAGCCTGGCAGGGCTTTGCTTTACAATGATTGGCACGGTAGGGCTTTTGATGCTTTCATTACAACTGGTGTTAAAAGCGCCCCGCTACCCTGACTACGATACCCCACCCACTCCGGCCGATTATATTGGCGAATTGCGGCAGAGGCCGGAACTAACCGAGGAGCAAAAAGCCGCTGTAAAACAGTGGACACAAGAGTTTAACGACTGGCGCGCCACTAAGAAAGAGTTTGAAATGAACGGTTACCGCAAAACCGAACTGGCTACTCATTTATCTTTTATACTGGTAGGTACCCCCATTTTTCTAGCCTTCAAATCAAAATTCACCAAAGCTTAGATTCAATGATATAATACCCCCATGCAAACATTGGAAAAAAATGCCAAAGAGGTGGAAAAGAAGCTTAAAGAGGTAATTGACCAATACAACCTTTCCCCCAAAATAAGTGTTTCCAAGGTTAAGGAATGGGTGGGAAGCGAGGTAGGGGAGAGTGACCCTAAAAAAGCTTTTGAAAAATATGTCGCCACTTGGTCCGGGCATTTACCCCAAATAAAAGACCTGGAGGAAATGAACCAAGTCTTTAAAACCTTTATTGATGCCTGGAATTACTTCCCCCACAAGTCCCTGAACAACAAAGCTCCAGTTGAGCTAAAAAACAAAACTATTGAAGCCGAGCTCTTGCCAAAGCGTAAAAAAAGTACTCAGCCCACTCCATCCAATGCCTCAGAGGCTTTAGCTATGGAGTTTTTAAAGGAGGTTTTCAAAAAGCAGGAGCCTTTTATAGAGTGGGTGTACGATGAGGTTCTGCCCCAATACGACGAATATTTAACCCACGCCTACACCACCCCCAAAGTAAGAGGCAGGCACATGGCAGTAGCCACCATCTTTTTGGATCGCGCCATTCGTTTAGGCTTTGAAGACTACGAAGAAATCCCTCGGCGCTTTATGGGTGATATCTTCCCCCGCTTTTGGGAAGAAACCATCTTTCCGGAGCCTCTAACTAAAAGGCAAGTAGTCAAATCTTTACAAGGGTTAGTAACCTTTGTTTACCATAGTTTTTACCGTTTTCCAGGAAGAGTAGGGGATAGGTTAGACACAAGCTGTAACTTTGCCAGTTTAGACAGACTTTTACCAGGAATTGCTGAAGCCGAGCGCAGGGAAATAGAAATTAAGGGCATTAAGTACACTTTGCTAGAACAATACTGTATTGATACATTCTGTGATTGTAGAAAAGCGGTGTTTAGTATGGTGGATCAAAAAGAAAAGAAGGTAGTAGCTACAGTGGGTATCCAGTGGAATAATAAATTAGGTAAGGACGGGAAAGAGGGGATAAGATTTTTCTTGGAAGCCACCGGCGATCAAACCAGCAGGGCAGAGGAGTTACTTAAAGAGGTAGGGAAGCTTTTCCTAAAGGACAAAACCTATATTGACCAGCTCAAACAACACTACTTGTTGTTTAAAAAGGCGGTTTAGCCGAAAGAAAAATCCCTCTCAAACTGTAATAATATCAGTATTAACCATGCAAAGCCTTAAAAATGCCTCGGATGAGGAGATTGTTGCCATAACAAGAAGCAAAGACCGTGAAGCCTACGCCGAAATTGTGGGAAGGTATGAAAAGAAGCTCATACGCTATGCCCGATACCTTATAAAAGACGAAAACAAAGCGGCCGACGCGGTGCAAAATGCTTTTATAAAAGCCTACCAAAACTTACATGGCTTTAATACCAAACGGAAATTCTCCAGCTGGATATACCGCATTGCCCACAACGAGGCCATTAATGAGGCTAAAAAATACGGAAAAGAGATTGATGGCACCAATATTATTTGGTCTTTGTTTCGCGGCCGGGAAGAATTAGAGCCGGAAACGGCTGCTGAGAGAGACTTGACTAAAAAGAGAGTAGGGGAGTGTCTGGAAAAACTACCGCTTAAATACAAAGAGGTACTGGCTATGTATTATCTCGAAAGCTTTAGCTATAGTGAGATAGGGGAAATGCTAAGAATCTCTATAAACACAGTAGGCACCAGGATTGCCCGTGGAAAAAGAGAGATGAAAATGCTATGGAAAAGATAAAAGAAGTAGTGATGGACAAAATTGTAAAGAAAGAAGTAAGTATGAAACCTAGAGTATACTTTATACTCGGTGGGGTTTTAATGGGAATGGGCTTGGGGTTAGTGCTACTTTTGGCTGTTTTTACAGCTAATATTGGCTTTTACAGATTACTCTTCTTTGGCCGCTTTAGCTTAAGAGTACTACCTTTGATTATATTATTTATAGGAGCGGGGGTGGCGCTTTTGAAGCAATACGAGTTTTCATATAAAAGAGATTTTGCCAAACTGGCAATGCTCTTAGTGGGAGGAATACTCCTTTTAGGTTTTGTTTTGAGCCAAACTAGAGTAAACCAAAAAGCCCAGAGGATGCGCCATTTGCGCATTTTCTACCAAAACGGCCAACCTTTGCCATCAAGACCATTGAAATAATTCTCCCCTCCCAAATGTATCAGTTGTAGAAGCGAAGGGAGGTGAAAACATATGAAAATGAAAAAAATAACACTCTTAACTCTGGCTACAGCCATATTGCTGGGCGGGGGAATGTTGGTTTACAAGGATGTCAAAGCAGACACAGAAACTCCCCCCAAACCACTGCAAACTCAAGCAAGGCAACACCAAGAGGAGCGCTTACAAGAGGCAGTAACGGCCGGAGTGATAACAAACGAGCAAGCAGATGCTTTACAAGCTAAAAGGGAAGAGATGAGAACCCAACACGAGCAGGAAAGGCAGGCTCATAAACAAGAAATGCAAACCTGGGCAGAACAAAACGGCATTGATTTGAACGCTTTGCATGAGTATATGGGCAAAGGATTCGGCAGGGGAATGAGGTGGTAATTTGTTGGCAGACTTGCCTGCCGGCAGGCAGGGACATAAACAAAAGGCTCGCTTTAAGCGGGCTTTTTGTTTTGGTATACTAAAAACATGCCCAGAGTGTCAGAGCGGAAACTTGACCCGCAAATACAAGAGCAAACCTTAAAGCTTTTCTACCACCTGGTGGGGGAGTTAGACGGGGAAAATGCAAGAAAAGTCTTAAAGGCTGTTCTAACGCCGGAGGAGCGCCTAATGATTGCCAAAAGAATCAGCGCCATTTTAATGATTTCGGCCGGATACCACTACAAACAACTAGACAAAATTTTAAAAATTGTCCCTGTTACTACCCTCAAAATAAAAAAACAAATTAAGGCAAACCAAAAAACCATCCGCGATCTTTTAAGTATTCTCAACGAACAAGAACCGGTGAGAGAGTTTTATAGGCAGGTAAAAGAAAAGGCTACAAACTAACGCTTCTCTTCCTCACCTAACTCTGCTGGAGTCACTTCCTTTTTAATCTCTTCTTTAATATCCTCCTGATTGGAAACGCAACTCTCACGACACTCTTTTTTACTCTCAAAACACTTTATTTTCGCAGTTTCTCTGCAAGAAGACACAGGCATACACTGCCATGTTTTCTCATTACAAACATAATAGGCTTTTATTGTCACTGGTGGCTTTCCTGTGTCGTCGCCTGTACCTGGGAGTGTTCTGCCACCACCTGGCGGCGCGGGTGAAAATGTGCCGCAATCATCGTTACCGGTACAGGCACTTAACCCGGCCCCCTCTTCTTCAACACACTGCAAAGTGGGGTTAGACGCGGAAGGAGAGCGGCAAACTTTATGGTAAAAGGACAAAGAGGTGGTCGGCTCGCCCAAAACATCTAAAGGCTCGCCATTGTCGTCGGCCACGAGGTTGCTATCGCTACTAGCATTATTGGCAGTATAAACAACTGTCAAAACCGGGGAAGTACTCCCACCCAAAGCCTGAAAGCGCAATTGACCCAGGTTAATGGGGTTTTCAGAAAATACGGGTGGGGTGGGGGATCCATTATTAAAAGCAGCAAAAGAGATGTCAACTGTACCTAAATTATTGTCCCAATCCACTATATATGTTCCAAAACCGGAATCGACATTCTGATCAAATCCTAAAACCGTAAGATCGGCAGGATTATATGACAACTTGACATCACCCCCGTACAAACTATTACCATTTGAGAGCAGTAAAATATCCACCAAACCTTGACTAGCAATATCTGCCTCCAATCTTTCCGGAGATATCACTATGTGGGCGTCGTCAAAATCGGCGCGAGAACGCAAACTGATATACCCCTTCATAAGCGCCACAGCAACCAGTGGCGCTAGGGCAATGATAATAATTTTAAGAGACACTTTTTTATTTCTTTTCATAAATGAGAACCGACGCAAGCCCCCCCAAAGCCAATCCCGCCGGTAGGCTGACAATAACCGCTGCAACAGTTAGAGTCGGTATCGCAAGGATAATCATCAGCAAAACAAATACAGTTAGAACCATCGGTACAAAGGTTGTACCCCTCCCCACTAACTAACTCGCAAGACCCGCCCGTTGGGCTTACGGCAGTACACGCGGTGTGCATACCATCACAGTTAACCGCGCAATCGGCCACACAATTGACATCTTGATCCAAAGTGCAATCTTTGGTGCCGGAACACTGCCATGATTGACTATTACAAGTGTAACCGGTAGGGGAAAGTGGGGGCGAACTTACCGTCCAATTTAAAAGGACATAAAAAAGATCCAGCGAGTTGACCACCCCATTCGCGTCTATGTCCGCCACTGGGTTTGAGGGATTTTCTCCCCAGTTGTCAGTTAGAATAGTATAATCAAGAGCATCTACAGCACTATCATTATTGACATCACCCAAAGTTGGTAGCGGTGGCGGTTCAGGCAAACCCCCGCCACCTTGCCCGGAAGACGGTATATCCAACAAACCAAACGAGACCACCCCTCGGGGATAAAACCTCAACTTAAACGGGTATGTCTCCAACCCGGTTAGGGGATTGAAAGAATCTACATAAGCCCCGTTGGTGCGCAGTAGGTTGGCAAAGGCTTTTTCCCCCACAGTGGAACTTGTCTCACCAAACATTTTTCTCATTACAGCCTCGGAACCAAATGCTTTGGACATCCAAAACTGATCCCACCTTTCCTCGCCGGCCCCATAATTTTGGCCGTTAAGCAGGATTCCATTGGCCACAGTAAGATTTGACCGGGACATAACAGCCGAGTTCAACAAGTAATCCTTAACTTGATTAAGAATGGGGTTATCCATGCCACCCAGGGCGGGGTAAAACAAACCATCTAATATTACCGAGGCATCGGCATTTCTACCCGCATTGGCAGGATCCAGCGAAAGGGAAATTTTGCCATTGTTGGCAGTGGAGGCTGTAATGAGAGTGTTGGCTATTTTTTGGGCCTCTGTCTCAAGCAATGCCGGCAGGGTTTGGAAAATTGGATCGTTGGCATAGAAAGTGCTGTAAATCTCGGCCGCGGCAAGGTAGGCCGCCATCTGCTTGGTACCTAAATAAGTGTTATCTTTTACCTGTCCCAAAACCACATGGGGAAAATGGCACTGGTGTAAAATTCATGGGGTAAAATTGGTACTTCTGGGCGTCCTAACAACAAATAATGCCTATGCGAGCTCATCCTTGAGTATTTTTAGCCTGTTTTAGCTAGAATTACATAATGATTTGTCCTGTTTGCAGATCTTGCGATATTCATAAAAGTGGTAGAATTAAGTTAACTAAGATGACTAAAACAGGTCCTCAAAAGTATTCCTACCAAGGTTACAGATGCTCAAACGAGCATCGTTTTGCAAGCGAGCATTCGTCCTCTCCATTCACAAACTCATTTATTGAATACGCGGTAATTTTGTATTTAAGATCTTTGTCTTTTAATTCTACGGTTAGTATCCTAAATATATATTTTGAGGAGGAGGTGATTACCAAAAAGAGTTTAATGGAACTGTTCGAGCGGGTATCGGATATTCTACCCACCCTGCGGGAGATAGATTTTCTCTTTTATCCCAAAAGATCTGGGTATCTGGCATTTGATGGGGTATATTTTAAGTTGAATGGAAAGCCATTCGTTGTCCTAGTATGTTTTGACCCTGAAACATTGGATATTGTCTGCTACCAAAGGGCAGAAAAGGAATCGGAGGGAGCATACCTGCCGTTGGCACAGGAAGCAAAAGAACTTCTCGAAAAACAAGGAATGGCCCCCACAGGGATATATTCTGACGGTGACAGAGGCTTGGTTACAGTCTTAAAGAGGGTTTTCCCCAATACACCATACCAGCTTTGTATTGTACACAAATACCTCAAAATGGGAGACTTGGTACCTTTTAAATCCATCCACAGAAAAAGTGTACCCCCACTAAAGAAAAGAAAAACAATTAAATTCAAACAAATGTTTGAGGATGTAATCTTTGCCAAAACAAAAGAAGACTCGCTGGACAATTTTAAATATTTGGAGCAATTCGTAAAAAGGAATTCTATTGAGAGTTTTTACAGGGGCTACAGGAGCTTAAGAATTAACTTCAGCCTCACACTCACACACTATGACCATCCCCATATGCAAAGAGACAATAATATTATTGAAGGGTTTAATTCACTAATCAGCAGAAGGCTGGATTTACTCAAAGGATTCAAAAAGGAAGACAACATTGAAAAATATCTCAAGCTTGTTTTACTCGATTACCGGTTTCACAAACTAACAGAAAGCGGTTTCGCGTACAGGAGGGACAAGTCTCCGCTAGAGCTGGCACGCGCCTCTATCCCAAAACACTACAACTTCATTAAAATGCTTCGCCAATCCTTAAGTCTAACCTTTGAGCTTTAAACCCAAAACCGCTCTAAAAAGCCATGAATTTTACACCAGTGCCAGGATATCTATAATAGGAGTTTAACCCCACCACAGCAGTCTCTATTAACTCCCCCACATACTGCTCTCCCGGTAAAGCCTCCCTCACGCCACAACCGTCTATAACAGTTACACCGTAAGATGACAATCCGGTGACACCCAC
>JBDRAO010000023.1:0-5839 GCA_043823645.1 bacterium
ACCCTGCCACGGGATGTAGTACTGACCCCCATCTCCGGGGAAATGAAAAAAGCCTACCTGGACTACGCCATGAGCGTTATTGTGAGCCGCGCCCTGCCGGATGTGAGAGACGGCCTCAAACCGGTACAACGGCGCATAATCTATGCCATGCATGAACAAGGCATTAAGAGTAATACTCGCTTTTCCAAGTGCGCCGCCGTGGTAGGGGAGACTATGAAAAAATACCACCCCCACGGCGACATGGCCATATACGACACTTTGGTCCGTATGGCCCAGGAATTTTCCCTCCGTTACCCTTTGATTGAAGCCCAGGGAAACTTTGGCTCAATAGACGGCGACCCCCCAGCCGCCATGCGCTACACCGAAGCCCGCCTCTCCAAAGTCTCAGACTACATTTTAAAAGATATCGGCAAAGAAACAGTGGACTTTGCCCCGGCCTACATCCCCTCAATTATAGAACCTACCCTTTTGCCGGCAGTAATCCCCAACCTAATTATCAATGGGGTTACCGGCATTGCGGTAGGCATGGCCACCAATATCCCTTCCCACAACCTCGCTGAGGTGGTCGATGCCCTAATACATATGGCAGACAACCACAACTCAAATACAACCGAGATTATGAAATTTATTAAGGGGCCCGATTTTCCAACCAAAGGCATTATCTACAACAAAAAAGACATACTAGATGCTTACGAAACGGGTAGGGGAGGCATTACCATGCGCGCCAAAACAGACATCGAAGAGCTAAAGGGGGGAAAGGAACAGATAATAATTACTGAGCTTCCATACCAAACAAACAAAGCCAACCTGGTGGCGAAAATTGCCGAGCTCGCCCGTGAAGAAAAAGTCAAGGGAATTTCCGACTTGCGCGACGAGTCAGACCGCCACGGCATTAGAGTGGTCATAGAACTTAAAAGAGATGCGGCGGCTCAGCGCATCTTAAACAAACTCTACAAACATACTGAACTGCAAACCAATTTTAACTGCAATTTTGTGAGTCTAGTACACGGCACCCCCCAAACTCTAAGCCTCAAAGAGATGCTAACTGAGTTTTTAAAACACCGCGAGATAATCATTACCCGCCGTACCCAATTTTTACTCAAAAAAGCCCGTGAAAGGGAGCATATTTTACTCGGGTTGAAGATTGCCGTGGATCATATCGATGAGGTTATCAAGATTATAAGACAGTCATCCTCGGCTGATACTGCCAAGACGGCTCTTATAAAAAGGTTCAAATTAACCGACCTTCAAGCGACCGCTATTTTGGATATGCAGTTGCGTCGCCTGGCGGCCCTGGAACGGAAAAAAATTGAAGAGGAGTTAGCCGAGATTCAAGCCAGTATTAAAGAATACGAAGCCATCTTGGCAGACACAAAAAAAGTTTTAGCGATTCTTAAAGAGGAGCTTTTGGAGGTTAAGCAAAAATTTGGAGACAAGAGGCTTACAAAGGTTATCCCCGGCGAAGTAGGCACCTTTTCAGAAGAGGAACTAGTCAAGGAAGAAGATGTTTTTGTGGCCACCACAGAAAGCGGCTATATTAAGCGAATGCCTGTCTCTACTTACAAAAGCCAGGGGAGGGGAGGCAAGGGGGTTAGAGGAGGCGCTCTGCGCGAAGGAGATGAGTTGAGCTCACTGCGCATTACCAATACTCACAACACTATGCTTTTTTTCACCAATAAGGGCAATGTTTTTGAGTTGAGGGTGTGGGAACTACCGGAAGGAAGCCGTACCTCCCGCGGCACCGCCGTGGTAAATCTTTTGAACCTTAGGGGCGGGGAAGAGGTGGTAGAAATTTTAGCCATTGAGAAAAATGAAATTAATGGGGGGTTTGTGTTTTTTACCACTCGCAAGGGTTTGGTTAAAAAAACACCCCTGGCTAATTTTGAAAATATTAGAAAAACCGGTATTCGGGCGATAAACCTTAAAGAGGGCGATATGCTGGTTGACGCCAAACTGACTCACGGCAAAGATCATATTATGCTTGTTACCGAGGGAGGTAAGTCTATCCGTTTTGAGGAGAGTGGGGTGCGTAGCATGGGTAGAACGGCCGCCGGTGTTAGGGGCATAAGGCTATCTAAAGAAGATGGGGTGATTGCTCTGGCAATTATAAGGCAAGGGGACAACAAAAACAGAAGGCTTTTAATTTTGGGTGAAAAAGGCAAGGGTAAAACTACTAAACTGAGCGCCTATAAGCTTCAGGGTAGGGGAGGGGGAGGCATTTTAACCTACAGCGTGTCAACAAAAACAGGCAAACTAGTGAGCGCCCGGTTAATTGATAAGGAAGTTGAAGAAATTGTCATCTCTTCGGTGGGGGGACATGTTATTCGTCTGCCGGCCAAAACCCTACCCACCTTGGGCCGTTCCACCCAAGGGGTGATCCTTATGCGCCTGCCGGCCTCTGACACTGTGACCTCCGTGGCGCTTATCTAAACCTAGGCCGAACCTGTAGTACTTGACAAAGGTGTACTATAAGTATACAATCAGGTCATGAGATCAAAACTTGTAGTAACAACTTTGTTGGGTTCGGCTTTAGCGGCTGAGATTGCCAGTGGTAGCGCTTTTTCAACCCCAAATGTTTTTGCCAGCATCACCACAGCTATTACAAACCCTATTACTAATGTTATCACTAACCCCATTACAGATCCCGTCACTAACCCTGTAACCAACCCAGTTACCAGCCCCATCACAAATCCGATAACTGATCCTGTAACCACACCTATTACCGAACCTGTAACTGAGCCTATTACAGCACCAGTACCTATTGCCAAAACATTCAAAATTTCAGGCAGGGTGACTTATGTGAACACAACAAAAGGACCCATACTTGTTAAAGTATACCTTGTAGACATAAAAACTGGCGCTGTGGTAAAGAAAACCTATACCGGCTTTGGGGGATACTACACCTTTAGAAAGGTAAAAAGGGGCACCTATAAAGTGATTCCCCAAAACAACCGCTTTACATTTTTGCCGGCAAGCAGAGTGGTGGTGGTAAGAAACCAAAACATCACCAACCAGAATTTTAGAGCTTTTTTCACCAAAGTGGTAAAATAACACTATGGTAGCCTTTGTTCTTTCCGCCTTACCCTTGGTAGCTATTCTACTTCTTCTGACAGTTGTTCCTTTTGCGCAATCTGACCTTACCCACCTTTCATTTGAACTGCCAAAAATTCTTCTCATTCAACTGAGTGGCACTGTGACACTGCTTTTGTCACTTTTGTTTACCTCTAAAAAGCCCAAAATCAGCAAGAACTTCCTATACCTAGCCCTCACCATAACCGGCATATCCGCTGTAGTTTCCGTGTTAGGCCTCAATTCAACCCAAAGCTTCTGGGGAAGCTACTACCGCCGCACTGGTATCGTAACTCTTTTTGGCACTATCTCAGCGGCTGCCGCGCTCAATATTCTTTTAAATTCAAGAAATCAAGAGAAGGTGAAAAAAGCTCTGGTTGCAGTGATAATCTTTTCAAGCCTTATTGCCAGTGGACATGCCATTTACAGCTTTTTAGCGGCCAACTTCACAAATATCCCTCAACTCCTTTCCGATGGCCGCATTGTAACCACCTTTGGACACCCCAATTTCCTAGCAGGGTTTCTTATCTGTACTGCGCCATTCTACCTTATAAACAAGCGACTGCGTTGGCTATTGGCGCTCAATCTTCTAGCTGTGGCGCTAACCTTCTCCAGAGGAGCCTACTTCGCCTTGTTCTCCGGAGCATATTTTTGGTGGTTGTGGCAGAAAAACCACCGGCAAAAAATTACCATTGGCGCAGCCACACTCCTAGCAGTAGTTGTAATCTACATCACGGGTTTCTCGCTTAGAATGCCTTTTTTCTACAAACACCTGGATAACTACCAACTTTCCCGCATTACGGTGATTTTTGACCCCTACAAGTGGGGTGGGGAACCGAGACTTAAAATTTACGCTAAAGCAATTGAGGCAATTTGCAAAAAACCCTTGCTAGGGTACGGGATTGACAATCAAAACCTAGCCTTTACCGTAGTTAACGCCCACGAAGAACTACACGACATCTTGAAAGGATACGCCTTAGACAGAAGCCACAATGAGGTCTTAGATATCCTGCTCCAAGGCGGAATACTGCTTTTACTGGGATACTTCTTTTTAGTAATTAAAGCGGTGGGAAATCCGGACGCTTCCGGCAATACCCTCGCACTGGCTGCCAAGACAGCCCTTGTAATTTTACTAGTTAGAGGGCTTGCTAATGTTAACAGCATCACTCAATACTGCTACTTTTGGCTTTTGGTAAGCTTAATATTCAGCGGTCCCTTGGAGAAAACCGTCGATATCAAAATTAAGTGGTGGGCCAAAGGAGGGTTGGCTTTAATTACAATTCTTGTGTCTTTCTTTGCCCTAAAGCAATACCAGGCTGACATTCACTACAAAGGGTCGATTTGGTCTCGGGTTAATGGTCTTTTTGACCAGGAAAAAACGCTCAAAAATGAGGCTTTCGATACCTTTCCAATTTATGAAATATACAAAAAGTAGCTTACTGACGCTATGTGGTATATAATTGCTCTTAGCATGAACCTAATGGGTGCGCTTGGGCTATACGCCGCGCTACAAGCAAAATCGCCAACAAAAACAAAACTTGGGTGGCCAGCTTCCTACTTTAAACCCCTTACTTCCCCTTCCCAAACCCTTCCAAGGCTCGTAAAAGCTCCATAGGTACAGCAAAAACCACAGTGTTGGATTGATCGGAAGAAATGTCGTTAATGGAATTTAGAGTCCTAAGGTGCAAAGCTCCTGGTTTTCCACGCATAGTATCGGCCGCCTTGGCCAAGTTCTTGGCCGCCACTACTTCGCCCTCGGAGTTAATAATAGTAGCCCGGCGCTCGCGCTCCGCTTCAGCCTGTTTGGCCATGGTACGCACCATATTATCCGGCAGTTTAATATCTTTAAGCTCCACTGAGGTGACATCCACTCCCCACTCATCACAGTGTTTGTCAACCGATTCCTTAATTTTAAGGGCCAATTGGTGGCGCTTGCTCAAGAGTTCGTCTAGGGAAACCTCGCCAATGACATTACGCATGGTGGTTTGAGCCAGTTGTGAAACAGCCCAGTAAAGGTTTTCCACCTCCAAAATTGACTTGTCAGCATGCGTGATTTTATAGTAGATAACAGCGGAGATCTTGGCAGAAACATTATCAAGAGTAATAACCTCTTGGTCTGGCTCTTCCACCACCTTGGTGCGAATATCCACCTTTTGCCAAGACTGGAAAATAGGCCACACAATGCGCCACCCTGGCTCTATAATGCCGGTATACCTGCCCATGGTAAACACCACCCCGCGTTCGTATTGGTTAACCTGTTTAAGGGAAGACAGCACCAACCCCAAAGCAAAAATTGCAATTAAAGGAGTAACAACCATATCCAAACCATAGCACAAAAGGGTGGTAAAATGAAGCTGATGCCTACCAATCTAATTCCAGCCCATGGGGGCTACCGAAAACTTATATCTTACCAAACTACTGAAATAATTTATGATGCCACCTGCCACTTTTGCAAAAGGTTTATTAGAAGTTACAAACTCTCAGAACAAATGACGGGTGCGGCAAGAAGCGGCAAGCAAAACATTGCCGAAGGTTGCATGGACTCTGGAACTTCTAAAAAAACCGAGCTTAAGCTCATTGGAGTAGCCAGAGGTAGCCTTGAAGAGCTACTCCTAGATTTTGAGGACTACTTGCGGCAAAACAACCTGGAACTCTGGTCAAAAGACCACCCCAAGGCTCAAACGGTCCGATCTTTAGCATATAAGTCCAATAGGTCATATAAGACCTATTCTGATTGGCTACAGAACAACCATGAAACCGCCGCCAACAC
>JBDRAO010000024.1:0-48704 GCA_043823645.1 bacterium
AACAAGTTGCCGGAGACAAATTCCCGTGTGGAAAAGTTTGCCTTAGGCGAGCTATCCGGGTCAACTGACCGTCTCTAACAGGACGGTTATTTTGTTGACAAACATCCCAAAAAATGATACATTGAGCTTAATATCACTACCCCGGGGTAAAACCCGGGGCTTTTTCTGCCTGACTCATATGTGCTCGATATCCGACCTTTATCAAACCTATCCTCTTGATGTTATCTTTGTCTAAAGTGAATTTTTCCATAAAATTAAAGATTAAAGAGCAAAAAGCAAAAACACAAAGCAAAAATTAAAAAACAGAAACCTAACGTCTTTTCTTTAGTGTTAGCATACTTGCCCCTAAGATATTCGCCAGTTCGCAAGTTTCTGAATATAGGTTGTCTAATTTCGCCCCTATGTTACTTTCGCCAACTGAATCTCTTGTCAGCGAAATCCAAAATTTTGACTCATTAGCGCTCTTGAGTGCGTGGCTCAAGAAATTGGTGAAATCTCGTTTTGAACTGCCCGCCTGGGCTTCCACAACATTTGCCCCCACAGATGTTGCTGAACGCAAGAGTTGTTTTCCCAATGTTTGGTAGATATAATCTCTGGGCAGAATTCTCAAAACGGCAATAACATCCAAGGCATACTTCTTGGATCGCTGCTCAAAGTTAAGATTGCTATTTCTTTTTTCTGGATTGTTGTTGACTTCCATTTTTTTTTTCTTTACTCTACATTTTTACTCTTTTCTCTTTACTCTTTACTCTTTTTAAGGGCAGCAGGGTGTATCCACCCCCACACTACACGGATCCACCAAACTTCCTTTATACCTCACCTCGAAGTGTAAGTGATTTCCGGTGGTATTGGTACCGGTGTTGTTTACAAAAGCCACCGCCTGGCCAGGGTAAACAGTGTCGCCTTTTTTTACTGCGTTGCTCTCCAAGTGCCTAAAGGTTACCTCGTACTCACCGCTTTTTAAAGTAACATATATACCACCCTGGCGCGTGCTACCCAAGTCCGCCACCGTAGCCTCACCCGGAAAGGGAGATTTAACCGGGGTTTTATACGGCACTGCCACATCAACTCCTTGGTGGGCATAGGGGGTACAAATACCAAAAGCAGTACAAGTCTCCCGCGGCGCTCCATATTCTCCCAAAGGAGGGCACACCCCTCCCGCAACAGGCGGCAGGGTGGGCGGCAAACCGGCCGGAGGAGACCCCACCATAATGCTGGCCTGGCCGGAGGTGGTTACCGTATCTCCTGCCGACGTGCTTACACTTAGAGTAAGAACATTCACCACTAAGGAGTCGTTCAGCGAGCCGTTGGCGGGCACTAAAAAGGGGTAATCGAAGCTAAAGGTATCTCCCTTTGCCAAAGCTGGAGGCAGGGCAGGTGAGGCAAAGGAACCCAGCGAAACCGAGCCCAAGGCGCTGTGCATGGTAATTTCGTCCGATGCGGTAAGATTGGCAATATCATCGTTGGCAGTAATGGTTACAGTGTAGGTTACCGGGGTTTCGGTGTCGTTGGGGACGCTAGTAATTGAAGCGCTTTTCGCCACCTGTACATATGCCGACGCCGGAGGGCCGGAAGGCCCAATGGCCGGACCGTGGGGCCCGTAATCAAAAAAAGCTGAACCCACTACCATAACAACTATAAAAATAGGGAAACCAACCATAAAAACCAAACACCCGCATCCGGCTATGAGACACCCTCTAACAGTATCAGAATCATCGCTTTCGCCTCTAACACCTTTCCACACCCATTTGACAGTTTTTTCAAAAATCCAAGAAGCCACCGCGCCAATAGCGGCCATTATGGCACTCCCTACCGGCGTGGCCACAAAGGCCGCAAAGGCCGAGGCTATCCCAAGAAGCACTTTGGGTAATGTTCTAAACCCTTGCCGCGCCAAATTAGTAGCCAACACTCGCATCCAGCTGGTAGCCGCTCCTGTCCAGGTGACAAAACCGCCCTGCCAAAATTTGATACCTTTTAAAAGCCAGGGGAATTTCCGCTTGAGGTAGGCGAAAAGCTTTTTTTGTAGAGCATCTAAATACCTCCCCACAAAAGTCAGAAAACCCATCCTCAAATCATTTAACGATTTGGCGTTGATAGCCATTAGAAAGTTGTACCACTCGGCGGGGGGTATTTTTAGCCTTTGCAGTTCGGGAATTACCTGTGTAATGAAAAAGTCGATCTCAGCCTGGGTAAGTCCAAACATTGGACCCATATTTCTTAGTAGGTGCGGAGGGGTGGTAAGTAGGGCGTTAATTTTTTGGGCTCTTATACCCGCGTTGGCAATACGGTGCGGCCCAAATGTGTAATAGTTAGCGAAACCAATTTTCCTGTGAGCGATGCCTTTTACCGTGTTGATGCCATCCTTGTCAAAACCCAAAATAGCCCAAGCCGCCTTGAAAGGCTCGGCCCTAACTTTTTTTAACCCGTCCCACGCTTGCCTGAACTCAACATAAGCAAAGTTTTTTATGCCAAAATTGTTGTTCCAGGTACCGCTTAGGCCAAAATGCTTAACTTTTTTTAAGCCCTCCGCCACCCACCAGCCGGGGGTCAAGTACTTAACTTTTTGCATTATGCCAGCGGGCATAAAAGGAGCGTAACGCCTTGCCAAAGTGCTTATCCAAAGATAGCTCCTAATAACCGATTTGCTCTCAATATTCTTAATAAGCTCGGTAAACAGATGCTGATTCTCCCTGAACATCAGCATATCTTGAAGACCAAACAAGGCCTCCATATCGGGAGATATCAAACCCCGCAAGTCTTTCCTCACCCTCTGGGCCTCTCGCCACATCTCCCACAAAAGCCGATCCATTTCGTTTTTAACATCTGCCAGTTGGCTGTTGAGGCTTAACGCCTCGCCCAACCTGCTTAAATCTCCCTTCAAAAGAGCCTCTTCCACCTCTTTAACTTGGTTAGTTAAACCCTGTGCTGTTACATACCCACCCACATTGAATTGGTCCCCAAGCTGTGATTTTAGGGTGGCATAGCGAGTCCTGATACTCTTTAGATTCTGCACCGCCGGATTGTTTAAAAAGGCCGTGGCGCCGCTGTGCTGAATACCAGCATCAAAAAGAGCATCCACCCAATGCTCTTGAACATTTATAAATTTTGGAACTCTGTCGGAGAAAGACTTGGAATAGCTTACCCAATCTACAACATCCTCCCCTAGCTTCTTGAGAGAAGTCTGAAGTGAGCCTCTGCCTTTGGCTTTCCATTTGCCAGTAATAGGATCCTTTTCAAAAATCGCAAGGTTTGCAGGAAAGCCGTTTGAGCCGCGCATCATAGGTAACCAAACCTCTTCCCGCTCTACCATTACCGAAAGATCGTCCCACGAAAACACTGACTGCACCCACTCCTTACCTGTCTTTTTGACCATCTCCCAAACCCCCTCTTTCTGCCACTCCCTGGGATCAAGCGTAATGCCAATTCCCAAAGCTCCGGGCAACTCTTCATATTCCTCTTCGGTGGGTTGAAAGGTAGCATCGGTTTTTTCCTTATAGCGGGCCTTGAGGGCTAAATCTAAATCCTTTTGGAGCTGTTTTTTAATCTGGGCAGGGATATTAACAGCCCCGGCAAAATACTCGCCAAGCTGCTGTTCCATTGTCTCCAAATCTTCCGGGGATCGATATCGTTTATAGGGTTTTTTGCCTTTTTTTCCCTGGGCCATTGATTACAAGATTATCAAAAATTTAACCAATTGACTAACAACCTGTCTTTGTGATATTTTTTGACCAATGATTCTCAGCAAGCTCCGCCAAGCATTTATTATTGCCGTTTTCTCTCTTGTTATAATCTCTCCCTTTGGGAACCTTATCCCCAAAGCGTTTGCACAAACTGGGCCCGCCACAGCCGTAACCACTGCCTTAACCATCTGGGGACTGGTAAATTCGGACAATATGAATATGCGGGAGTGGATTAAGGGCGCTTTTATAAGCTCGGTGGTAGAAATTGCCAATGAGGTAATTTTTGGCATGAACTCCGACGAGCTGGCTTTGTGTGAGGGCAACTGGGGCACTGGCAATTGTGTGCTCACCGTTGATGACTTAACAAAAAACAACGAGACTGAGAATAAACCCAACACCAAACCCACCGGCAGTGTGGTGCCACGGGCCGGCCTTTTAGCCTTTACCGCCCAAACCACCCGTGATATCTCCATGGCCAAACCTCCTCTTAACTTGGCTCTTTACATAGATGATGTGGCTTCGCAAAGTATCTTTTTCCCGGCCGGAACTGCTCAAGCCGGTTTTGTTCGAGATATCTTTATAGGAGCCCACACCATAGTGGACGCGGTGGCGCAAGATGTTTTCGAAGGAGTGGTTCTAAAACTTTGGAAGCAGAGCCGCAATGTGGCTTACTTTTTCTTTATTGTGGTGATGATAGTGGGAGGCTTTATGATTATGTTTAACCGCCAAATTGAGCCCCGCACGGCCGTAACAGTCCAATATCTCCTACCTAGGGTAGTTTTGGGTCTTTTGGGAGTCACTTTTAGCTATGCCATTGTGTCTTTTGGGGTGCAGATGGCTCATGTTTTGCAGTTTTTGGGTTATGCGCTTATTGAAAATATGGTACCCGATCTTCTTACCGGAGGCAGCCCACTCTACGCAATGCTCAATGTTTTACTGGCGCTTTTCCCCCCGGTTACTCTCTTCTATGTATTTATAACACTGGTGGTCCTGCTGGCCATTATCTTTACCGCCTTTGCGTTCTTCTTTGCCACCATTTCTCGTTTTGTAAAATTGGTTCTGCTGGCAGTGGTGGGCCCGTTGGTTATTGCTTGGGGCAGTCTGCCTGGGCAGGAAGAAGCCATCACCAACTGGTTTAAGGGGGTGCTTTCCAATGTGGTGGCCATTCCGGCCATGTTCACAGTGTTCTGGCTAGGCTGGGCTATCCTTGTTACCAGCACCTTTGCCGCTCCCAACCCCTTGTCCTTCTTTATTTCCCTTATTTTGGGCGCTGGCCTTATGTGGCAGGCCAGAAAAATGCCCAAGGTAATAGATGCCGCTCTGGGAGCTCCAGAGTTTTACATTCCCGGAAGAGTTAAAAAGAAATAAATGTGCAGACGCAAAAGTTAAAGGGCCAGCCGAGCAGTGAGTAACACCGGTGGTGTACTACTTACTCGGTTGGCCCTTTGTGGCGCAACCTCTAGAGGTGAATTTCTCCCTCAATGAGGTTGGTGCCACGGTGCTGGAGTCTGAATTTCGTGCCGTCTGGCACAGGACTCCACACACCCATTGCGAGCGGCGTCCAGGCCCCGGCGGGGGGCTGGATCTCGAAGAAATTGAATGGCGCCACCTGTTGCAGGTGGACACCCCCAGGGGCCAGGTTCAACAGCAAGTGCCCCCCACTTGCAAGCCGCCTCATGTTCTGGTCATTTGCGATCCCTGCGAAGGTTTCGCGTCCGATCGTTACGGCGCCAATGTTTGGTAGGTCGACACCCAGGTTACCCGCGGCCGCGTCGGCCGGGTTCTTCTTGACCCACAGGTACGGCCCACGGGCCAGAACCGCGGTTATGTCCGCTGGATCGGGCGGGGCGAGCACCGGGGTCGTGGTCGCAACTGTGCGAGTGCGCCGGCCAGCCACTATATAGGCTGTAACTCCCGCCAGCAGCACCACCAACAAAACGATCGCCAGAAAAGCCCCCAATGTCAAGGCAAGTTCCATTTCTTCCTCCTTCTTTTTTTTGCCCTTAGGCATTTTTTGAAACCGGTAAAAAGGCTAAACTCTCTGCCGGGTCCAAAAAAACCGAGGCTGGCGCAGGCGATCAAAGCGTAAAAGATAAACGAAGCGCCTGCACCAGCCGGAAAAAAACCAAACCTTTCCCAAAGCCCAACCCGGAGACTGAAACAAAAATGGGTTTGGGAAAGGTGAAAAAAATGAGATTTTACACTCCCGTCCTTGGCGCCTGCCAGTTTTTTTGGCGCCGCGGTTTAATTTTACGGGAGTTGGTGCGTCCGGCTCATTTGCCGGAAGGCCAAAAAGGGCCCATTTTTCGCACCTTGAGGAAAAAATCTTTCCTCATCTTCTAATTTCATTATACCCAAAAAACTATAACCTGTCAAGCGACTATAAGTTGCCTTTTGAAAGCAACAAGGAAGAAACTTTCAAATTTCCCCTTTGTTAGTTTCAAAATTCCCACTTTGTACCAATGATTTAAATCACTGGTACAGGTATGTATGTTATACTTAACTTGGTTAGGTTCACCTAACCTGGTGGACGGCGAGCTGTTTTGGCAGTTCAGGTTGTGCCAATCGGTAGGCCCCAATTGAGCTCTTCCTGTAAGGCTTGTTTTGAGCCAGCGAAGGAGGGGCTTTTTTGTATTCCCCACCATTATCCAACTATTCGAATAGTTGGATAGTACTGGCTACCTACCAAACCAAACAAAAAATGCTCCGGAAAGAGACAATCCCCCAATAAACTCGGGACAGCCCTCACCGCAGCTTTTGCATTAAACTGTTTGCGGTAGGTCTCTCCTTTCTCATCCTATGCTTATATTGTAGCAACTTATAGCCCAAAAAGCAAGCGGCAACCTAAAGCCCATGTATTTCTGTACAATTATGCAATCGGAATGCAAGACTGTTAGCCACCATTTTTGGAACTTGACTTCCAAGAAAATGAGGCAAAAATCAAGCCACTGTGTTGGCCTGCTTGATATTTTAGTCACACTAGGCTAATATACCCTCAATGAAAATTATCTCTTACCAAAATCTCCAAAAAAAATACGGCGGCATGTTCGTAGCCTTTCCCCAAAAAGGCAAGACTCGGGTCGTGGCCGCAGGCAAAACTGCAGGCGCTCTCTTTAAGAAACTCAAAGAGAAAAATCAATACCAAAAGCCTCACACTTTTGAGTACATCACACCCAAAGATGCCCTCTGCGCTTTTTAAATTTCCCTACCAGCCCAAAGCCACCCTCCACTACGGTGAGATTCCCGACCCTAGGATTACTGTGTATCTCAAAAGCCTTTTCGGCTTCGAGCCAGTGACAATGCTGGCAGATACCGGAGCTGATGTGAGCATGTTACCCCGTTCTTGGGCCAAGCGCCTTGGCATTAAGCTTTCTACCCTCAAAAGCCACAATATTTTGGTAGCTTCCGGCAAAGAGATTAAAGTTTACCGCGGCGAAATTACTCTGAAATTTCGCCAAAAATCGCCAGAGATAACAATCCCCTGTACCTTTACCGCCTCCGACCAAACGCCGCTCCTTCTAGGCAGAGTAGGAATTTTCCATCGTTTTAGCCTCAAATTCTCCCACACTTCCAAAGCTCTATTAATATTTGACAAATAATTCCTACTCGGGAAAGTTACATCCCCATACCGCCCATGGGTGGAACTTGAGGAGTTGGGGGAGCTTCTTTTTCAGGCTCGTCGGTCACCAGAGCATCTGTAGTTAGCACCATTAAGCTTACCGAAACAGCATTTTGAAGAGCGCTTTTAGTCACTTTGGCAGGGTCTATAATACCTTTTTCCACCATATCCCCAAATTTTAGCTCCATAACATCGTAGCCAAAATTGGCATCAGAGCGGTTTATAATCTCCCGCACCACCCAGCCGGCATCTACTCCCGCATTCTCAACTATTTTTCGAAGGGGCATTTCTAAAGCGGCTCTTAAAATATCGGCCCCAATCTTTTCCTCACCTTTGAGATTTAAGTTATCTAACGCCTTGGCGGCGCGCAGTAGGGCCACCCCGCCTCCGGGCACAATACCTTCTTCTACCGCCGCTCTTGTTGCCGAAACGGCATCCTCCACTCGATGCTTTTTTTCTTTAAGCTCCACTTCGGTGGCCGCGCCAACATTGATCACTGCCACCCCGCCGGCCAGTTTGGCCAACCTTTCCTGCAATTTCTCTTTGTCCCAATCGCTGTCGGCCTCTTTAATTTGGCGCTCCAAAAGGGTAATGCGTCCTTCAATGGCTTTTTTATCTCCCTTGCCGCCAACAATTACCGAAGTATCTTTATCGGCCACTACTCTGTCTGCCTGACCTAGGTCCGAAACTTGGGTATCTTTAAGCTCACGCCCCAACTCTTTGGAAATTACCTTGCCTCCGGTTAAAATAGCCAGATCCTCCAGCATTTCGGATCTACGGTCCCCAAATCCCGGGGCCTTAATGGCAATGGCATTAAAGGTACCGCGCAGTTTGTTAACCACCAAAGTAGCCAAAGCCTCGCCCTCAACATCATCGGCAATAATCACAAAATCCTTGGTCACTTTAACTAAACTCTCTAAAAGGGGAAGGATTTCTTCCATAGAGGCAATTTTCTGATCAGTAATAAGAATGTGGGGGTTGGTAATTTCCGCCTTTAAAGTGTCAGGGTTAGTGACAAAATAGGCGGAAGCATAGCCCTTGTCGAGCTCCATGCCTTCTTTGTATTCCACACTCAATTCCAATCCCTTGGATTCTTCCACTGTCACCACCCCATTGGCGCCTACTTTTTCCAGAGCTTCGGCAATTTTATTGCCTATTTCGCTGTCGGCCGCAGAGATAGTGGCAATGGCCGCCTTCTCTTGCTTGGTACTAATCTTTTTGGCGCTCTTTTCAAGTTCGCTAACCACCGCGTCGCGCGCCTTTTCCAAGCCCCGGCGTAAGACCATGGGGTTGGTACCGGCAGTAACATTTCTTAGGCCATTGTCCACCAAGGCTTGAGCCAAAAGTGTGGCAGTAGTGGTGCCGTCTCCAGCCACATCGTTGGTCTTACTGGCGGCCTCTTTTACCAATTGGGCTCCCATATTTTCAAACGGGTCGGCCAACTCTACTTCTTTGGCAACCGTGACCCCATCGTGAGTCACGGTGGGAGCGCCCCACTTCTTGTCCAAGGCCACATTGCGCCCTTTGGGACCTAAAGTAGTCACCACAGCCTTGGCTAACTTATCAACTCCGCTTTTTAGTTTTTCTCTCGCTTCTTGCGAGTAAACAATTTGTTTGGCCATATTTCAAAATTAAAGATTAAAAAGCAAAGAGCAAAGATACAGAGTATATCTTTAATTTTTTCTATTTAAATTTTAATCTTGCTCGACTACGGCGAGCACATCTTCCTCCTTAACAATCAACATCTCTTTGCCATCTAATTTAACATCATTGCCGCCCCACTTTTTGTACAACACTGTGTCGCCCGCCTTAACTCCCAGGGGGATAGTTTTACCTTCATCGGTTGTTTTGCCGGGGCCGCAAGCCACCACCTTACCCTGCTGGGGCTTTTCTTTGGCTGTGTCGGGAATTAGAATACCGGAGGCAGTCTTTTGCTCGGCCGCCAATGGTTCTATGAGAATGTTGTCTGTTAAAGGTTTAAGTTTCATACAGTTTACTGGGAGTTACCCCTGCCCTTTGGCAGTTCTGTTTATACAACGACAAGATACCACTTGTCAAGTCTTTGGGGTGGAGAAAGAGCTGTTTGGGGTGGCCTCCAGCCCTTCCGCCCAAAGATGTTTTATTCGCATGTACGGGCTTGCCAGCTAACTTCAATTTAGAAGTTATTCTCTGCAAGCCCTCGACAGCAAAAATGCGAGAACCACTAACAGCATTTTTGCTGGCGACATGCTCTAAAACACTTTGGCCCGGATGGGCCGGCGGCTGTGCAGACTCCACAAAATTAGGCAAAAACTCCAAAATCCACCGGTTGGCAGACAGAAATTTTTGGTAATACTCCCCCTTGTCAACCAAAGGCTTTACCCGGGCAATTTCTTGGGCCACAAATAAATTCTGGCGCTCCTTGGGCATTGAAAGGCTCTCTTCCTCAAAAAAGATATTAAAGCAAGCGAAGGTCTTAATAGGTCGTATATGACTTATAAGACCTATTAAAGGGTGGTAGCGACTTCTACGCTTCAGGGTTAGCGAAAATAGAACAGTGAGCCCAAGCCGAACCAAAAAAAGCCCACCCTGGCGAGTAATTACCATAAAATCGGCATCGGAAGTTTCCTTGGCGCCTCCGGCCGCCAAATCTCCGGTCAAAAAAACCGCCCTGACACCAGGCATCTTACTCGCCAGTACAGCCAATCGATTTGCTGTACAAAGTTTTTCTACCAATAAAGCAGAGGGAACTTGTTTTTTAGGACAGTGCCTTACAAAAGGCCTTAAATCGGGTAAGGAGCATTTAGTTCCAATAAGGTACCGGTAGATTTCTTCCTGCGAGGGGGAATAATTAAAAATCTCAAAGTAACAAAAGGTGCGTTTAACGGCGGACTTAAGGCTTGTCATTGGCTGTATCTTTCGCTATAACCGGGTGAATATCAACCTCCGGCTCGACCTCTTTGTCGGCGCGCGCCGAAGCCGCCATCTCCACCAACTCCTGCGGCTTGGTGGTAATAAGGTTGTGCTCTTTGGGAGAAGCCACCACCTTTATAGCCACATGGTTAGAGCCGGCAAAAAAGAGGCCCTCGCCCACATCGGCCGAAAGCAGGAACCGCTTTTCCCCCTCACTCAAATAGAACACCTCGCCCAGCTTGTCAATGGCCGCGGGGTGCTGTTTGAAAAGAATTTGCAAAGAGGCGTTTTTTACAATAGCCCAGCCATACTCATTGTTCAAAAAGTCTTCCACATCTTGGGTAATGGTAGTGAGCCCCAAATAATATTTTCTGGCTCGCTTGGCAATAGAGTACAAAAACATAGCCGAATCGGGATACTGCATAAGATACCAGGCCTCATCTACCACCAAAATGCGCTTTTTCAACTGCTTTTTAATGCGAGTCCAAATAAAATCCAACACAATATACATTGCCGTGGGGCGCAACTTATCTTCCAAATTACGAGTGGAGAAAACGGTAAAGGGGTTGGTAATATCCACCGTGGATTGTTCGGAAAAAATGCCGGCCAAAGAGCCTTTAATATACGGCTCCAACTGCACCGCCATTTCCCGCGCCTCCGGCTCAATTTGCCCCAAAAGCACCTTGTACAAATCTTCCAAAATGGGGGGCTCCTTGTTTTGGGTGGCCGGCTCGGTGGTGATACCCTTGAGTTTGTAGGTTTGAATGAGAGCCTTATCGAGCACTGCCTCGGCTGAGGGGGTAATTTTCCCAAAAATTATCTTAAACAAGGTGTGAAGCGATAAAATTTTGGTGCCCAGCTCATTTTCCCCCTCCTCAAAAACTCCCGAGAGATCAAAGGGGTTTATTTTCTCTTTTGAGTTTTGCGAAAACTCAATATACTCGCCCTGGACCGACTCACATAACCGTTGGTATTCCTGCTCCGGGTCAATGACCAAAACCTCGGCCCCAAACATTAGCATACGAGCCGCCTCCAACTTTACAAAGTAAGATTTGCCGGCTCCCGATTTGGCAAACACCACCGAGTTGGCATTTTCCAAACCAAACCGGTCAAAAATTACCAGGGAGTTATTGTGCTCATTAATGCCATATAAAATCCCCTCGTTGGCAGTCAGCTCCGAAGAGGTAAACGGAAAGGTGGTGGCAATTGAGGTGGTATCCATATTGCGGGTAATCAAAAGCTTATCGGTACAGGTGGGTAAGGTGGTTTTAAAACCTTCTTCCATTTGCAAGGTGGCGTGCTTGGCAATGAGCATTAGTGATCCCATGGTGGACTCAATTCTTTTGGAAATATTGTTAAGTTCATCTAAGGTGGGGGCAGAAATGGTGACATAAAAGGAAAATTGGAAAAAGCGTTCCTCGCCCTTAACCAACTGCTCCTGCAAAGATTTGGCATCCTCCAAGGCAGCCTTAACAGCCGGATCAACCACCCGCCTTCTTTCGATATCGCTTGATATGGTCACTTCCATCTCGGCAACTTTACGGCGCAGATCATCCAGCACCCCTTTGGCTTTAACTGGGTAGTAAAACATAGAAACATCGATGCTATGTTCAAAATTGATTATCGGTGAGAGCCAGTTGGCGCTCACAAACCTCGGGTAGCCGGACACAAACAAGGTGCGGTAATACAAATCGCCTATTTTAATATTGTCAAAGTCAATCTCGATTGAGGGGGGAGCAATAATGTCTTTTAAGTTAAAGCTTCCTTGTTCTAAAACCTCGGCGGCCGAAGGTTCGGACACCGGCTTAATATCTTCCAAGGAGGCGACTTCTTTCTTTTTTGCAAAAGGAAGGTTTAGTTTCATATTTTACCTTGCACCATTACTCTTTCGCGATCGGACGGATCGCCGATTTTTTGAAACCTTGATATTTGAGGGTTATAGGCGGCGTAGAAAAGTTCCACTAATTCCTGGTTTTGCATCTGGCGCGCGCCAATGCCAATACGGGCAAATTGCTTAATGAGGTGATCTCTTTTGGGCTCCAATTCCAACAAAGCTTTTTTAACCAAGGTTTTTTGCGGCATTAAAAACTTAGGCTGGGGCTCGCGGTTTCTTAACCAATCTACCGGCGACTGTTTGGGCTTTATAGAAACGGAATTGTAGGGAATGGTTACAAAAAACTTTTTATCTAAAACATCGTTTTTAGCCACAATTTGCTTGATATACTCTTCGTATTCTTTAATCTCGGCTATTCTTTTTTGGCTTGGTTGTTTGGTTTTTTCGCTTGACAGCCAATTGAGGTACTGGGAAATATCCATTCGTTTGCTTTTTATGAGAATTTGCACCTGGAAAGAAAGGGAATTTAAAAGACTGCCATAGGCGTCAATGGCGGCGTCCTGCTCTCTTTCAGACAAGAGGTCAAAATTTACCGCCGACACAGTCAGCAGGAGCCTTACCCCGCCATCTTTGAGTATTACTAAGCCATCGCGAATGGTTTCAATGTCCAAATGATTTTGGGTGGTAGTTTTTACAGCAGTCGGCATTGTGTTAAGAAGCTTTAGCCCTTATCTCTAAGGGGGGCAATTTCTCGCCCTTAAGACTTATTTTAATAGTATCAAAATTTTCACCATCTTTCCTCACTTCCACTAAATAGTCACCGTTTTCAAGCGAGGTGGTAATTTGAAAACGGCCCAAAGCATTGCTTTTTAGGGCTCTAACAGGGTCGCCATCGGGCTCTTTAATTACAATAACAGCGCCATCTACCAGCTTGCCTTTCTTGTCGAAAACTATGCCATGCACCGTATTTGGTTTGGTTTCAAAAACAGGCTGGGGCTTTTCTGCCACTACCTTTTTTGGCGCCGGTTTGTTTTTAATACGGGGCGCGCCGGGTTCTTTTCGTACTACCACTGGCGGTTCATAAGATTGGCGCGATTCTTCCCGCTGGGTTTTTTTGGCAACCTCCTCTACCTGAAAGAAAGGCTCTTTCTTAGAAGGCGGTGAGGAGGGCCCTGCCACGGTAGACACAAAAGGGGCGGCCAACGGCGCCGCCGAGGGAGGCGGCTCGGGAGAAGTATCTTTTTTCTCCAAAGAAAAGTCTAGGGATCTAATAAAATCTTCCCGCCTTTTTTCCAAAGGATCGCTATTCTCGTGAGACACTCTTTCCAAAACTTCGGTAAGCTCTACTTTTTTATCGTAGCGACTGGTATCTTTTGACACCACCGGCGCTTCGGCTAAAAACTCATCTAAAACTTGCATAAATTTAGGGTATTGGGGGGCCTTGCGCCACACCATTATTACCGGGGAAAAAAGCGCCTTGATAAAGCTTTTAATCCAAATGTCTAAACCCCTATCTTGAATGGGCACAAAGGCCATACCCACCCCAAGGCCTATACAAATAAACACTAAAAGCCAGCGCCAAATAAAGTAGAGGCCGGATTTGTAGGCAATAAAGGCAGAAACCGCTCCCACTGCCACATAGCCAAACTGCTTAATGGTCAGTTCCCCTATTAGCTTAAACTCCACATTCATTATGTTTTGGGGAACAGGGTGTTGTTTTGAGGTTCTGTAAGAACTGGTGTCGGGCATATTCCTTAAATACTACCACGAAAATATTAGGTTCAGTTATCAAGTGCGTAGTTTAAAAGAGAGTCGGCTTCTTGGTTTTTCTCCCGCGGAATGTGGTTGTAAGTCACCTTGGCAAAGTTTTTTTCTAAGCTTTTAACTTGGGTTGCCAAAACAGCCAAACGGGCTTCTTTTATTTTCCACCGACCCGATAATTGCTCCACCACCAGTTTGGAATCTAAAAAGGCTCTTATTGCTTTGTCCCTGGCATTCCCAAAACCGGTAGCTCTTTGCAAACCTGCCATAATACCGTGATACTCGGCTTCGTTGTTGGTGGCCACTCCAATTTGCAAGCCAGCCTGGGCCAAAGTTTTGTCGCTTAAATCCTTGATAACATATCCTACCGCCGCCGGACCTGGGTTGCCGCGCGCGCCACCATCACTGTAAATCAGTAGTGTATCCTTTTTCATAAAGCACCAAACTATCCCTCTATCCAACTATTCGAATAGTTAGATAATGATTAGTTCAGGTATTCTTTAATTGCTATAGCAAATAATCCTACCCCCAACCCCCCTAAAATCCCTACCAACAAGGTCAAAATTATGTTTGCCGTCACGGCTGTCACCTCTCTGGAACCAGCCACCTCCACAAGCTTTACAGCCGGATCGCCCGCCAGGGATAATTCTTCAAAGGTTTGGGCGAGCTTGGCGGTGAGATCTAAAAGTTCGGGCTCGCCTATATCTTTTCCCACCAAAGCCACCTGCACCAATTGCTCGCTTTTGCGAACCACCTTGCTGGCTTTAAACTCCCGCGCCAATCCTACCAAAGTATCGGTATAGTGATATGCTGTCTGCTGGGCGTGAAAACCGTCATAGGCGTAGTAATCGTCTTGCGGTTCTTGGGCAGTACGAGTCACAAAAAAAAGCGCCCTCGCTTCATAAATGGGGTGGGGGCGAAGGAAAAGATAACCACCGGCAATAAAAAGCCCTATTACGCCAAAAACAACCACCAACCGCCAACTCTCTTTAAGTTTTTGCAAAACCTGTTTTAATTCCACAAGTTTATAGTACCAAACTTTGGCTGTGTTACAATAAACACAAGGACGAAAGCGTGAAACATAAAGGCGAAGGCGCACTGTTTTACGCCGCGAGGACTGTTTGACGAGCGGAGCGAGGAGTTCCGTAGCAAGTAAAACAGCTTGCGCCGAGCCTTTTGTTGCTACTACAATGCCTAGAAAACCATACTACATCACCACTCCAATTTACTATGTGAACGATATCCCCCATGTGGGACACACTTGCACCACCTTGGTGGCCGATGTTTTGGCCCGCTACCAGAAAGAGCGAGGAAGAGAGGCGTTTTTTTTAACAGGTACCGATGAACACGGCGCCAAAATTGCCGAGGCGGCTAAAAAAGCGGGCAAGGAACCACAAGAGTTTACCAATGAAGTTTCCCAAAGATTTGTGGAGGCTTGGAAGCTCTTAAACTTTGAGTACGATTATTTTATCCGCACCACTAACCCCAAACACAAAACCCTAGCCCAAGGCTTTCTGCAAAGACTCTACGACCAGGGAGACATTTACAAAGGGCATTATGAAGGCCTTTACTGTGTGGGCTGTGAAAAATTTATAACTGAAAAGGAACTAGTAGATGGTAAGTGTCCCCTGCACGAGCGGGAACCGGAAAAACAAAGTGAAGAAAATTACTTCTTTAAGCTTTCTGCCTACATCCCAAAAGTGAAGGAACTCATTGAGAAAGACATTTTCAGAGTGTCGCCGGAAAACAAAAAGAAGGAGATTTTAAACAAAATTGAGGCGGGGGTGCGAGATCTTTCCATTAGCCGCGCCAATGTTACCTGGGGCATACCAATTCCTTGGGACAGCCGCCAAACTATTTATGTCTGGTTTGAGGCGCTCCTTAATTACTGGACAGCACCACAAATGGTGGGACAAGAACTTTGGCCGCCAGGAATACAATTTATTGGCAAGGAAATTGCCTGGTTCCACTGTGTCATTTGGCCAGCTATGCTGTTGTCTTACGGAGAAACATTACCCAAAGAAGTCTTTGTGCACGACTTTTACAACTTAAAGGGCATTAAAATTAGTAAAAGTTTGGGTAATATGATAGGCCCTTCCGAGTTAGTGGAAAAATTTGGGGTAGACGGCGCCCGCTACCTTTTGGCTGTTTTTTTCCCCCACTCTTCCGACACTGCTCTTGCTTGGGAACTTATGATCAACAAGTACAATGCCGATTTGGCCAATGGGTTGGGTAATCTGGTGTCCCGTTTGGCAGCTCTGGCTGAGAAGAACCAAGTATCTCCCTACACCCCCTTTACCCCCCTTCCCCCCTTAACCCTCTGGGATGAGTATAATCTCCCTCAAATTTTAGAGGGAACTTGGGAAAAACTTCGCGCCTTGGACAAGGAACTCAATGAAAAACAACCCTGGAAACTAGAGCCAGAAAAAGCCCGACCGGTGCTTTCAGAAATCATTGGCAAACTCCTGCAACTAAACTCCCAAATAAAACCCTTCCTTCCCCAAACCACTACCGCTATTGAAGCCGTCTTTGCCGCTAACCCAACTGAGGCTTTGAAAAAACCTCTTTTTCCAAGACTATGAAAAAACATTGGCCCCTACTCCTAATTCTTTTTCTGGGACTGGCTTTGCGCCTTTATAAAATTACCGCCCGCGACTTTTGGTACGATGAGTCTTTTACAGCAGTTTTAATCTCCTGGGATTGGAGGGCAATGTGGCAAGGAATCCTAAATGATGTTCACCCACCCCTCTACTACTTGCTCTTAAAACCATTCTCTCTTCTTTTGGGCTGGACACCTTTTGGGTTGCGATTTTTTAGCACTCTCTTTTCCACGGCCAGCATTTTCTTAGTTTATAAAATTGGGGCTCGCTTTGCGCTAACGCACAAAGACAAGGCCGGGCTGGCGGCCGCTTTTATAACTGCCATTGCCCCCTTTCAAATCCAGTATGCCCAAGAAGCCAGGCAATACGCTCTTATGGGTTTTTTGGCGCTTTGCGCTTTGTATTTTGTTATCAAAAAGCAAAGCAAGTTTAACTTTCTTTTGGCAGGAGCTTTTTTAAGCCTCACTTTCTTAACCCAATATGCAGGAATTTTGGTACTGCCGGCTATTTTAATGGTAGCTTTTATCCTGACTTTTGAAAAAAGATTTAGGTTTTTCACTTTTGCCAAAAAGGCTTCCAAACGGATTATCCTCATTTCAATTCCCGTATCACTGGCTTTCTTGGCCTGGCTGCCAATTTTTAAAAGGCACCGAGAGAATATGGGAAACCCAGCCTGGATACCAAACCCCACTCTCTCGCGCTTTGCCCAAAGCATTTACACTTTTGTTTTTGGTGAGTGGCCCAAACAAGCCGGGGTCAGTGTGCCCAATGAGAACTTTTTTGGCATTGGGACTGTCATCCTTGGCTTGGTTGTTTTAGTTTTTCTGGTGATTGTTTTAGCCAAAAGATGTAAACTTTCCAATTTTGCTTTTATCATCTTTACCCTTACTATTCTTTTGGAAAGTTATGTTTTGGCCCACTTTTTGGGCATTAATTTTTACATGGAGCGCTACCTTTTCACGGCTTCTTTTGGGATTTACATCAGTCTAGGGTTAGTGGCGGCAAGGTTGGAAAGCTTCAAAAAATTCACTGGGGTGGCGCTATTGGGGCTAATAACACTACTGACCATAACTATTAGACAAAAGCCTCTTGACCAGCGCTTTCAAACTTTGGCAAAAATTGTGCCGGAGGGAAAATACCAAACTATTGTAGCCACATCTCCTTTTGACTACCCCACCGCTATTTTCTACCTCTACAAGAAGGCTCCAAATTTCAAAGTTTACAATAAACAAAACCCAACCGAAGATCTCTCCGGCTGGGTTGTTATTGGCCCAAATCAAGTTGACTCTCTTTCAAACCTCAACCCCCAAACCACCTTGGTACTGGATTAATAAACCCAGATGCCACCTACTCCAACGCACCGTGGCTCACATCGAGCCCAAAGAAACCAGGCTCGATCCCAATATGTTCGGCGTACTCTCCCGTCTGGACCGGAATGGTGTAGAAAGTGGCAGGACTTCCAATACCAACCGCAATGTAGGGCAGTTCGGTAGTCCCAGGCCTCACGACAACATAGTTGGGAGCCTCGCCGTCTCTAACGATGGCAGTTTTGATAGCCGCCCTTGCACTCTCCACAAAATCCTCGCCAATCTCGTGCGTACTCAAACGATACATCTGTAACTCCTTTCTTTTTTTGCAAGATTTAACTAACTCAACAACAGTACACCAAATTTGGCTAATTTGCAAACTAGGGGGCAAGGCCGGAGCAAAAAGCCACTCCATAAATTTAGTAGTAATTTATGGACCCTTGTCAACAAATTTATGCTAAATTTGTGGGGTAAGAACGACTAAACTTTATAGGCGTGGGGGCAAAGGTCGCGGAAATCACAGTATTTGCAAAGGAGGGAAGGTTTGGCAGGGAAATCGGAGGTTTTAATGTCGGCAATTGCTTGGGCCACCTTGTCTTTGGCTGTATCTAGCTGTTTGGCAGTGCGCGCGGTAGTGGCCTTTTGCCCCGTTTCCAAAAAGTAGAGCGCCAAAGAGTGGGGCATAATACCCAAAACATCGCGAGCCGCCAGGGCATAAATAGTCAGCTGGTCATCTTTGGCTACAAACTTGGCCTTACTATCGGAGCCGGTTTTATAATCAATAATTTCATACTTTTCTTCCCCAACCTTATCTACCCTATCAATTGAGCCTATCAGTTTAGTACCTTCTATATTAAGGGTAAACTTTTTTTCTAAAAAAAGCGGCTCTCCCAGCTTTTGCCCATGCTCTTTGTAGTAGCGTTCCAAAATAACCCTGCCATCCTCAAAGCGCATTTGTTTGTGTCGGGCATGCTCATAGCCTTCACTATTTTCCTTAAAGTGACCCTCGTAAAGTTCCAGCAACCTTTTGAGTGAGGTATCTTTGAACAAATCCTCGCGGTGCCAGTCACGCAAAGTGCGGTGCATGGTTTGGCCAAAACTCAAAGAGTGCGAAGGCAGGGTAGGGATGCCTAAAACATAGCGATACTGGTATTTTTTGGGGCACTGCTTAAAGGTTTCTAGTTGGGAGTAGGAGACATAGGTCATATTGGTCGTATAAGACTTATTAACTGTTTCAGCAAACGAAACGGCTTGGGGTACTGTAACGGCAACTTTTTGGGTAAAGGGCTGGGAAGTTTTGAGTTTTGAACTTTGAGTTTTTTGCAACTCACCCAAAAAACCGGAGGGTTTTCTTTCGCGCGCGCCGCCGTAATCCCTGGCCCAGCTCAAAAACACCCCTTCTTTGGCCCGAGTAAGACCGACATAAAAAAGTCGGCGCTCCTCTTGAAGATGGTAATTACCGGAAGGCAAAATTTCCTTAATTAAAGCTTCAGGGATTGCAATGGGGTCAGACCGATTGATAGAGGGAAAGCGACCCGCCACCAAGGAGGGCATAAAGACATATTTGAATTCCAACCCCTTGGCACTGTGAATAGTGAGTAGGTTCACAGTATCTACATCTTCAATCTCCGCCTGGGCCGGATTGTCTCCGGCTTCTTTTAAAACTTGGAGCCAATCGGCCAGCTCGTAAATGTTAGGCTCATCGGCTGATTGCTCGTATTGTTTCACTTTTTCGAAAAACAAATTAATGTTTTTTATTTTGAGGCGATTGGCAATTGATTCTTCTTTGGTAAAACTTTCAAGGTACCTAAGTTTAGCCAGTATCTCAAAAAGCAAACGGGTGGGAGACTTTTTTTCCAAATCTTTTCTAAAAGTTTGCAGTAGGACGGCCGCATTGACAACTGTTGGGTTTTCACTTACCAAAACTGTCTCATAGAGACTTTTTTTCTCTCGGCGGGCCGATTGCACTAGCTCTTGAATAATGGCCGAATCTAATTTCAAAAAAAGTGGCGCCGTTAAGAGTCTAAAAAGGGCCACGCTGTCTTGCGAATTGGCCAGCCATTGAATAAGCGAGATCAGTACCCTAACTTCCTCCTGATCAAAAAGACCCCGATTGCCAATCAGTTGATAGGGGATACCGGCATGGCGCAAGGCTTGAACATACGGCGTCAGTTGAGAGTTGGATCGGGCCAGAATGGCAAAATCTTTGTAAAATAGCTGTTGGGCGCTGGCTACTGGCTTCTGGCTTTTCTCTATTGTTGTGAGGATTTTACCGACCACCCCCAAAGCCTCTTCCTGCTCGGTAGCGTACTCTGCAATTTCCACCTGGCACGGCCAATCCACTTGAGACTGCAGTTCCTTGTTTATTTTTTCTTTTACTTCCAAACGGTCGGGGTTGTTGCCTTGAATGAGTTTATAGGCGCTGTCTAGTATTTTTTGCCCTGAGCGATAGTTTTTAGAAAGCACCACTGTTTCGGCTTTAGGGTAAGTTTTCCTAAACTCTAAAATGTTAGAGAGGGAAGCACCCCGAAAACGGTAAATGGCCTGGTCATCATCCCCCACTACCACTATTCGAATAGTTGGATAATCAGAAGGGCACAGCAGTTTTACCAGTTCAAACTGCGCCAGGTTTGTGTCTTGGAACTCATCTACCAAAATATACTTAAACTGTTGGCGGTATTTTTCCAAAACGGCCGGCCGTTCCTTAAAAAGCCTTAAACACCAAAGAATTAGATCACCAAAATCGAGTTTATTCTCTTTTAGTTTAAGGCTTTCATAAAAAGAGTAGGCGTGGGCCAGCTCTTGGTACTTTTCTTTTTCCTCGCCTTCATACTTTTTTACCCAGGCTTCAAACTCGGGCGGGGTAATAGCCTCATCTTGCAAACGAGAAAAAAATTTTAAGCTGGCGCCAATAAATTTGTTAGGGTTTCCCAAGGGTCTAAAATAGGTCAAATTAAAATCGAAAAGGTTTTCTTTAATAAGTAAGTACTGCTGAGGAAAGGAAATAATTTTATAGGAAGAGGAAAGGCCCAACTCTAAACCGGACTCCTGTAAAACACGGTCGGCAAAGCGGTGAAAAGTCAAAACCCAAGGCTCAGTGTAACCCAGGGGCATTGAATCTCCCAAACGGTTAAGCATCTCCTCGGCCGCTTTTTGGGTAAAAGTAAGCGCCAAGATTTCCTCCGGACGGGCCTTGCCTTTTTTCAACAAAGATTTAATGCGCTCGGTAATCACCCGCGTTTTCCCGCTCCCCGGCCCGGCCACTACTAGCAAGGCCCCCGCCTCATGTTTTACTACACGGCTTTGCTCTGGGTTAAGTTTCATAAAACCAGTGTAGCACCAATAAGTAACACAGGTTACATATGTAACATACAAAAAAGATAGCTTTGCCCCGAGCCTATCGAGGGCTACCAGCCCCAAGCCTGTTGAAGTGTTGACACTTTATGCACAAAGACTTAATGTGAATTTATACCCTTCCTGCCCCAAAAGACATGCTTGAAAACCCAAACCTTACCACAATATGGCAGAAAGTCTTAAACTCTTTGGAAGTGGACTTATCCCCAGCTGTCTTTAACACTTTTTTTAGAAGCACCCGTGTTTTAAAACAGGAAAATAACATCTTTACCATTGCCGTTTCCGACACTTATCAAAAAGAAAATCTGGAATTGCGCTACTATGCCCAAATTAAAACAGTGCTGGATGACATAGTAAGCGAAAAAACCGAACTGATCTTTAAGATCAGCGCTCCCCAAGAAACAGAACACAAAGGAAATTTGGGACCCCTGTTCAAAAAAGAGGATAACAGTGAGCAACACTCTCTATGTCTTGCCAAGGCCAAAGAGGCCGGCCTGGCTCCCTTTTACACTTTTGATTCGTTTATAGTGGGCGCCAACAACAATGTGGCCCACGCCACAGCGGAAGCTATTACTAAAAATCCGGGGCAAATGTACAACCCCCTTTTCATATACTCTGGGGTGGGCCTTGGAAAAACGCATCTTATTCAAGCCATTGGCAATGAGATTATAAAAGAGCACCCCCATCTTAAAGTGCTTTATTGTACCGGAGAGAGTTTTATGAACGAGCTTTTGGAAGCCATTGGCAATAGAAGAACTGCCTTTTTTAGAAAAAAATTCCGCGCCGCCGATGTTTGGATTATAGATGACGCCCAATTCATTGCCGGTCGCGAATCTACTCAAGAAGAATTCTTTAACACCTTTAACACTCTCTACCAGGAAAAAAAACAGGTAATCTTAGCCTCGGATCGCGCTCCCCGCGACATTTCCAAACTGGAAGAACGGCTCTCCTCCCGCTTTGCGGCCGGTATGATAACCCGCCTCGACCCACCCGATTTGGAAATGCGTATTGTTCTTTTGCGCCAAAAGAGGCAGGAGAATAATTTTACTGTGAGTGACGAAATTTTAGAAACAGTGGCGCGCCTGGTGTCTGCCAATATTCGCGAACTGGAAGGAGCCCTCCTGCAGGTAGTCTCGCACGCGGCCGCCAAGAAAGAACCATTGTCAAAAGAAATGGTGTTTGAAATTCTAGGTAAGGGCGAGAAAGATTTCAAATTAAGCCGCGCTCCCAAAAAAATGATCCGCAATGTGGCCCAACACTACGACATTTTAATAAAAGATTTAAAAGGCCGGTCACGCAAGGCAGACATTGTCCTGCCACGGCAGGTTTGTATGTATCTTTTAAGAATAGATTGCGATCTGCCCTTGGAAAGTGTGGGGGAACTGCTGGGCGGGCGGGACCACACCACCATAATGCACGGGGTCGCCAAGATTGAAAACAAGGCGCAAAAAGATAGTTCCTTTAAAAAAGAAATCCACAACTTATCCACCCAGTTCTAAACATCCTTCCGAGACTACCCCACACACAAAAACAGCCTAAACAGGGAAAGAAAGCAATCTAGCAATCAAAAAACGCCGCCACAAAAGCAAGGCAACTTTTTCAACAAGCCAAAGCTTGAGATTTGTAACCCCCAACCCCACTTTTCCACTTTTCCACTTTTCCACTCTTTCTACTACCACTACTACTAATTTTATTATAATGTTTAGTAGTGAAACTACTAATAGCATGTCTAATTGGTAAATTGGGAGCCGTTTTTTTAAAAATACTTGGGTTTTCGGCCTCCACCTGGCCGGGACACCTGAGTTTAAAGCTTGATCCCCACTTGGTAGAAAAGCTTGAGAGCAGGTTACCCTGTGGTTCTGTGGTAGTGAGCGGTACCAATGGTAAAACCACCACCGCCAATATGATTGCCTATGTTTTAACTAAGGCTGGTTACCAGGTAATCCACAATAACCTTTCCGCCAATTTGCTTAACGGCATCGCTACCTCTTTAGTTTTATCCACCAAACTTACCGGTACTTATCCACATTATGGGGATAAGTCGGTGGGGGTTTTTGAAATTGACGAGGCGGTTTTCCCAAAAGCTTTGAGCCGGTTTACTCCCGAGGTGGTGGTTTTACTTAATCTCTCCCGAGATCAACTTGATCGCTATGGTGAGGTGGATCTTTTGGTTTCCAAGTGGCGTGAGGCTTTGCTGGGTTTGGAGAGGCAGGGTTCTTTTCCCAAGGTGGTTTACTGCTCGGATGATAAAAGGCTGCAAGAAGTGGTGGGGGGTTTTCCGGAGGAGCTGTCGTGCCCAGTCTTGAAACAGCCGCAGTTTTCCCAAACAAATGTCCGGTTTGCTGTTACGGTAGCTTCTTTGCTGGGAGTTTCTGCAAAAAGGGCAGAGGCTCTTTTGGCAGAATTCCGGCCCGTGTTTGGGAGGGGGGAAGCGGTCTTGTGGCACGCCAGCCGGTTTCACCTCTATTTAGCTAAGAACCCCCAAAGCTTCAATGAAAACCTAAAATTTTGGCTCAATAAAGCCGGACCAAAGACAGCTTTTTGGCTTCTTCTCAACGATAACATTCCGGATGGCAGGGATGTCTCTTGGATTTGGGATATAGACTCGGCTTTACTTTTTAAGCTACTTAGGGGCCGAGCGGTGTATATATCCGGCAGGCGAGCTTATGATATGGCCTTGCGTTTAAAGTATGCCGGTCTTGATTCTAATTTATTGGTGGTGACTCGCAAGGTAAGAGAGGCGGCCGAAAATATTGCCGCCACTCAAAAAGAAGTGGTGGTTTTTCCCACTTACTCGGCTATGCTTGAGGTGAGAAAAGTCTTAACAGGAAAGAGAATATGACAATGGTGTGGTTGTACCCCAAACATCTTAATTTGTACGGCGATAGAGGCAATATTGAATGTCTCAAGCGGCGGCTTGAGTGGCGGGGACTCCAATATAAATTGGTAGAGTTTAATGTGGGAGATTCTCTCAAAAAACTTACAGGGGCAGACCTGTTTTTTGCCGGAGGCGGGCCGGATTCATTGCAAAGGGAGGTTTCAGCCGATGCCTTTCGCCTCAAACCGGCGCTTATAAAGGCGCAAGAGCAGGGCAGGGCCGGGCTCTTTATTTGCGGCTTTTACCAGCTTTTGGGGCGTTTCTACCGCCCCGCTGAAGGAGCCGACATCCCTGGTCTTGGTATCTTTGATTGCTACACCGAACACTTCGGGGCGCGGCGAAAGCGTTGTGTGGGAAATATTGTTACCACGCCCCTTATCCCTCTTAACCCCCTTACCCCCCTTGTTGGATTTGAAAACCACGAGGGCAGAACTTACCTATGTCCCACGGCCAAACCTCTAGCCAAAGTTCAACGGGGCTTTGGCAACAATGGCCAAGACAAGACCGAGGGGATCATTAAGGGAAATTTTGTGGGGACTTACTTACACGGCCCTCTTTTACCTAAAAACCCCCACCTGGCCGATTGGCTATTGGCAAAAGCTTTGGGCGAAAAACTACCATTCCTAGACGACAAATTGGAGTGGCAGACACATACAAATGCTCTCAAACTCAAGTAACTTTTTCAAAAAAAACCTCAATGCGCCCAACTTGCTCTGTTTGCTGGTCTTTCTTTTGCCTCTGGGTACCGCCAAGCATTTTGTAGGCAGTTACTCCTATATAAACGGCTACCTGGTGGATTATTTGGTGCCGGCTTTTTATGTCAGTGAGTTTCTGGTTTGGGGGGTAATAATTCAATTAGGAATTAAGAATTACGCCTGCCTGCCGGCAAGGCAGGAATTACGAATTAGAAGACCTCTCTGGCAGAAAAGGTTACTTACAAGCTTCGCAGTTTTGGTTTTTCTGGCAGTTAACTTTGCTCAGGCCGCAAACCCTATTGCCTGGGTCTATCGTGCCTACCGTTTGCTGGAGGCTTTTTTGCTTTTTAAGGCGGCTTCGGCGCTGTTAAAAGACAGCGCTGTTTTTAAACGCGTGGCCCTCTTTTTTGCCGGAGGGGTGCTTTGGGCCGGAGTTTTGGGTTTGGCGCAGTTTGTGCTCCAAAGGCCGCTTTTTGGTTATTTGCCTTTGGGAGAGAGCCAATTCCAACTCTACAATCCGGCGGTGGCCAAAATTGAGCTTTGGGGCAAGGTACTGGTGCGAGCCTACAGCGGTTTTCCCCACCCGAATATCCTAGCGGGGTACTTGGTGGTGGGAGTTTTATTAACTCTGGAAACGCTAGTTTCCAGTCGTAAGCTTCCCCCGCCCGCCGCGCCTGAGCGCAGCGATGGCGGGCGCGGTAGGAGACTTAAGTTACCTAGGTTTCCTAGGTTACTTACGAGCTTCGTAGGGGTTACTTTGGTGGTAGGGGTGGTAGCGCTTGTGGCAACTTTTTCACGGACAGGGGTGGTGGCTTTGGTAGTGGGAGTTTTGCTGTGGTTGTGTTATAGGTCCTATAAGACCCATAAGACCTATGTCGCAATTGCTGGGGTACTTTTGCTACTGTTGGTGGGGCTAGCTCTAACCCCCCGCTTTGCAGAAAGCCTTACGGAGCGGGTGAGCCTAGCCAAAATGGCTTTTGAAGTTTGGGCCAGGCATCCCATTATTGGCGTCGGGCTTAACAGTTTCTCAAACTTTACAGCTCCTTTTAAGTTCCAACCGGTACACAATATCTTTCTTTTGATCTTTTCAGAAGCCGGCCTTTTGGGGGGTGTTTTATTTTTGGGTTTTCTTGCAAAAATCTTGCGGCGGGTAGTATTTCCCGCCGGACTAATGCTTATTCCTTTGCTTTTTTTCGGGCTTTTTGACCACTTTTTACTCACTACTTATCAGGGAATCACTCTTGGTAGTTTGACGCTGGCAATGGTTGTGACATATACTAAATACAATGGCAGAACAGATACAGGCGGCTCCTCCAAAACCGTTTGATTTTAAAAAAATCCTGGCTCTTTTGGGTTTACTGGCAGTTTTGGGAGTGGTGTTTTTAGTTGTTTCCAAGGGCAACTTTGAGCTTTTGGGTACCAAAAAACCAGCCGGCGGAGAGGTTGTTTTGGAATATTGGGGCCTCTTTGAACCGGAAAGCATTTTTGCGGGAGTAATTGAGGCTTATGAAGAAGATCACCCCACGGTAACTATCAACTACACCCAAAAGACTTTTACTGATCTTGACCAGTATAAAACCACCCTTGAGATTAGAAGCCAGCAGGGTACCGGGCCGGACATTTTTCGCCTGCACGCTTCTTGGGTGCCGGAGCTAACCAATATTATTACCCCCGCCCCCAAAGAAATTATGACTGCCGGACAATTTAGAGACATTTTCTACCCGGTGGCGTATGACAATTTGGTTTTCAATGACTCCATTTACGCCATCCCTCTAATGTACGATGGCTTGGCCCTGTTTTATGATCCGGTGCGGTTTGAGGCGGCTAACTTGGACCCCCCAGAAACTTGGGAGCAGTTTCGCGAGGCGGCCGTGCTTTTAACTGAAAAGGACGCCGTCGCCAAAAAAATAATAAGAAGCGGGGCCGCTTTGGGAGTGGGTTCCAATGTGGCGCATGCCTCGGACATTTTTGGGTTAATGCTGGCTCAAAATGGAGTGGCCTACCCGGACGATCTGGACACCAAAAAGGCGGAAGATGTCTTAACTTATTATGCGCTTTATAACACCACCGATAAGGTTTGGGATGCCTCTTTTCCCAATTCCCTGCAAGCCTTTGCCAACGGCCAGACCGCCATGATTTTGGCGCCCTCTTGGCGCTCGTTTGACATTTTAAGCTATAACCCGCGGCTTAATTTTGAGGTGGCGCCGGTGCCACAAATTCCTATGCTTGAGGAGCGCTATGGCCGGGTGGGTTGGGCCTCATTTTGGGCTGAGAGTGTCTCCTCCAAAAGTGCCCACCCCCAAGAGGCCTGGGAGTTTATAAAATATCTATCCAGTAAAGAAGTTCAGCAAAAGCTTTATGCCGCAGAGGCGGTCTTGCGTCCCTTTGGGGAGTTTTACTCAAGGCGCGATCTAAAAGAGGCTCTTATGGGGGATTCACGGGCCAGGGCTTTTATACTTGACGCCGATGTGGCGGTGATGTGGCCCATTGTGGATAATGCCGGCCAGGCGGAAAATGTGGCGGCGGTAGTCACGGCTCTCGACTCTTTGCAAAAAAATATTTCTGAAAGCTCGGCCGCCAAGACCCTTAAAGCCAAACTTACCGGTGTGCCGTTAGAGGAGTAGTCTCAGGAATTCAATCCATTTTGAGGAAAGACCCCCTGTTTTTTGAAATATTGGGCAATAAGGGCCAGCTGGGGAATATTAAGCTTTAGGGAAATAAGAATATAAACCCCAAGACCTGCCAGAGTGGTTAGGCCGGTTAAAACCAAAAGCCCCCAAACACGAGTGGTATCCAGCACCAAAGCATCCAGCAATTTTAGCGGTAAAAAGAGGCTCACCCCCATAAAAAATGCCGCCACCCCAATACTAAACACCGGTTTTAAAAAAGCCGGCCTTTCAAATTTGTGAAGTTTCCTATCAAGCATTATTATTAGTAAGCCTGCATTGACAATAGAGGCAATAGAACAAGAAAGAGCCAAAGACCAAACTGGCAATTTTAACCCCAAAACAAACAAAACGCTCAAAAGAGAATTAATAACAATGGAGACAATGCCGGCCTTAGTGGGAGTTTTAGTGTCTCCCAGGGCGTAAAAAGCCCTTGCCAAAAGGTAGGCGCTCCCTTGAGCCACAATAGAAATGGCAAAAAAGCTCAGAGTATAGGCAGTTTGCAGGGTGGCTTCCCAATTAAATCGCGCCGCTCCAAAGACCAGCCGTGTTAGGGGAATTCTTAAAACTAAAAGCAAGACGGCAAAAGGGGCTGTTAAAAAAAGCAGTTGGTGAAAAAGCCTTTGAAAGGTAATTTTAAATTGGGTAATATTGCCGGCATCTTTGGAAAGTTTGGGAAGAGCCGCTTGGGCAATACTGGCGCCAAAAAGGCTCACTGGCAGAACTTGCAAGTGCTGGGCAAAGTTAAAATAAATAAGAGCCGAGGCAGAAATAAATGAGGCCAAAATAATATCTACCGTGTAGTCAATTTGGGCCACCGATTGTCCCAAAAGCCGCGGTAGGGTGAGTTTGGCAATCTTTACCACCTGAGTGTTTTTAAGGTCAAGGGATATTTTGGGCCGCCAACCCAAACGAAGCGCCGGGTAAAGCTGGACTAAGAAATGAAGAAAAGTACCCAAGACCACTCCCCAGGCAGGGCCAAAAATCCCCAGGCTGGGCGTTAAAAATAAAATACCAGCAATAATGCCTAAATTGTAAAAAATGGGAGCCAGGGCGGTGGTTAAAAAAGCCTCCATTGACTGCAAAATACCGCTTAGAAAATTGCTTAAGACGAAAAAAATCTGAGCCAGGGTGATAATAACAGTAATCTGAGCCAGCAGAGATTTTTGCGCGTCTGTAAATCCTGGAGCAATGAGACCAGCTAAAGGTTTGGCAAAAATAATTACCAAAGCGGCTGTACCAGCAAACAATAAGAGAGCCCAACTAAGGGAAACATTGGCTGTTTTCCAGGCTTTTTTATAATCTTTCTCACCCAGGAGCTTAGAAAAAACCGGTATAAAGGCGGAGGACAAGGCTCCCATAATTAAAAGCTGAAAAACCAAATCGGGAATTCTAAAGGCGGCAAAATAAACTCCCAAGACATCGTCGGAGCCAAAGCGGGCCGCCAAGGCCCTATCGCGCAAAAGACCTAAAACCTTAGAAAAAGCCACCGCTGTAATCAGGGTGGCCGCCGCGGCCGCAACACTTTGTTTTTTAGTGGAAAATTTATCTAAAATCACTCTCTCTATTAAATACCGCCCTTTCCTTTTTTTCAACCATATGCTAAAGTAAAGTTCATATGGCTCAAAAAAAATCGGCTCTCAAAAAGACTCGCCATGATGCCAAGGTGGGCGCCCAAAACAAGATCATTAAAAAGAATCTTAAAAGGCTTTTAAAAAAAGCCGTTAAAAAAGATGTCAGTCTGGCTTACAAAAAGCTGGATAAAGCGGCCAAAAGAGGCATTATCCACCAAAATAAAGCCAGTCGTTTAAAGTCTAGACTGGCAAAAAAGCTAAAATAATTCCCCATGCCCCAAATGAAACCGGCCATTAATTTATACGAGGAAGCTTCTCTTGAAAAGCAGGCTCCTAAAAGTAAAGCCTTAAATTGGCTGGCCACTTTTGGCAAGACTATTATTATTGGGGTTAATTTTGTGACCATTGGCGCTTTTGTATTTAGAGTGGTGGTCGATCAGAAAAGATTGGATTTAAAAGAGAAGGTGATGACGCAAGAGCGAGTCTTGCTGGCCAACCAGTCTTTTGAAAATGATTTCCGCATTATGCAGGAAAAAGTAAACCTTTTGAAGGAATTTTCAACCCAGAGTGTCTTAACGGAAAGATTAAATCTTATAGAGCAGAGTATGCCAGAAAGTGTGGTGAGCCAAAGCTTTGATTTAGATCAAAAGACTGTGGTAGTAAAGGCAGAGTCGGCCAGTGGGACGGCCCTTTCGGTCATGGCGGCCAATCTACTGGATGGGGGCGCCCAAGATTTTATCTTAAAAGAGGCGCGGTTTAGTCCGGAAGGTTTTGCGGTGGCTTTTCAGATAACATTTTAAACTATGTCTAATCCTTATTACTTTTATTATGGCAAATATTTACGACCCTTTGTAAGAAAGGAGCCTCAAAAAACTTATACAGTGGCAGTAATGTCACTGCTAACAGTGATGCTTTTTGGCGTCTTTGCCATTGCCCCCACGGTTAAAAGCATTTTAAAAGCCTCCGATGAGCTAACCAGGCTTTCCGAGCTTTCTGCCAATTTGAATATTAAAATTGAAAATGTTCAAAAGGCGCGGCTTTTATATGCCCAGGCTAAACCTTTTGAAGAGGCGCTGGACAGCCAAATTTATGTCTTTGAAGGTTGGGGCCGGGCGGTGGGAGATATTACCGCTTTGGCCAATGAGGCCTCTTTGGCGGTTGCTGTGGTAGATCCGGGGCTAATTATTAACAATGAGGGTTTTTTGCAAGTTAAGCTCTCCGGCGCCTACCTTGATATTGAGCTTTTTTTGGAAGGGCTCACCAAGAAACACCGTAATTATAGTTTAGATAAACTGGTTTTGGAAAAAAATGAGGATAATTCTAACCTAGATGAGAGTCAGGTTGAGGCTGAAGTTTTGCTAAAGGTTCTGTTCCTTTAAGTATGTCACGAGATTTTTTGCTAGTTTTAATATTAATATTTTTTACCGGTTTGGCGGTGGGTGGTATTAGCCTTATAAGGCCGAAAGATTTGGATGAGTCTTTGGTAGATTCAAATAAGGAAGTTTATCTTCCCCTGGATCCAACCCTTGACATAGACTTTATAAAAAGTCTATACTAGGTTCGTATTATGAAAACCTTCCTGCTTAGGCCCTCAATTATTAAAGAAACCAAACGAACTCTGGGCGCTTTGGGCCTTTTGACCCTCATTATTACTATTCCCATTACCACCTTGGCAGTGCTTAATACCAGAAATTATGTTACTAAACAAAAAGCGGCCGGTGAGGCTTTTTCAGATTATAGAACCTATGAGTTTGAGGCGGGGGGGCAAAAATATTTGAATTACAGTTTTTTGGAAAATGACGGGGTAACTTCTTGGGAGATGAATTGTCCCATGGGTGACGGTGGCGTGGATTGGGGCAGTTGTACCGAAATTGCGCCCAACGATTTAAGCTGGGTGTCCGGCGCTCCCTTTTCGGGGTATCGCGCCTATGAGTTTGAGGCGGGGGGGCAAAAGCAGGTGAATTTTGGATTTTTGGAGCAGGCTGGCCTGAAGTCTTGGGAGATGAATTGTCCCTCGGGGGACAGTGGGGTTGATTTTTCCGCCTGTTCGGCTCTGGTGCCGGTGGATTTGAGTGGCCTTCCCGGAGCTCCCTTTACCAGCTACCGAGCCTATGAGTTTGAGGCCTTATCGGCAGGGGGCGAGGAACGGATCGCAGTTGTTACCTGGGGCGGACTTTCGGGAGAGCCCAATGTTTTAACCGCCAAGCCCGACGGCTCTGATCAGCAAATACTGTCCTATGTAGATGATGGGAAATTTGATAGCAACTACCTGTATGGAGGAGATGTTTGTGGGGATTATCTGTTTGTTTCTGGAGGAGCTTCGCCATCGTTGCACTCCGGTGATGTTTATAAGATTTCCTTATTGGATGGCTCTGTTACAAAGATTGTGTCTAGTGACCAGTTTGAGGGGAGTGCTTTGGGGTATGTTTCGGCTTCTCCTGATTGCTCCAAAATCTCATTTACGGTGGACACGGATAGTTTTGGCCGTGAAATTTTCATGACCACTGCCGAGGGCAGTAATGTTGTAAACATTACCCACGCCACATCCGGCTCCCAAAGTTTCCCTGTGTTTTTGAGCAGTAATGAAATTGCCTACAAAAGCAATCGGTTGGGCGGGGATGTGCTTGTAAAACAAAATGTTGATTCTGGGGCAGTCTCAACCATTGCCGACCTGTCTCCTTCGATCCTTGGTTATCTTGGTATTAACAGCGCCAGAGATAAGTTTGTGTTCTCTTTAGGGTTAACAGAAGATACCCAGGATATTTTTACTCTCAATGTTGATGGCACAAATTTGACCCAAGTTACAGCCACAGTAGAGGACGAAGAGAGGCCCAAGTTTGATCAGGCCGGGGTAAAAATTTATTACAGAAGGCAGAGGCCAAGTAAGGCGTACAACCTTTACAGTATGAACTCCAACGGCTCAAACCAGACAGCGGTATTAACAAGCGACAGTATTGACTACATCCAAGCCACCTCCTACTTTGCAGGGTCGGGCGGTGCCACCCAAAAATACCTCAACTATGGCTTTATGAGCGCCACCGGCAATACTTCTTATGAAATGAACTGTCCCCTAGGTAGCGATGGGGTAGAGTGGGGGGAGTGCTCCTCTTTGGTACCGGTGGATTTGAGCGGAGTAACCGGAGCTCCTTTTACTGGCTACCGCGCTTACGAGTTTATGAGAGCCGGTCAGCAATATCTCAGTTACGGATTTCTTGAGGCAGGGGGGTTAACCTCGAGGGAAATGGAGTGTCCCATGGGTGCCAGTGGAGTTGACTGGGGGCAGTGCTCGGCTCTGGCGGCGGTGGATTTAACCGATATTATTCCCGCCCAGCCCAACCCTCCCTTGTGTACCATTACCGGCCCAACCAGCACGGTGGTGGGGCAGGCGGCCACCTGGAGCGCCACGGCCACAGTTCCCCTGGGCGGCGATGCCAATGTTGAGATAGATGTCAATGATCAGCGTTGGGTAGGGGGGGCTGGTCTCGAGAGAATTGCTTATTCTGATTGCGGTAATACCAACAGCACCTGCGCTGTTGAGGGGAGCTACACATTTGAGGAAGAGGGCACCCATTATGTTTTTTGTAGAGGGTATAACGACGGCCTAAGAGAGTGCCGTCCCTTTGGGCCTTATGAATACCCGGCCGATGTTGATTGCGGCCCCACAGATTATTTGACTGTTGCCGTTACCGCACCGGTCCAATATGATGGCTATTTTTGCGCCGAAAACAGTTGGGAGTGTCCTGCCCAACCCGATTGCGATACTGCCGGCAACAACATTGGTATCTGTTATTCCACCCGTGAGCAGTGCCTAACAAACTGTGTTGAGCCTGAAGGCGACTATATCTATATCAAGTCTTCTATGCAAGGCAAGGCTTCCGGCAATTGGGATGGCCCTTGCTATTACTGGATAGACGATGCCGCTCATCCATGGAATTACCAAGCGGAGAAAGTGCCTGGACATCTTAGTGAGGCTGGAGAGGCAGTAGTTGATGTTTCTCCTTATAATCTTATTCCAGGTGTGGAATACTATTTTTCCCTTAAAGCTTACCAGCATATTCAGAAGGTGGTGTTGCTGTCTTACCAGCCGGGAATGGTGGTAGACTTTGGAGAGATGTTGGCTGGAGATGTGTATCTGCCCGACGAGCAGGGAGCCCAGGATGGCGAGGTCAACAGCGCCGACTTTAGTAAAATTATTGAGAATTTGTGGAGCACCATAAAAGACTACTATGATTTAGACGGCAATGGAGAAATAAACTCCATTGATATGTCTTTAATTATTAGCAACTGGTTCAAGCGCGACTAGTAGTCAATTAACAATTACGAGTTACAAATTACGAATGAATTAAAATCCTATGAATTATAATTCGTAATTAGATTGTGATGGCAAAAAACACCAAGAATATAAAAATTAAGTTTCAGTTGGAAAGTCTCCTTTCGGTCAATGCTCTTTTGGCCGTGGTAATTGCCCTGGAGCTTTTAATTGCTCTTTATCTCATTGTCTCTCAAAATTACCAACTAAAGGCTTTATACAATCGCTCTTTGGAGGGAGTGAGGAAAATATCCGAAGAGTCAACTGCCAAGGCCAAACAGGCCAGCACCTCAGCCTCTCTGCTTTTACAGGCAGACGCCAAAACCTACTTGGCTGGAGAGCCGGCTGAAGTAGAGGTAGTGCTTACGCTCGACAAGCCGGAGACAATTTCTGCCATTGAGGGCCGGCTCAAATACGATCCCAACTATATTAAGATTAACAATATTGTGACTCGTAGCCTTTTCAAAAAAGCGGCCGATAAGGACGACCCCGCCGGTGGGGTTTTCTACTTTGCCTTTTACAGCGAAGACGGCCAAAAAATAACCAACTCTTTGGGGCTAGCCACTGTTTCGTTTACGCCTCTGCGCCAGGGCGCCACGGCTTTAGAGTTTGTATTTAGTGAAGGAGCTAGCAGTAGCAGTTCCACAGTAATGCGCTATACCGACCCCACCAATCTCTTGCAAAAGGTTAATAGTGTCGATATTGTAATAGAGTAATGTTTAAAAAGTCTGCCTTGCCTGCCATAATTTTAACTATCCCTTTCCTGGTCGTTTTTAGCGCCAAGGCTTACGCGGCGGAAGTAACTATGTCCCTGGATCCAGCCACTGCCACGGTGGCTAAAGATAGTACCCAGACAGTTAAGGTAATGCTTAACTCCGGCACCCAAGAAATTACCGCCGGTGATGTTTATTTGGAGTACGATTCCTCTAAAGTTCAAATAACCCAGGCAAATGTTTCCAAGGGTGAGCAGGATTACAATTATGGCGCCGGCACTTGTGATTTTAGACTCAAAGGGACGGTGGTAGATAGCTCCAAAGTGAGGTTTGGCTTTTCTTGTGAGGATGACCAGGGGTTGAACCAACCATTTACAGGATCAGTTCATGTGGGTTCGGTTTTGTTTACTGCCTTGGTAGGTTCAGGTTCAACTAACCTTACTCTTAAATTCACCCCCGGTGCCACGGCCGGAGACTGCAATGCCGCCAAAGACGGGGTTGATTATTTAACCGGAACTTCGGGGGGTACCTACACTTTCACCTCAGGGGGAGGAAACGAGACACACCTGGTATGCAATACCTCCAACCAGTGCGTTTCTGTGTCCGGAGCCGGTACCAACGAGTGTACCGCCAACTCCGACTGCGAGGAGGACGCCCCCACCCACAACGAATGCAACACTAGCAATGTTTGTGTTAGCGTTTCTGGAGCGGGGACAAATGAGTGTACCGCCAATTCTGACTGCGCCACAGAGGAAGAGGAGGAAGAGGAAGACGACACCGATACCACCACTACCACAACCACCACCTCAACCAGCACTTACAGCACCACTTCAAAAGGGGCCACTGGCTCAGCCGTGCCTCAGACAGCTGGCAATGTTTGGCTCACCATATTAGGAGGGTTAGGATCCTTGGGCTTGATTTTATTGGCAGTTTTGGTATTTTAATATTAATACTTTATGAATCTAATTAGTACGGCGCAAGCCGGCAAAAGCCTCAAAACATTTATTACCATTGGAGTTTTGGCAGTGGCCGCCCTTGGGGTAGCCAAGGGGGGGCAGTATGTTTACACCACCTATGTGGGAGCGGGAGCAGAAAGTACCCCTCAACAAGTCAAGGCAGACACCATTACTGCCAATTCAGCCGTTATTAGTTGGAATACCTCAAAGGAAAGTTTTGGCTTTGTGGAGTACGGCTCCACTCCGGAACTGGGTCTTTCGGCCCAAAGTTCCCTAAGTGAAAAAACTTTGGAACACTCAGCGGCTCTTAAAAACCTACTGCCCAACACTAAATATTATTACAAGATTGGGTCAGGGGCAGAATCTTTTGGTCAGGGAGAGGGCGACACACCCTATTCGTTTGTGACACTAGCCTCCGGCGGCCAAAAAGTGGAAGAACCGGAAGAAGATGCCACTACGGTTACCGAAGCCGGTTTTGATAAATATATGTACACTGCCGATCCTCTTTACGATCTCAACAAAGACGGCGAGGTTAACTCAATAGATTACGAACTTTTTAAGTCTCGGTAGACGATACCCCCCTCTCTAGGAACACCCGAAGGGTGGAATTCCTTTTTTGTTGTATATGTATTCCACCCTTCGGGTGTATAGCTAGTCAACCCCTCCTTTTGCCAATAATCAAAAGCCTTTTAGTATCCAGCCCCGGTGGAGTACAAGTCATAAGAATTACCCACGATTCATTTTTGGAAAAATACTCGCTTTGCATAAAAGGGCTCACCTCCTCGGGCTTTAGGGTAATTTTATAAATCACCTCAAAAGTGTCGCTTTCGTTTCCTCTTTCAATGGTAAAAGAGTCTCCAAAATTCAAATGATGCAGGGTGGAAAAAATAGTGTCGTAATCCAAAGCGTCAAAGAACCAGGGCAAGACTGAGTGGCCATACAAAAAGCTAATGCCGGCCTCCCCGGGCAATACAGTTCCCTGTAAGTGCCCAATAAATCCTTTGGGGTCCAAATCAAAAATGTTGGCTTTAACTTGGGCATCTTCAATAGATAATTTAGGAATGCTAAGGTAAAAAAAGCTTTCTGTGGCGGTGGCGGCGCTTCCCAGTACAGGGCTTTCCCGCGCCTTTAAGGGTTTAATGTTTCCGGGTAAAACCATCTGATTGCCTTTGGAAGGCATACTTTTAAGAATGGGTAAAAACACCTGCGCTGTTAAAAGATAAGCGCCGGTAATAAAGCTCGCCAAAGCGGCCATTTTTTTAAAATATTTCATAGCAAATTAATTAAAAGCCAGCTTTCCACCGATTCCCATGGGTCTTGGGCTAAACTTTTAAGTTTTTTTTCCAGTTCCAAAAGGCCAACTTGCAGGCTTAAAGCCTTTTTTGGGCTCAAGGTGGCCTTTCTGGCCCCGCTGATTATTTTCTCAAGCCGAGTAAAAAGGAAAGCCAGGCCTAAAAGCAAGTTTTCACCCTCGGTTTGCATTTTTCTAAGAGCCGCCACGGCATTTTTAGCGTTTTGTTGTGATACCGCGTCCAGCAATTTGAAAATCGCCCGACTGTGGTAAACGCTAAAGTCTTTAACCACCCCGCCCTGAGCATTAACCCAGTCACCCACCTTTTTTAAAGACAAATTGTCTCCCAGGTAGCACAGCGCCAGCTCAATGGCTGGCTTTTGTTCCACTATTTTGGTGAGCAGGTTTAGGCTGTCTTTGGGAAAATTATTAAGGACCCAAAGATTAGTTTCCCCAAAAAGAGTGTCTCCCTTGTAAAGCGTTTCTACCACCCCGTCCATTTCCTTAAAATTATCAAAGGAAGTTTTTTTAAAAGGCAAACTTTCCAAAAATAAATCAATGGGCTTTTTTTGATTGCCGTAGAGTAGGTAGATCATAAATCTTTAATAAATTCCTGCACCGCGGAAAAATCGCCCGCCTTTGGTATTAACACCCAGGCGCCGTTGTAAGGCTCCGTCTCTTTGGGGTTGTAGAACAAGTTACCATCTAGCACCTGTTTACTAATTTGGGCATTGTCTGAGCTTTGGGCTAAATCATAAAAAGCCAAAGCCTCTTCCAGGCTAACATTAGTCTCAACATATTCTTTGAAAATATCGTAGAGCAGTTTAATTTTAGCCGGATTAAAAAGTGTTTTGTGAGAAAGAAGGCGGTCTTTAAAAGCCAAAATTACCTTTTGCTGGCGGGCGCTTCTGGCAAAATCGGTGCCCTCATCGCCCAGGGCGTGGCGACTGCGAACGAATTGCAGGGCTTTTTCTCCGCTTAAAGTTTGCTCTCCGGCAGAAAAGTAAACATGAGTGTAACGGTCTTCCTCGGGGTAAACATTTTCGCGACCCTCAACAGGGTATTTATAATCGTCAAATTCGTGAGCTATATCTACTGTTAAACCGCCCACCGTGTCAACCGCTTTTACAAAGCCTTCAAAACCCACCACGGCGTAGTAGTGAATGGGTAAGTCTAAGATATTTTCGATCGTTTTTTCCAAAGCCTCAACCCCGCCCCACTGGTAAACAGCGTTAATTTTGCCGCTGTAGGGTGAGTCGGCGTAGGGTACCCAAAGATCGCGGGGAAGGGAAATTATAAACGCTTTGGTACCGGTTTCGTTAATGGAGCCTACCATTATAGTGTCGGTGAGCCAGCCGCTTTCCGTACTTTGTTTACCGCGGCGATCTAAGCCTAAAATGAGAATATTGGTTTGTCCGTTGGCGGCGGCTAGAGAGGGCGCGCCGGTAATTTTTGAAATCACGCCGGTGGCCGATTGGCGGCCGATATTTTTAACCGCCATTACGGAAATTGTAAAGAGTACCACTATTCCCAAGCCTAGTAGCGCAAGCTTTACCGTTTTTTTCTTGGGGGCGGTAGTGGTATCTTTTAGATACTTTTTGCGTCTTACAGTTTTAAATGGCATTGATTAAATTTATAAAATCTTGGTAATTAAGGCTGGCCTGGCCCACCAGAAAGCCGGAAAGCCGGGGGATTTTAGCCAGAGGTTTAATATTTTGCGCATTGACACTGCCGCCGTAGAGCAGGGTGGCTTCTGGTTCCAAATCTTTTTTGTATTGAGTTAGCTCTTTTTTGACCTTTTCTAGGTCGACAGCCTTAAACTGCCCCCCTTGGCTGATATTCTCCGGTGGCTCGTAGCAGAAGATATAGGTCTTATAAGTCGTATAGGATCTATATTCTTTAATTTGGGAGAGTTTACTAAAGCAGAGTAGGGGAGTGATGTTTTTTGCCAAGAGCGCTGCTATTTTTTGGGCAATGATATCTTCTCCCTCGCCCAATTTCCGGCGGTCGCTGTGGCCCACCAGGCAGTATTTTACCTTAGGGTTTGCAAGGGTCTTTTCGGTAGCATCTTGGGCTCCTAAAGTTACCGGTAACATGTCCCACTCAGGCCAGTTTAGAAAAGCCTCCGGCGGGCAAACTATAACTTCGGCTCCCTTTGGCAGGTCAGCTCCAGCCATCTTTTCAATAAATTCTCTGGCTCCGGCTAAGTTTTGTTTATTTTTCCAATTAGCTACAAAATACAAATGAATTACGAATTACGAATGACGAATTACGAATGAAAAATGCAATTAATTCGTAATTGTTAATTCGTAATTGTTAATTAGTGTGTTTCACTGCTGTAGCGCGTTTAAACCAGGCAACTGGTGTCCCAGAACATATTCAAGCATAGCGCCCCCACCAGTAGATACAAAGTCTATTTTATTGAGCAGGCCGTAGGCGCGTAAAGCATCTATGGTGTGATTACCACCCACCACCTTAAAAGCAGTGCAGTTTCTAGCCACCGCCTCGGCAATGGCTTTGGTACCGGTGGCGTACTCCTCCTTTTCATAAAGGCCCACCGGCCCATTCCAAAGGATAGTCTGGGCGTTTTTTATGTGGGCCTGGTAGCTTTTTATGAGATTGGTGTCTAAATCCAGGGCTTTTCCTAAATATTTCGAGCCTAAAAGCACTTTATTGGCCGTTTTTTCAAACTCGGCAATGAGCGGCTGTTTGGTTTCTATTTTTGCTCCGCCTAAAATTACCACAAAGGGCCTTTTGACATCTTCTGTTTTGAGTTGGTTTAGATGGGTTAGTTCCCGCTCTAAATTAATACCAATACAAGCGGTTGGCACTGCTTGAGGCAGTAGGGTAACAGAGGTATGTTTACGGTGCAAGGTGGCAAAGCACTCCTGAACAAAAATGTCCTTTCCTTGGCCCAGTTCCTTGGCAAAAGCCGGATTTTCTGTTTCTTCACGGGGGTCAAAGCGCAAGTTTTCCAAAACTCTCACCCTTTTTTGGTAGATTTTGGCAAAAAAACTTTGCACCGGTTTGAGCGAGAGCTTGGGGTTAGTTTTGCCGGCGGGCCGGCCGCGGTGGCCGCAAAGAGTAAGGCTTTTAGGGCTTTGCGCCAAAATATAATCAATTGAGGCCCGCATCCGTTCGGGTCGAAAAAAATCGGTATTATTGGGAATATCTAGGTCTGCCCGCATAAGAATATTTTTATGAGTGAGATTAATTTCTTTTAAGGTTCTCATAAGTTAATATGAGTATATATGGAAATCTTAAGTCTTGAAACCAGTTGCGATGAGACTGCCGCCGCCGTGGTGTCAGATGGCACCAAAGTGCTTTCCTCGGTGGTGGCTTCAAGCGAGGCTCTCCACCAAAAATATGGCGGCATTGTGCCGGAAGTGGCGGCTCGGGAACAGGTAAGAACAATTATTCCGGTTATTCACGAGGCTTTGGAACGGGCCTCAGTGGGGTGGGGCATTGATGCCATAGCGGTTACTTATGGCCCTGGATTAGTGGGCTCCCTTTTGGTAGGGGTAGAGACTGCCAAGGCGCTGAGTTGGGTACTAAATAAGCCACTGCTAAAAGTAAACCATCTGCTGGCCCACATTTATGGAGCTTTCCTGATCTCCCCCGACCCCGCTTTACCCCCCTTACCCGCTTACCCCCGGATTGAGTTCCCCTTTGTAGCCCTTGTTGTTTCTGGTGGCCACACCGACTTACTATTGATGAAAGGCCACACAACATACCGGTGGCTTGGGGGAACGCGCGATGACGCCGCCGGCGAGGCTTTTGATAAGGCGGCTCGCCTTTTGGGTTTAGGTTATCCCGGCGGGCCGGCCATTGCCAAAGTGGCTTTAAGTGGGCAGGCCGGTGCAGTAGACCCGCTTCCCAGGCCCTTAATAAACTCCCCCGATTTAGACTTTTCCTTCTCCGGTCTCAAAACCGCCCTCCTAAAGCGAGTATCCTATCCTTCCCTTTCCTATTCTCCCCCCTTTCCTATAATTTCCCCCTTACCCCCTTTGACCCCCTTAACCCCAGAACAAGTAAACCTTGCCTACGAATTTCAAGAGGCGACCACAGACACTCTGACTCACAAAACTATTCTTGCGGGAAAAAAGTACAACACCTCGACTATTGTCCTCTGCGGCGGGGTCTCGGCTAACATCTGCCTGCGGGAAAAATTAAGTGTGGCTGCGGAAAAAGAGGGGATTCAAGTTTTAGTGCCGGATTTTAAATATTCCACCGATAACGCCGCCATGGTAGGCAGTCGCGCCTTTTTTGCGCCCAGTGTAAGTTTGGGGGAATTAACAGCCGAGGCCGGCCTAAATTATTGAGCGACCGGTTGCCAAGAGGAGCCGAGGATTACCAAAAGATCGGTATTGGGGATAATCTCGCCATCGGGAACACTGCCGGCCACATTGCCTGAGAAAAGGTCAGCCAGGCTCAGCGCCTCATTGGTATATTGCCCTGAAATGTCAACAATAATGGGGGTGGTGTAGCTGGCTTTGGCGGCATTAACCACGCTGTCGATTGAAAATGGTGATTCTTCAGTGGCCTCCACTGAGGTTTTGGCCAGCTGGCCCAAACCGGGATTGCCGGTGCCATTGTAAATGGCCACACTGAGAGCGTTTTGCGCCTCGGGCCCTTGAGCGCCTTCCTCCCCGCCCAAACCTTCCAAACTTTCTTCGTTGTTGATTACCAGAGGCACTACATCAATGATTTTGTTAATCCCAGGCCTATAAAGGATGGCTTTTAAGGCTTTGGAATAGGCAATTAATTTGTCGCCATCTTCGGCCTTTTCAAAGAAAGGCTCGGTCTCGCGCAATTTTTCCACATCGGTAATAGTGGCCACTGAGGGCTGTTCGTCGGTAGGGAGTTGGATTAGTTTGCCCACATCGGTAAGGGTGCTGTCAAAGTCTTTTTGAGATTGGACGGCCGGAGATTTGGCCAGCTCTTGGTACTTATAGTAGAAATAACCTCCCGCCCCAAGAGCGCCCAGAGTCATAGCAACTAGTAATCCATAAATAAGAATAGAACCTTTTTTCATCAGTGGGGTTACTATACACTACTGTGTCAACTTGTCAAGCTTTTCACCGCCTGCGCCCCGGCAATCTTGGAGCTTAGCCGTCCAAAGCCTTGCGCCGCCTCATCCGACTTAGCCTTGGCGTTGGTAATGTGCTTTTGCAAAATGGTAAAATCATCTTCAAACTTTTCCGCCTCTTTTTTAATGGCTTGCAATGATTGCAAAATAAGTTTCGCCTTTTCACCCACCTGCTGTTTTTCAAACCCAATCATAATAACTCGCAAAAAGGAAAAAAATTGGTTGGGGGAGACAGCCGTGACTCTTTTTTGGTAGGCATACTCCAAAAGCTCGGGAAAAGTGTTGTTTATTTCATATGCCACCGGTTCAGAAGGGATATACATAATGGCAAAATCTACCGTGCCCTCGGCCGGCAAAATGTACTTGTTGGCAATGTCGCGAATATGCTTGCGGCAATCATTTTCAAACTGTTTTCCGGCCACCCCCTTTTCCTTACCGGAGGTGTTAATGTAGCGTCTAAAAGATTCCATGGGAAACTTGGCGTCAATGGGGATTTTGCCCTCTCCGGTTTCAATTAAAGCGTCTACTCGCTCGCCGCTTGAAAACTGGTATTGCAGGGAAAACCGGCCGTGGGGGATGGTCTCTTTTAAAAGGTCGTTTAAAATTTGCTCGCCAATATTGCCCCTGAGTTTGGGAGCCTGTAGGACCTGATAGACATCTTTAATGTAACCGGTGGTCTCAGCCAAGCCTCCCAGCTCTTTTTGCACTCCGGCAATCACCGAGGCGGCCTTATCGAGCCGTTCGTTGACCGATTTGTTGCTCTGCTGTAAATGCTCCACCAGGTTTTTTTGAGAGGAGGATAGCTGTTTGTCTAGGGTTTCGCGAGTCCTATCGAGCGAGCTTTGCATATTGGAAAGCCACTCGGTGAGCACTTTTTGGTTTTGATCGTCCGAAGGTTTTAGCACCTCTTGCAGTTTCTTGTAGAGTAGTATTAGTCCCCCTGCCAAGGACAGCAGTGTGACAAAGATGCCAAAAACCAGTAGATTACTCATATGAGTAATCATATCAGAAACTTTGCCATAATTTCACACATTGATCACGGCAAGTCCACCCTGGCCGATAGGTTTTTGGAGCTGACCCAAACGGTGGGTAAAAAAGAAATGCATGCGCGTTTTTTGGACAGCATGGCCCTGGAGCAGGAAAAAGGGATTACTATTAAGCTCAAGGCTGTTAGAATGAGCTGTCAAATGTCGGACATCAGTCATCCGACATCCGACAGGTTTATTCTTAATTTAATAGACACGCCTGGACATGTGGATTTTTCCTACGAAGTCTCGCGCGCCCTGGCCGCCTGTGAGGGCGCTCTTTTGCTGGTAGATGCCACTCAGGGCATTCAGGCGCAAACCTTAGCAGTGCTTTATAAGGCGCTCGATTTAAATTTAACTATTATTCCGGTAATCAATAAGGTAGATTTGCCTACGGCAGGAAGCGGATTGGCCGTTTTAGAACAGCAAATGCGCGATTTGCTGGGAGGGTATGGGGGTGAGGTTTCCAAAATATCGGCCAAGACCGGTGGGGGAGTAGAAGGGCTTTTACAAAGGATTGTAAAAGAAATCCCAAGTCCAAAATCCCTGCCTTGCCGGCAGGCAGGCAAATATCAAAACAAATTGAGAGCCTTAATTTTCGATAGTTACTACGACCAGTACAAAGGGGTGGTGGCTCTGGTAAGGGTTTTTGGGGGTACCATTGAGGGTAGTAGTCCTCTTTATGCTGTAGGGTCAAAAACCGAGTTTGAACCTTTGGAGCTGGGGTTTTTTACGCCCCACTCCAAAAAAACCGCCTTAATTTCAGCTGGTGAGGTGGGCTATATTGCCACCGGTTTAAAAGATATCTCTAAGGTTCGAGTGGGGGATACCATTGTTTCCTTTCCCCTTAACCCCCTTTCCCCCCTTACCCCTCTCCCCGGCTACAGGGCGCCGCAGGCTATGGTTTTTTTAAGCCTCTACCCTAAAGACGCGGCTCGTTTTGGAGACCTCAAAAAGGCTCTGGAACACCTAAATTTAACCGATGCGGCCCTTACAGTGGAGCCGGAAAACACGCCCGCCTTGGGGGTGGGTTTTAAGGTGGGCTTTTTGGGGCTTTTGCACGCTGAAATAACCGTGGAACGCTTAAAGCGGGAATACGGCTTAGATTTAATTAGCACCATCCCCCAGGTGGCTCATAAAAAAGTTGAGGGAGATATTTACGAGCCAAAGGTAAAGGGGCAAATTTTTACGCCTCGGCGGTACTTGGGAGCGGTGCTAAAATTAACCGATTCGGCCCGCGGGGAGTTTTTAGATACCCGCTATTTAAGTGAGGATAGCGTTTTGGTAGAGGCAAAACTGCCGCTTTCGGAGCTCGTGGCCAATTTTTACGATCGTCTCAAGTCACTCACTTCAGGTTATGCCAGTTTGAGTTACGAGTTTTTGGGGTTTGAAAAGGAAGATTTGGTACTCCTTGATATTTTGGTACACGGGGAAAAGGTGGCCGCCCTTTCTCAAATTGTGCCACGAGCGAGGGCCTACGCCATTGGCAGTCAATTAATAAAAAAATTAAAAGATACCATCCCCAGGGAGCAGTTTAAGGTGGCTTTGCAGGCGGCCATTGGGGGCAAGATTATTGCCCGAGAAACTTTGCCGGCTTTTAGAAAAGATGTCACCGCCAAGCTTTACGGGGGAGACCGCACCCGCCGCGATAAATTACTCAAAAAGCAGGCCAGGGGAAAAAAGAGGATGGGGGCTGAGGGCAGGGTAAACCTTTCCCCGGAAGCTATTTTTAAATTAGTCTCCTCGTGAAGTCCGGTATTACTTGACAATGGAGTATTACCATTGTAGATTGGTGGTATGACTTACGCTACCACTGTAACTACAAAGGGGCAGGTAACTATTCCCCATAAAATTAGAGATGCCTATAATATTGCTCCCGGACAGAAGGTGGAGTTTGCCGGTAGAGGCGGTGTTATAGAAGTAAGGCCTTTGCGCGATATTTTTTACTATAGAGGTTACTTTAAAACGGATAAGAAGTATAACGAAAAAGAGGCCGAGAAGGCTTACATTAAAGACATAATCGCCGGAAGAGTTTAATATGGTACTGGACACGGATTGTGTTATCCGCTTAATTACAAAAGATGATGAGAAGAAGGCTTTAAAAGTTGAGAAAGCAATGCGAGGGGCTAAGTATTTAGTACTTACGGATGTCACCTTTGCGGAGATTTATTTTGTTCTCAAATCCAACTACTCTTTTGATAGAAAGGAAATCTTTAAGGTATTGACAGGTTTAGTGAATACTGCCAATGTTGTTTGCAATACAGAGGTCTTACTGAAAACAGTAGATATTTTAAGCGCAGTTGCGTCGAGCAGTTTTGTGGACGCTTATGAAGCGGCCTTTTCTTTAGTGGGCAATACCGGTAAGGTGTTGTCTTTTGATCGCGATTTTGACAAGATAAGGGGTATTACCAGAGTAGAGCCTTAAATTATGCCAAAGAGGAAATATCAACCAAAGGTTAAAAAAAGAGCCAGAAAGCATGGGTTTCTAAAACGGATGGCGAGCCCTGGTGGTAAAAATGTACTCAAACGCCGCCGCCTCAAAGGGAGAAAGCGTTTGGCTGTAAGCGTCCGCAAAAAATCAGGTTAGTATTTGACTGAGTATTCATAATTCATAATTGTTAATTGTTAATTGTTAATTGTTAATTGATACCGTGGCTCTTTCCAAGGAATACATTTTAAAAGACAAATACTATTTCAAACGAGTGCGGCGCCTGGGCAAAACCTTTTCTACCCCTTTGTTTTTTTTGAATATTGCCCCCTGTAAAGATGCCCGAGAGCTAAAATTTGGCCTCATTGTGACCACCAAAGTTGACAAACGGGCAGTGGAACGCAACCGGATTAGGCGGGCTTTAAGTGAAGCGGTTAGAGTAAGACTGCCAAAGCTCAATAGGGGATACCATGTGGTAATAGTTGCCAAAGCGGCGGCCGTAGGCAAAAGTTACCAGGATTTCGATGCCTGTTTTGCCAAACTCTTGCCAAAGACACCTCTCTAGCCCTTTTTCCTCCCCCCTTTCTTTTTCTTTTTAAGTACCACATGCAAGGGAAAAAATTCAAAATAATCGTTTTCGTCAAACCAGCCGCATTTGATATTATAGAGGCGAATGGTGGTCAGGCGGGAAAGAGCCAGAGCGTATAAAGTGAGCTGGTCAATGGGCTTTTGCTTTCTGGCCGAAGGTTTATAATCTAAAATGTGCAAACAACCATTTCTCATTTGCAATATATCAATATGTCCCGTTAGGGCTTCTTCATCTTCCAAACTCAGGGGGATTTCAAACCCCAGCTCATTTTGATAGTGTAAAATGTCCTCTTTAGTTAAAAGCACCGGCAGTTCGGTAGCAATGGTCACCGAGTCGTTTACCAGCATATATTCTTGTAGAATCTCGTGCCTTAGTTTATTGTTGCCCACCGCTTGCAAGACAAAATTGGCCATATGGCAGGCGGCGTTTTTAGTGGGCTTAATCCTTACTTGGTCTAAATTAAAGGTATTTTTGTAATAAGAGGCTCTCTTTTGGGCGGTTCTAAACTTTTGGTGGGGGCACTCGTCAAACACCAGCTCCAAAAACTCGCGAATGGGGCGCAGGGTGTAGTGGGAAAAGTTTTGCTCCAGCTGGCATCGGAGTTTGGCGCGGTGGTATTTGAAATTATACACCTGCTCGTGGTGCAGTCTGGCCTCAGCAATGATTTCCTTTGGTTTATAGTTGAGTTTTACAAAGTCTCTCATTCTGGTAAAGGGGATAAAACCGGCATAACTTTTAAGCCAGTTGGTAATGTTTTGGGGGCTGACTGTGACACCGTAGTGTTGGCTTACCTTTTGGGCGGATTCGTCCAGGGAGTTTAGGCGGTTATACAAGGTAATGCAATCTAAGATTACCCTTAAAGGGAAAGTTTTGTGTTTGGTGACTCCGGGGGTAAACTTTTTTTGACACAGTTTGCAAAAGTAAACCTGCACCTCCTCGTGCTTTTTGGATCTAATGCCGGTTTTAACCACTTTACTGCCCGAGCAAAAGGGGCACAAAGCGGCGGTTTTTATAATGCCAACTTCCTGTTTATCAAATAACACAATCAATTAACAATTACGAATGTACAATTACGAATTAATTTTGGATGTTTTTTGAATAGCGCCAATAATTTTACAAAGTTCCTCACAATCGTTCAAGAGAGACTCTGCCGCCCTTTCGTCAACATATTGAGAATCCTTCAACAACCTTATCCAATATCTCGTTTCTCTAGTTTCTTTGTACGCTATTGACATTTTAGATACAAAATCCTTTTTTGATTGGGCGCCAATAGCTTCCTCAACATTAGCGCCAATTCCGGTACCGCTCCGCAAAACCTGTTTGGACAGAACAAACTCTCTTTTCTTTTCACTAAGAAAACGGTACAGTTTGATGACTCTCAAAGAAAATTGGTAGCTCTTATTCAGTATTAGGTTATCTTTTTTCATTCGTAATTCCTGCCTGCCGGCAGGCAGACGTAATTGTTAATTCGTAATTGTCTCCGTTGTTTTCCCCCATTCGTAATTCGTAATTGTTAATTCGTAATTGTCTTGAAGGCCCTTTCCCACGCCCGCTTTAAGTTTAATATCTTTCTTTTTTGTATTTGGTACTGGTGCAGGAATTTTACTAAAGATTCTTTGGTTTCAGCGTTTTCCGAAGCGGCCACCAAGAAATCCAGGCGGGAGATAATGTCGGCCATTACCTGCGAGGCCTGTTCCAGCTCGTTAAGCCCCCGGTCAATATCTACAAACTTTTCGCCATAGCTTACGCTAATGAGCCGAGGAGGGGATTGGGCCAGTTTTTTAAGTTCGCTGTGTTCTTCCTGCAATTCTTTGGGGAGTTTGAGCTTAAAGATATCCGAGGCCAGTTGAGTGGTTTTCTGGTAAACCTCCAAGTCGCGAAAAGATTTGATGGCCGTTCTCACGCGGTACTTTTTGAATTCCCGCTTGTAATATTTTTTTGGGGCCGGGTAGGTCATTGGGTTCAGTATAACCATTTCTGCCAGCTTTGCCAATTTCAGTCAAAATTGGCACTTTTGGTGGTGGTATCAAGCGCCCCAGCTTCCTATGGCGTTTTTGCTTTAGCTAAAGGAGATAACCCCTTCCATCTCCCTGGTTTTAGGATCAAAATCTCCCGAATTTTGGGGAGAATAGGGGAGCGCCCAAAACTCGAGAGATGAAATCTGAGGCTATGGGACTCAATTAAGAATTACGAATGTACAATTACGAATGAAATACAAAGAAATTAATTCGTAATTCCTGCCTGCCGGCGAGGCAGTCACAAACTGGCGCTAGGGGAAGCTTGAGGAGTAGGCCCGTTTGCCGGTGGGGCAGGGGAGAGTACCGGCTCTATATTGGCATTTTCTTCTAGTATTTTGAGTCTTTCTTCAATGCGGTCAAGCCTTTCGGTGGTGGCTTTTTCAAACTCTCTAAAGGTATCATTGAGCTCCAAAAGTTGTAGGTGTTCCTCTTGCACCGCCTTCACCAACAAGGTGGCAAACCTGGAATAATTTATCCCCATGTACCCATCAGATTTATTGGTATATACAATTCCCGGGAATATCTCTTGCACTTCTTGAGCTATTAGTCCTATGTCTCTTTTTCCGGTACTGTCGTTAATCCAGTGGAAGGAATATGGCTTGAGTTTAAGTATCCCCTCTAAAGTACCCTCCAGAGGCTCTAGACTATTCTTGACACGAAGATCAGAGGTAGAGGTAGTTAAATCCCCATCATCTTCAATATACAGATCCACTGGAGAAGAAGCCCCACTCCCCACTATCAGTCTTATATTACCGGCTACCTCTAATTTTTGATTTGGGCCCGTTGTCCCGATGCCGACGTTGCCCGCACTTGACATAAACATATAAGTAGAACCACCGGCTTGGAAAGCCAAATTCTTACCGGCTCCACTGCCAAAATAAGCTTCACCTAGTGTCCCGTTATATCCAAATACCGCTCTACCTTGAGTAATTCTTATTAAATTACTATCAGAGACAAGACCAGCTTCATTAAGCGATATATTTCCATTAACTTCCAATTTATAGGTTGGATTCGTCGTCCCGATGCCGACGTTGCCGGTTGTTGTAATCCTCATTTTCTCCGAAGAACCTGGACTAAACAAAATACTACCCGAATTGTTAGAATGTGCTCGCAGATCAACATCGACTCCACTTAGAAATAAACCATTCGAAGTATACGAAGAAGCAATCACACCGCCCCCACTTGGTACTACCAGTTGACCAAGATAGGAGATATTAGTAGTTGTGCCTCCCGAATTGACAAATGAGGCAGTAGCAGGTTGACCGCTACTTTGGTTTTGTCTCACAGTCAAGATTGGATTCGAGCTTGAACCAATGACGTGCAGTACCGAATCTGGTCCCGTCGTTCCGATGCCGACGTTGCCTGAAATTATCATCCCTCCCGATGGTCCCGCTATTCCCGAATATGTTCCCGCTGATATGGCTCC
>JBDRAO010000025.1:0-4486 GCA_043823645.1 bacterium
CCCTTTACTTCTACCCCAGTATCTCCTTTTACAAAAACCCGCTCTAGGCAGGCCAGCATTTTACTAGCCATTAGAGTATTCAACGGGTAGTGCTTAATTATGGTAGAAACCGATTCTTCCATAATGGGAGTCAACTCCGTTTTAAATTTGCCGACGCGAGCCTTGTTAATCTCCACCTTTATATGCAACTTCTCACCCTGCATAGGACTCGAACCCAACTCATACATAATGGGAAACTTTATTGTGACTCGCGATATCCTTTTTCCCTGCTGAACAGAGTAATCAATCCCTTCAAACTCCAAGCTTTTGAAGTAACCAGACACAAAATTTCCCACCTCGTTTAAGCTAAAGGGGGCTACACTTTCAAAGTCCAAATCCCCTGACATGCGGTTAAGTCCAAAAATTTTTCTTAGGCAAGTGCCACCATAAAAAATAAACTCCTTATACTGCGGGTGGGAGTACAAAGCATGCAAAATATGGTTCTGCAAACTTTCTTTGGCAAAAACTCTTAAGGTATCGTCTGACACGCCCTTCTGTCTTAGAGAATCGGTGGTATTTTTGAGTTTAAATACTATTGGGTGCATTTTTAATTATATTTTCAGCAATCTGGGAAAGCTTTCTGTCACCAGCCAAATTGCAGTAACCTTTAAATTCCTTCCAGTCTCTGCTATTAAAACCTTCCAAATTAAGACGCAGATCTTCTACCAGATCACGATTTTCCAAACCCGGTGCCATGGCAGGCGCGCGGTAATAAAACCAATCAAAAAGCGCTTTGGCTTTACTGGCAATATAATATTCGTTGCTCTCAAAATAGGCAGGCTGATAACCTGTAAACAGACTTTTTTTGATTTTGCGGTATTCAAAAGTACCTAATTTGTTACTGTAGGTTTTTCCGGTTTTCAGGGTAACAGCGGTAATGCCGTAAGTAGCTTCCGCTAAAATATCGTACTTTCTAAGCACATAATCAAGGGAAAGGTAAGACGGGCGCATCAGCGCAGAGCTAACAAACTCCAAAAAAGCGGGATCATTGCCATATCTTTTGTATTTTTCGCAAGTTATGTAAAAACCGTTCTTAAGAGAAAATATTTCACCTCTTTTTGCCCAACGATACACATTCACTGCAATGTTATTGCCCGAGTCTTTGGGGAAAAGCGTTTCTAACTGCCCTCTGGTAAAGAAAATTAAATTTTTAATTTTGTTTAGATCCTTAATAGTCATTTCCGATAATATACAAAAAATGTACATTTTTGTCAATGAGTAAAAAAAGCCGAGCAGTGTTTTTGCTTAACACTCTCGGCCGCCGCCTGCAACTGGTAGAAAGACACGCAGGACTTTAATTTGAAGCAGTTCCTTACGCAACGCCGGCGTAGCATGAGGCTCAACTTTAGTTGAGTCTGGCAGCTCCCGCCTGCTTTTTTTGGCGTTTGACAACTCGTCACCGAGCGTCTGATGCGTTAGCCCCCTGGTCGCGCCTCTGTGGCAAGAGCCGTAGCTCTCTCTTGCCGCGCACATCCTTTCGAGTTTTGTGGTGACCAATCCACAAACTCATACCGAGCCACAGCTACCAGCGAGGAGGTTTCTCGCCGCTGAAGCTATAGCCTTTGGTGATGAGACCGTCATTACCGTGGAGGTTACGCCAAATCTCTTTGGCACGGGCCTCTGTGACAAACACCCCCTCGAAAGGGGTGGCCATGGGGTTCGTGTTGGGTACATGACGACCCATCATAACGTGCCCCTCAGCCCGCTGGACCCGATACGTCCAGCAAGTTACCCCTGCTTCGTGCAGGGCGTCAGCCTCCCTCTCGGAGAGGGCGCCGTTCTCATACCGATCAACTAACTCCTCAAACTTCCTCGCTAGGTACTCCATTTTTTCCTCCTCTTTCTTTATATTCCCTTTCGGGTTTTGGAGGGTCGAGTAAAAAGTTAAACAATCAACCACCCAAAACCCCAACCAAAGTGTTTGTATTCGTGTTTCGATACACGAATACACAGCTTTGGTGCTGCAAATCGATCCTTCGACAGGCTCAGGACAAGTTCTGTGATACTGAAATAATCCTCGACTCGCTACGCTCGCTCGGAATTGATAAGCTCTAAGCTCGCAGTGACTCGCTAAGACATTATCAAAAAAATCCGCTTCAGAGATACACCTCCTTGCGGTTTGCTTGGTAGGCCTGCCTGCCGGCAGGCAGGCTCTCTTAACTTTCTAACTTAATACTAGCACAAGTCTTGTAGTGTGTCAATTGACTACTTTCTTCGGAGGAAGGCGGGAATGTCAAGGGGGTCTTCGTTTACAGACGTATCGCTGTAGTCCTTAGAAGCCTCTTCAGCTGGCGCCGCCGCCAACTCTTCGGCCGGCGTGTAGCGCTCCGCTTCAAACTGTTGAGTTTCGGCGTCAAACCCCGTGGCCACCACCGTAATCTTTAGCTGGCCGCTCATACCTTCGTCAATAGTAGCTCCAAAAATAATATTGGCATCCGGGTCCGCCGCGCCGCTTATAATACGCGCCGCTTCATCTACCTCGTGCATAGTAATGTCGTTACCACCAATAATATTAAACAAAATCCCCTTGGCTCCGGCCACTGAAACCTCCAAAAGAGGCGAGGAAATGGCCATCTTGGCCGCCGTGGAAGCCCTATTCTCACCCGAAGCGGTGCCAATCCCCATTAGGGCCGAGCCGGCATTGGTCATAATGGTACGGACATCGGCAAAGTCCACATTCACTAAGCCAGGCAAAACAATCAGGTCGGAAATTCCCTGCACCCCGGAAGCCAGTACTGAGTCAGACATAGAAAACGCCTCACCCAACGGCAGTTTGGTATCGGAGAGCTGGAGTAGCTTTTGATTAGGAATCACAATTAAGGCATCCACCTTGCCTCTCAAACCCTCAATGGCCTCCTCGGCGTTGCGGGAACGGTGCGGACCTTCAAATGAAAAGGGTTTGGTAACCACGGCCACGGTTAGAGCGTCAATCGAGCGGGCCAGCTCGGCCACAATGGGCGAGGCCCCGCTTCCGGTGCCCTTGCCCATACCGGCGGTAATAAACACCATATCTGAACCTTGCAACATATTTTTAATGTCCTCGGTGGACTCCTCGGCCGCCGCCTTGCCCACCGAGGGGTTAGCCCCGCTACCCAAGCCGTTGGTGAGCTGTCGCCCAATCTGCAGTTTGGTAGGCGCCGCGTTGCGAGTTAAAGCTTGAAGATCGGTATTAACCGACACAAAATCCACCCCTTGAATCTTTTGGCTCTCAATCATATGGTGAATAGCATTACCACCGGCGCCGCCCACCCCAATGACTTTTATTTTGGCAAATTTTTGAATTTCGGGTTTTATGAGCATAAAGTAAGTTTATCGAAGCCGAAGCGGTAAACAATTTTGGCGCCGCCAGGAGGGGCCCCCGTTCCTTAAGGCGTACTCGCCGAACACGGGGAGGTACCTGACCTAGGCGGCCAAAATTCTGTTTGGCGCTAAGGCAAGAGAAACAATACAGGGGCAGTATATACTAGGGCAGAAAGGATTTCACAAAACTTCCAATTTTACCTCCAATAGAGCTGAATTTTTGCTTGGCCCCGCGAAAAGATTTCTTTCCCTCTGAAACTGTCTCCACCCCATATTTAATAAGGCCCAAAGAGGCGGCATAAGGCGGAAAGCAAACCTCTTCTACCAGACCATCGATCCCCTTGGGAAAACCCAGCCTTACCGGCAGTTTAAGAGTACTCTTGGCCAAAAGCTCGGTTTGAAAAGTTAGCGCTCCCCCGCCACAGAGTATAATGCCGGCCGGTAAACTTCCGGAAAGACCGGACTTTTTAATATCCAGCGCCACCAGAGAAAAAATCTCGTTAAGCCGCGCCTTTAATATATCGTCCAAAAGCTTTCTGGGGATTGATTTGAGACCCAGGTCCAAATCGGAAATATCCAGCTCCTCGCTGGACTTTAGAGGTTTGCCATCGCCTGTTAGAAGCTCCCCCAGCTTAACCTTAATCTTTTCGGCATCTTCCAAAGAGGTGCGGAGACCAATGGCCAAATCGTTGGTAATATTCTGCCCTCCCACTGGTAAAACTGAAGTGTAGGTTACGCTACCCTCTGAAAAAATGGTAATGGTGGTAGTGCCGCCGCCAATGTCTAGAAGCGCGCAACCCAGCTCCTTTTCCGTGTCGGTGAGAACAGTGTAAGACGCGGCAATCCCTCCAAAAACAAGCTCTTCTACATCTACCCCCACCTGCTGAACACATTTGGCCAAATTTCTCAAAGGAGTAGTGGGTCCGTGGATAATAGTGGTATCTACCTCAAGCCGCACCCCGCTCATACCAATGGGATCTTTAATATCTTTTTGGGAATCAACGCTAAAACCGCGAGGGATTACATGCAAAACCTCACGGGAAGAGGGAAGGCTAATAGCCTGAGCCGCCTCGGTTACTCTGGCAATATCGTCTTCGTTAATCTCGCCGCCTTGGTGAGATACAGCCACCACCCCGGAAGAATTGGT
>JBDRAO010000026.1:0-17079 GCA_043823645.1 bacterium
AGTTATTAATGTCACAGTTTTCAAGGGAGACAAGAACTCCCCATTTGATGAAGAATCACAAATTACCTGGCTTGGGGTCGGGGTACCCAAGACAAGAATTTTCCCCCTAGATAAAAAACAAAACTGGTGGGATGCCGGCGAGGTGGGCCCCGGAGGCCCAGACTCGGAAATATTTATAGATACGGGGAAAAACCCTTGCAATCCCAATTGCAACCCGGCCTGCAACTGCGGTAAATATATTGAAATTTGGAACAATGTTTTTATTGTGTTTAATCGTAAAAGTAACGGAAGCTACGAACCGCTGAGACAAAAAAATGTGGATACCGGCATGGGAGTGGCCAGAACCACCGCTGTTTTGCAAGGGCACTTTGACGATTATAAAACCGAACTCTTTGCTCCCATAATTTCAGAAATTGAAACTCTCGCCAATAAAAAATATGGGACTGAGGCGACCCGCCCCATAAGAATTATTGCCGACCATATCCGCGCCGCCGTCTTTATTGCCACTGAAGGTGTCACACCTTCAAAAACAGAGCAGGGGTATGTTTTGCGCCGTCTTATTCGCCGCGCCATTCGCGAGGGAAAAAACCTAGGCATTGAGGAAAATTTTACCAGTCAGTTGGCCAAGGTTGTTTTTGATATTTACACCCCATTGTTTCCCGAACTCAAGGAAAATCAAAACAATGTTGTGAAAACAATAGAGGAAGAAGAAAAAACATTCCGAAAAACACTGGTAGCCGGATTAAAGCAGTTTGAAAAGCTATCCTGTAAGGTGTGCGCCAAAACTATCTCCGGCCAGCAGGCTTTCGATCTGTACCAAAGCTTTGGCTTTCCTTTGGAACTAACCGAGGAGATGGCTCAAGAAAAGGGGTTTTCGCTCGATAAGGCAGGCTTTGAAAAGGAGTTTGGCAAGCATCAGGAAAAATCCAGAACCGCCGCCAAGGGCCACTTTAAGGGCGGGTTGGCCCAGCAGTGCGAAGAAACCACTAAACTTCACACTGCCACTCACCTTTTGAATAGGACATTAAAGGTTGTACTTGGCGCCGGCATTCACCAAAGAGGATCAAATATCACTCCCGCAAGGTTAAGGTTTGACTTTAATTTCGAAAGGAAACTTAGCGAGCAGGAAATTAAGGAGATTGAATCCCAAGTTAATAAACAAATCACTGCCAATTTGCCTGTTGAGGGCGACTCAATGGCCCTGCAAGATGCTCTAAACTACGGCGCCGAAGCCCAGTTTGCGCAAAAATACGGGGAGGTGGTTAAAGTGTTTACGGTTGGCAATCCCAAAAACCCCTACTCGGCAGAAATATGCGGTGGCCCGCATGTTAGCTCGACAGGAACCTTAGGAAGGTTTAGAATAATAAAGCAGGAATCTGTAGGGAAAGGGGTAAGGCGCATTAAGGCCACTCTTGAAAAAAATTAATAAACTTCTAAAAGGAAAAAAACCCTCATCCACCAAGGGTGACTCCACTGCCGGATTTATTTTATGCCCCGACCGGTTGTCTCTCTTTTTTGAAAATTTTTCAGCCAGCCTTGCTATTCAAGAAAACTTAGAAAACACTTTTAAAAACCTTTTGGAAAAATGCCTGGTGGCCTGCGGCTCAAAACCAAAAGAAGCAGTCGTGGCGCTAAACGGTTTTTATTCTCAGAGCGCTTTAAGCATTGTTCGATTCAATCGCCCCGACCCGTCTGCCAAAATCACCGCCAAAGAATATCAAAAAATTGAAGAGCGGTTGGCCCTAATTGCCCAAAATGAAACTGAGGCTGAGGTGGGAAAAGCTTTTGGAAACGCCGCCGGCCGCCTAAACCTCATTAACAGCCAAGTTACCCGAGTGAAGGTAGATGATTTTCTGGTTTCTAGCGCCATAGATCATAAAGGGCAAGCAGTGGAACTTTCTTTTAGCAATTCGTTTGCCGACGAGGAAATAACAAAAAGAGTGGAAAAAATTGCCAAGAAAGAGGGATTTAATGTATTAACAGTTACCGATTTTGCCAGGGCGATACTCTCATTTGCTCCCCCAGAAATAAACCAGATTAAAGATTTTATTCTTTTAACAGAAGCGGGGAAAGCCTGCCAGTGCGCCGTTATTTTTAACAGCCAAATTATCACCACCCGCACCCTGCCTTTAAGTTTTAAACTTTTGGAACAAAAACCGGCGTGGTTTGTGGCTGGTCTCGAAGAAACATTAAAAAGTTTTGAGGGTGTCAAAACCTTCCCTTCTGTTTTTGCCGTTTACCCTAAAAACGATGCTCTTGAAAACTTAATTTTGGAATACGATTGGTCAAAAGCCCTACCATTTCAAGACAGGCCAAAAGTGGCAAATTTTGAAATTTCTCAAGCCTTGCTTTTTACAAACATTAGAAAGGCTCTAGATTAAATATGGAAAAAAAGCTAATTAGTATCAATAAAGATGCCAGCCTGGAGGAGGTGCTAGATATTGCCACCGGCCAGGAAGGCAGTACAGCCTTGGCTTTAGACATCCCCTCGGAGGCTAAAATATTAAAAGATCCTGTTAGTCCGGCAATTTTGCAAAGGATAGCCCAAGAAGAGGGTGTCAAGGTAGAAATTCTAGTAGATAGTGAAAAGCCAAAACCGGAGGCGGAACCACCTGAAAAGCGATCATTCAAAATCCCTCATATTTTCAAAGCGTTGGTCTTTTATCGGGTGCTTATTGTAGCCGTTCTTGCCATCTTATCTGTTGTTGGCGGGGGGGCGGCTCTTTTATATTATGTCCCCCAAGCCACCGTAATGGTACTGGTAGAAAATGAGGTGTTGTCTAAAGGGGTGGAAATAATTGCCTCGCCTTCGGCCAAAGAAGTCAACGCTGAGAAAAAAATTATTCCGGCTCAAACGCTTGCCTTTACTAAAGCTTTGGAAAAAACCATTGACACCACCGGAGAAAAGGAAGTGGGTGATAAGGCTTCCGGCACAGCCACTATTTACAACAAAACCGACTCGGAAAAAACCTTTGCCGCCGGTAGCGCCCTTTACGAGATCAATGCGGAGGGCGACAATTTAAAATACCTCACCCTAGAAGAAGTTAAAGTGCCGGCTCGCACCGCTGACATTACCGCCGAAGTAACCACTTACATTTCCGGTAAAATTGATGTCAAGGTGGAGGCAGAAAAAATTGGGGAGAGTTACAACCTGGCCGCCGGTGAGGAACTCTCGGTAGATGATTTTTCCACCAATATATATATTGCTCGGACCAATCAGGGTATTAGCGGGGGTACTTCTAAACTTATTAAAATAGTGGCTGAGGCAGATCTTAAAAATGCTCTCGATAGCGCCCAGACCGACTTAAAATTCAAGGCTTTTGAGGAATTTGAAAACAGAATCAGTCAAGACCAATTTTTCTCGCAGGAAGCGGTTTACCTGGATTCTGAAAGTTACAATGCCAATCACCAGGTGGGGGAGGAGGCTGAAAGGCTCACTGTGACCCAAGAAGCCACCTATAAATTGCTCACCTTTTACCAAAGTGATGTTAGCAATCTTATGAATTTACTGGTCGAAGAATTTGTGCCGCCCAATTTTTCCCTTTCCGAGGAGGCTTCCGATATTGGCATTGAAGATGTCAACTTGGGTGAATCTGGTGAAACGCAAGATTTGCGCTTTACAGCCAAATTTAGAGGCCTGGTGGTGCCGGAGCTTAATTCCGAAGAATTAATCCGTAATTTAAGTGGCAAAACAGTCAGCGCCGCCTCGGCAATTTTAGACGAGATCCCTAAAAAGACCGGTTTCGAGATTAAAATCAGCCCCAACTGGCCACAAATAATCAGCCGCCTTCCTTTTAGGGAAAAGAATATTAAAATAGAGGTGGTGAGCCAATGAGCACGAGAGTATTAGCCCTTGACTGGGGCCTTAAAAAAACCGGAGTGGCCGTGGGAGAGCCGGGATTTCCGGCGCAACCTCTTTTAGCCATTGATTCCACTACCCGCCAAAAGCTTTTAGACGAAGTAGGTAACTTGTGCCTAGAACACGGAGTAAAAACAATTCTTATTGGCCTACCCCCACACCCCCAAAACGCCCAAAAAGTCAAAAAGATAAAAGAATTGTTGGAAGATAAAGGCTATAAAGTGGTGCTTTGGGAGGAGACTTTAACCTCTATAAAAGCCCAAAACCAGCTGAGACAGTCGGCCCACTCCAAAAAATCAATTGCCAAACACATCCACTCTACTGCCGCCGCCCTAATGCTTGAGGAATACTTAGGCACTTAAAGCCCACTTGTAAAAGGGAAGAACTACTATAGTGAATCCGCTATCTTCATAAGTACCTCCTTCGGACTCAGTAATTATCATAAGCTTTTGTTTGCCGGGCTGACTTTTAGCCGCCTCAACCAAGGAACGAAACTCCCGCTTTCTAGTGGTCTCATCTCCCAAATGCGCCGCCACTTGAATAAAAGTTCTACTCCCAGGCAGGTAAAAATCAACTTCGTAGTCGTTGGTTGTCTTGAAATAATAGGAGTCAAGGTTCCTCCTCTTAAGCTCCAAGAAAACCAGGTTTTCCAGAAGCCGACCCTTGTTTTCAGAGAAAGAAAAACCTACCGACCTTGCCAGACCGGTATCCACACAATAAATCTTTTTAGAAGCTATCTGCTGTTTTTTAACCGAGGAGGCGTGTCGGTTATTCACAAAAAAGAGCCAGCTATTTTCCAAGTACTCAATATAATTTATTACCGTGTTAACACTACCTAACTTTAAAAACTCTTTTAGCTTGTTATAGGAAACTAGCGAGGCGGTATTGCTTACCAGGTAGAAAGCCAGCTCTTTTAAGCTCTTAACATTTTCTATTTGATAGCGGGTGGCAATATCTCGGTACAAAACATCATCATAGAGAGTTTTATGAATTGGCAATCTCGGGTATTTTAGAGCATCCGGTATACCGCCGCTTTTGAGGTAACGATTGTGGTGCCTTAGAAAAATGCCTTTTTGGGCGGTAGTCAACACTTTAGCTTTAGAGGTAGCAACCTTATTGAATGTTAAAAACTCCCTAAAGGAAAACGGAAAAAGCTCCACCCCAATAGAACGCCCTGTAAGTCTAGTACCCAGCTCTCGACTTAAAAGGGAGGCATTGGAGCCGGTAACCAGCACTTTAAAATCTTGGTCGTGCAGGCGTCTCACAAATCTTTCCCAAGCAGGGACATTTTGCACCTCATCAAAGAGAAAGGTTTTCTTTTCTCCAAAAAGGCTCACCAAACTTTCAAAGAGCAAATCAAAATCGGTGGCTTTAAAATTGAGAAAGCGTTCGTCCTCAAAGCTTACAAAGTAGAAGTTATCTTTGAGATACTTTTGAGCCAACTGGGCCAAAAGAGTTGATTTACCTACCCTTCTTAAACCGGTTATTACCACTACTTGGGGAGCTTGAATTACTGTTTTGAGGTTGGTTAAAATCTCTCGCGGCACTCCCAAGTCTTTAGTCGAAAAGGCCTCGTACTGCTCTTTAAGGACAGGGAGAAGGAGTTCTTTAGTTATCTTGGCTGTACTTTGATCTTGCATAACAACCAAAAATTACCACAAATAGTTTTCATTGTCAATGAAAACATTTGCCTGTTTGTTTTCACTGCCACTGAAAACTTTTCTAAACCTTGGCTTGGGGCTTGAGGCATGTTACTTTTAAAACATGAGAGCCAAAATATTAAAATTTGCCAAATATGCCTTTTTTGCAGTAGTGATAGTGGTAGGTGTCGTATTTATTCCCTACCACCTTGCCTTTGCCGGCAAGATTATACCCAATGTCTGGGTGGGGGAAATAAATCTTGGCGGAAAGAGTACCTCTGCCGCGCAAAGCCTAATAACAGCCTATTTGGAAAATAAAGAGAGGGGAATCATTACTCTAAGCAATGAGAAAGATTTTCAAAAACTGCCCCTTATCGAGTTGGGATTATCTTATAATCCCAAAGAAACTACTATAACTGCCTATCGTGTGGGCCGTTCCGGCAACATAATAACTGACACTAAAAACAAAATAACTGCCTACCGGAAAGGCGTGCGGGTTAAGCCAACCTTTACAATAGATGAGCAAATTTTCACCTCTCAGGCGGAAAAATACTTTGGAGAATTTGAGGAAAAATTTGTTGAGGCGAGCCTAACACTAAAGGAAGGGAAGGTAATCTTTGTCCCGGGGCAAGAGGGGAAGGCGCTAAATTTAGGCGCCATGCTCTCTTGCTTTGCAAACAAGGCAGGCCAACTTGAAAGTGAGCCGAAATGCCCTGTAATTTACATTGTTAAAAAACCCCAATATGGCGAGCAGGATTTTGCCAATATTGTAAACAAAGTTTTAAGTTTGGAGGGCGTAGAGGTAACTATCAACTGGGCCGGAGGAGCCGAAACCCTAACCGGAGCGGCTCTTTTGAATCTTTTGGAAGTGGAGCCAAAGGGTCTCTTTGTGAGCCTGGAAAAAGTGACTCAGTATGTGGGAAATTTGGCCCAGCACATAAACCGCGAACCGGTTAATGCGGCTTTTGAGGTCAAAGAAAGCGGGGCTTTGGCTATGTTTACCCCCAGCAGAGAGGGTATTAGGCTTAACGAGGAAAGCTTAACAGAAAATCTGGTGGAACTTTTAGATGAAATTTTAAAAACCGAAGTTCGAGAGCGGAAAAACTATCTTGAGCTGGACGCTCAGACTGAAATTATTAATCCGGAAATCTCCAGCGTTGAAAACGAGTACGGCATTAAAACCTTGCTGGGTGAGGGGAAAAGCAATTACCACGGCTCAATTGCCAACCGCATTTACAACATAAATTTAGCCTCGGAAAGCCTCAATGGGCGTTTAATTGAACCGGGCGCCACCGTGTCGTTTAACAATCTTTTGGGAGAGGTGTCTTCTGATACCGGCTATAAAGCCTCTTTCGTAATTATTGGCAACCAGACTATTTTGGGAGCCGGAGGAGGGGTGTGCCAGGCGTCCACCACTATGTTTCGGGCGGTCCTCAACGCCGGTTTGCCAATTATTAACCGCATGGCCCACCTTTACCGGGTTCATTATTACGAACCGCCGCTGGGAATGGATGCCACTGTTATGGCTCCCTATACTGACTTCGTGTTTCAAAACGACACTCCAGCCTATATTTTAGTTCAAACCTATGTAAATAACGAAACTGAAGATGTCACTTACAATATCTTTGGCACCAGCGATGGCCGCCAAACTACTATTGGCGAACCGGTAGTCACCAACCAAACCGGCTATCCGGCAACAATTTACAAGGAAGATGCCACTCTAGAAAAGGGAAAAACAGTGCAGGTGGAATGGGCCGCCGGTGGGGCCTCCGCCATGGTAACCCGACAAGTAACCCGAGAGGGGGTAACTCTCCAAGATGACACCTTCGTTTCCAATTATGTCCCCTGGCCAGCTGTTTTTTTGGTGGGGACTAAATGATCCCACCCGACGGTGATTCCACCCGTCGGGTGGAATGGGGTGGCAATAGCTTTATTTATTAGTTTATAGTTGATATACAAAATGGTATGAATTGGTTTTTAATTGCTTTAATTCCCCCTGCTTTATGGAGTGCTACCAACCATATAGACAAATATCTTGTAAGTAGGTTTTTCAAGGAGACTGGTGTTGGGGCATTGGTGGTTTTCTCTTCCTTGATTGGCTTGCCTCTCTTGCCGCTAATTGCTTTTTTTCGCCCAGAAGTTTTATCCTTTTCTCCCACAAGTATCTTAATCGTAATAAATGGCTTCCTTTATATCCTAGCTATTTTGCCCTATTTCTACGCTATACGGAAAGATGAAACCTCAATTTGCGTCCCTCTTTTCCAACTTATTCCTGTATTCTCTTATGTTTTAGCTTACATGATTCTAGGGGAAACCCTTACAAATAATCAGCTTTTGGGGGGTTTACTCGTTGTTTCGGGGGCAATAGGAATGTCGCTTGATTTGTCAGACGGTAAAAGAATTAAGTTCAAAAAGGAAGTATTTTGGTTAATGACACTGTCCTCAGTAATTTTTGCCCTGAACTTTTTGTTTTTTAAGTATTTTGCTATTCAATCCAGCTTTTGGTTTGCCAGTTTTTGGGAGTATATTGGCTTTGCAATTTTTGCTTTTTTACTAATAATTTTTGTTAGATCTTACAGAGAGCAGTTTGTAACAGTAATAAAAACAAATGGGATACTTGCTTTAAGCCTTAATGGTGTAAATGAGATTGTGAACATAATTGCAAAAGTGTCTTTCAACTTTGCCTCGCTACTTACACCGATTACGGTTACTTGGGTAGTTAATGGTTTTCAACCGTCTTTCGTCTTTGCTTACGGCATAGTCCTTACCTTACTATTCCCAAAAATAGTTAAGGAGGACATAAGAAGGAGGTCCTTGATTCAAAAGATACTGGCTATTGTCGTAATGTTCGTTGGAACTTATTTTCTAAACGCTTAGATTTTGGAATTGCTTCCGTCCCATTCCACCCGACGGGTGGAATGGGAATAGTGTACAATTAAGGACATGGCTACCAAACCAAGATATTTTGAAACTCGCTTTGCCTACCATGTCTTCAATTGCGGTACAGCCAAAAGGTCTATTTTTAGAAAGACTCACGATTATCAAAAATTCCTATCGGTGGTTTCGTTTTACACCCACCAACAAGCCATCAAATTAAGCCGCTTTAATACTCTTGATGTTTCAGATCAGAAAAAATATCTTAATGATAATCCGCGTAACTCGGAAACCAAGCGCATCTCGCTTTTAGCTTTTTGCCTAATGCCAAATCACTTTCATTTTCTAATTAGACCCTGCACAGGTGGCAATTTAAGTACTGCCCTCTCCGATATTGCCAATAGCTACACGAAATACTTCAACAAAAGATATAAGCGCATGGGAAGGCTTTTCCAGGGGCCGTTTAAATCGAAAAAACTAGAAGGAGATGGGAATGTGCTCAATGTCAGCCGCTATATACATTTAAACCCTGTTCTTTCTAGCAAAACAAATCCGGAGCAAAGCACGGACAGGCTGTTTTCCTACCCCTACAGTTCGTACATTAATTGGACTAAAGATTTCAGTCATAGCGATATTGTTGATGCAACACGGTTAAAAAATTGGGTTAAACTTGCCGGGGGACAAGAAAAATACAAACAGTTTGTTAAAGATGGGCTTAACAAAAATTATAAAAATGGTGTCTCAAAAACTCTTTACCTCGAAGAGTCCGTAAACTAACCATATTCTCCATTCCACCCGTCGGGTGGAATGAACTTTTTGGTAGCCCCAGGGGGAATCGAACCCCCCTTTTCAGATTGAGAATCTGATGTCCTAACCGATAGACGATGGGGCCGCATACTGCTAACATCAAATCATGCGTAATCAGCTCCTCATTATTACCACAATTTTGGTGGTAGGTACAGCATTCATTTCAGCCTTGGGCTTTTACGCCCTACCCCGGGAAGAGCCGGAGAACTCTAATATTGCCGGCATTGCCACCAAAGCCCCCCTCTCTCCACAAATTCCCCTTTTGCCAAATTGCGAGGTGTTGTCCCATTCAAAAACAGCCCTAAGCTCCCAAATAACCTGCCTCGTAAAAAATGGGACTCTTTTTGAAACTGTCAAAGAACACGAAAAACTTACTGCCCAAGAGGGGTGGGAAGAAACAAACTCTAAAATAAATGGGGATATTTTTGAAATTTCCGCCAGAAAGGGAAAAAGCACTCTTGAAACCAAAGCCTTTAGCGATAGTAACCTACAAACTCTACTGGTAATTTCGTACACCCCTTAAGTTCAAAACAGCAATACTAAAAGCCGCCAAACCGCCAATAACCAAAAAGGCCAGCAAACGATCACTGCCGGCTGTGAGCAAGGCCGTAAGACCGCAAAAAGCGGTCACTCCCCAGTAAAAATAGGCAATTCGCTGGTGCGACCACCCTCGGTTTAAAAGCCGGTGGTGCAAATGCTCCCTATCGTGCCAAAAGGGACTCTGACCCCTTAAAACTCGCCGCATTATGGCGGCCACCGCATCTAGCGTTGGAACCAAAAGCACCAAAACGGCCACCGCCACTTTGGCCCCGGAATAAATGGCCAGAGTAGCCAAAATAAGCCCTAAAAATGTAGTGCCGTAACCTGGCAAGATGCGGCTGGGGTGCCAATTAAAGACTAGAAAAGCCAAGGTTGCCCCTGCGGTGGCAAAGGCAATTTGAGCCAAGGTAAATTGGGTCGGGTCGGCCGGCGCCAATCTTAAAGACAAAAGACCAATTACAATGGCCGCAATTACTACAATCCCGGGAAATTGCCCGTCTACCCCTTTACTCCAATTGAGCATATTCATCACCCAAATTATCCAGAGCATATCAAAAAGGTCAGCCAGAAGGGTAATATTGTGCGAACCCACGGTAAAATTTATGGCTCCCAAATCTACCACCTTATCAAAAAAAGGAATTTTAAAATAGGCAATGCCCACCCCGGCGGCAATCACCAAAAAAGCGGCCAAGACATTGCTAATTAAAAACCTCAAGTAAGGATTCAGGTCAGCCCTATCATCCCAAAGGCCTACTACCAAAGCCACTAAGCCACCGGCTAAAATTCCCACCACAGTTTTAGTTAGGGGCACAAATACCAGTACCGCTGTTAAAAACCCCAAAAAAATTGGCAATGATCCGGCCCTCGGAATGCTATGCTTTTGCAACATGGCCGGATGCTTCCTGTGTTTAGGATCATCGATCATTTTGAGACTTAAAGCTAGTTTAATAACAAAAGGGGTGGCTAAAAAGGAAACCACGAAAGCAAGTATCGCAGTGAGCAGTAAGCGATAGTCTAAAAAAGAGGGCCATACTTCTGAAGCGGCAGTAATATCTAAAATTCTTAAAATTGCCAGGTTGGTTATGGTATTACCAAGCATGGCCGCGCCAAGGAGCAATCGGCTAAAAAAGACATCCTGTGAGTTTTTGGCTAACCTAAAGCTGAGCAGGGGAGGAAAAATTTGAAGCAGCAACGGCAAAAAAATTAATGCCTTAGGAGCCAGCTGGGAATGTCCCCACCCATGCGCATAAAAAAGAGGAATTGTGGTCGGTAGAGATCCAAAAGCTTTAACAGTCAGTAATAAAACTGCCAAACTTAGGAAAACGCTCAGGCATATAAAAAACTTATAAAAGCGCCCTGCTTTTGAAAACATATTATGATCGTATCTTAGGGGTAAAATATAAATCTTTCATCTTTTTGCCAAACATAAAGCGAGTCTGGGCGTCCAAATAAGGAATAAAAGCAAAGGTTAAAAGATTTATTATTACCAGAGGACCTTCAGCATACGACCAAAGTTTTTTCCACCAGGGCCAGTGTCTCGGCTTTTTTGCCACCAATTTTTCCCTGAAAATTGTAATAGGCAAAAGGAAAAAAATTGCTCCGGTTAAAATCCACCCGGTAATATCGGGAACAGTGTAAATTAAAGCGTTTTGGCGCGCCGCTTGGTTAAAAACTGTCAGTAATCCAAAACCAAAGGTAATCAGAAAAGTAATAGTGCGCCAAATAGTATATTGTTCCAGCATATAAATTACTCCCATAAATTTTTTAAGAGGAGGGACTGCTTTATTTTTTAAAAACCCTTCCATTGCCAACGGAAAGACTATTACCCCCCAACCCCAACGGAGCAACTGCTTATATTGGCTGGTGTGAGAGTGTAAAAAATCCTTGCCCTGCACTGCATCTGAATAAATGGGAATAAAAAAACCCTCCCCCTCAAAATCACCATTTTTGGCAAAAAAAGCCCGCCAAAAAAACGGGGTATCATCGACCCCTAAACTGGTGTCCCAATAGTCAGCCTCGATTAAAGTATTAAGCGTTACCGAGTAGGCCGACCAGGTATCTTTGCGATGCGGTTCAATAATGGCGCTCGATAGCACTGCCAGGGTCACTGAGTTGGCTTGAATACGCATTAGGGGAGGAACATTCCAAATATTGTTGTCATACAAAAAAACTGCCGGGTAGTAAAATTTGTTGTTTCTGTTTTGAGCCGTTAAAAATTTGTGAGACAGGCGAGCTAAATACTGTTTGTGAATTTTGGCATCGTCGTCGAAGGTGGTGAAAAGAAAATCATTTAAATGGTAGCCTTTTCCCTTCAAATAGGCCACGGCGTGTTTTGCGCCCCAAGCCCTATTGGCGGCCCCGGCTCCAATCGCTTCCCCTGCAATTCCGGCCGGGTGGGTAAAAAAAAGCACCTCTTTGCCAAGCTTACTGCCAAATTCCTTTTTTAATCTTTCTACATCCTTTCTAACTTTCTCTGCTCCTCTTTCTTCGCAAGTTATGGCCACAAAGACACTTTCTTTAGAATAGTTGTTATCTACAATCCCCTTTAGAGTGTGTCGTGTTACAGTGTACTCCGCATCAACAAAAGGAATTAATATTAAATGTTTTAAGTTTTCAAACTCAGGTAATTTTTGACACTTTTTTAGCCAGTTCACCTTTATTTCCCGGCGATACTTGCCATACCCCAAAGCCACTCCCACCGAGTGGGCCACTGCCCGATACACCCAAAAAAGGGCCAAAAAAGTCAGCGCGAAAACTACCCCCTTGGGCCATAGAAAACCCAACCATAGGGGGGAGGACAGGGTGGTCCAGGTGAGAAAACCGGGAATGAAACGGAGTATTTTTTCAAGCCTGGTGGAATTTTTTTTCACAATAATTACGAATTAGCAATTACGAATGTGTAATTAAGATACAGCCAACCTTTTCAAAACCTTGTCCTGCCCTAGTATTGCCATGCTTTCAAAAAGGGGAAGGCCTACCGGTTTTCCGGTAATTAAAGAGTACAGGCTTACAAAATAGTCGCGTTTTTTAGCTTCCCCCAAACTTTCGAATAATACCTTTTTAATTGATTCCGCCTGCCAATTTTCAATTTCCGAAAGGTTGGTGGCCACTTTTTCAATTTGATCTTGGCTCAGTTTGATCTGGTCCTTGTTTTGCGCCAAATTACTTTCAAATTTCTCTTCATCTAAAAACTCGCAGAGGGTGAAAAAATCAGCCAGTTTTACCATTCGCTCTCGAGCCAGCCCCAAAAGTTTTGGCAGTGCCTCTCCCGGCAGAGTTCGGCCGGTAAATTTAGCGTAACTTTCCACATGGTTTTGCAACTTCTCCAAAGGCAAGAATCTTATCCACTCTCCGTTGAGCCATTCTAATTTTTGCAAATCAAACACTGGCCCCACGGAAGACAAATCTTTCAAATCAAACTTTTCGGCAAACTCTTCCAGGGTAAAAAACTCCCTGCCTTCGGGGTGGCTCCAACCCAAAAGAGCCAAATAATTAAGCAAGGCCTCCGGTAAGAAACCTTCTTTCCTAAACCAACTAAGCGATGAGTGGCCAAACCTTTTACCAAGTTTTTCGCGCCTTGTGCCGCGAATAATGGGAGTGTGGGTATATAGCGGCATTGGCCAACCCAGGGCCTTATAAATCAACTGGTGCTTTGGATATGAAGGAATCCACTCCTCGCCTCTAACAGGATGGGTAATCTGCATTAAATGATCATCTACCACTACTGCCAGGTGATAGGTGGGAAAGCCATCTGATTTTAGAAGCACAGGATCGCTCAAATCCTTGTTTTCAAACTCAATTTCCCCGCGCAGCGGATCACAAACCACTGTTTTGCCACTTTGGGGGATTTTGAATCTAATGGCACTGCCATCCTTGTAAGCGTGACCGCTTTGCACCAACTGCTGGGCATATTTTTGGTAAAGCGCCAAACGTTCCGATTGGCGGTAGGGACCAAATTCGCCACCATGGGGTGGACTCTCATCTGGCACAAGTCCCAACCAATTCAACGCTTCAAAAACCTCTTCTTCCGCCCCAGCCACTTTTCTTTTGGCATCGGTATCCTCAATGCGAACAATAAACTGCCCCCCATGCTTTTTGGCAAAGGCCCAGTCAAACAAAGCTTGATAAGCGGTACCCACATGGGGACTGCCGTTGGGGCTGGGAGCAATTCTGGTTCTAACTGTATTCATCTTTCCAATTCTAACATATATACTCTACTTGTGAGCCTCAAAAACACCCAGTACCAAATTAAACGCACGGCCGCTCTTATTGCTCTGACCTTTTAGAAACGCAAACAATCAACCAAATCCTCTCCACCCTCCTCCGCTAAGGCTTCGGCGGGCATGCTTTTAAATTTTTAAATTGATCTTTTGTTAACAAGTACTACTTGACACAGTAAGTTTTACCGTGTACACTGGTTTTACCATGACATATACTACTACCATATCACAAAAGGGACAAATTGTTGTACCTAAACCAATTAGAGACAGTTTTGGCATTAAACCCTTTCAAACAATCATTATTAAAGAGGAGGGCGACTACTTTTCTGCTAAGCCGGCTATCTCTGTAGATACAGCCTTTGGCATGTTCAAAGCCAAGAAGGTAATTACTGAAAAAGATATCAAAGATGCCCATAGAGCGCATATGGAAAAAAAATTCTCAAAATGATTATCTTAGATACCAGCGCCCTCATTAGGTTCTTTACCAAAGATATTCCGCAACAAGCCATAAAAATAAAAACTCTGCTCGAAAGCGGGGAAAGCGTTTTGATACCTGAAGTGGTATTGCCTGAAATTGAGTATGTTCTGGAAGGCAAAGTTTATAATTTAGGAAGGAAAGATGTAGAGAAAGCGCTTTCATTTCTAGAAACTCACCGCAGTATTCAATTAAGCAAAGAAAGTTATACAGCCATATCGATTTATAAAGAAACAAGTTTAGATATGGCCGACTGTTTAGTGGTAGCGAGCGCGCTGGAAAGGAAAGGCGCTCTAGCCAGCTTTGACAAAAAACTTTTAGCCTACAAGGGCGTTTCCACCTACATTTTTTAGAATCCATAAATGCGGAAATCCGTACAGTCTGCTATACTTGGCTTGTGAGCCTCAAAAACACCCAGTACCAAATTAAACGCACGGCCGCTCTTATTGCTCTGACCTTTGTGACTTACTACACCGGCAAGTACGCCCTAAAGGGAACGGTGGCTTTATATAAATTCCTCAATCCCCCTCCCCCACCCGGACCCACTTTGGCCTTTGGCAAAATCCCCCACCCGGAAATAAAGGGAGTGGAATTTGACAATGGGGAAGTAACTTACCAGCTAGATACAGTCAATGGGGCCTTGCCTCAACTGCCCCCCACCCTGACTGTGTTTGAAGTTGACGATCCGGAACCGGATCTTTTATCGGGCACAAAGGCGCGCAATCTGGCAGTCTCGTTGGGGTTTAAATCTCAAGCTAAAGAGCTTTCCAAAACTGAATATCTGTGGGAAGAGGGCGAAACAACCCGCCAATTCAAGATAAACATTGCCAGCGGCAATTTTACTCTCACGACCGACGGCAAAACACTAAACCAAAAACTCAAAGCCGGCGATACATACTCTGAAATAGAGGCTGTTACCCGCGCCAAGGGAATGCTTTCCGGCAAAGGGCTACTGCCGGAAACACTGGAGCAGGGCATTCAAAAAACCACCCTGGTGGCGGTAGATGAGAATGGCAATCCTCATAAAACGCCCAGTCTTAGCACAGCTCAACTGGTCAAGGTGGATTTTTACCGTAACTTACCGGTAGATAAGGCAATTTATCCGGTGTTTGGGCAGAAAAAATTGGCCAATGTGACTGTGTATCTCACCGGTACAAGAGAACAAGAGATTGAGGCGCCGCTCATTTACTACACCACTTGGAATCCGGTACAGGAAACACAGGCCACCTACCCTGCCAAACCGGTTGATTTGGCGTGGCAGGAAGTGCAAGAAGGCCAAGCCCCTGTGGTTGAGTTAAGAATTAAAGATGCTGATCCTTTTGCTGAATTTAAAAAGTTGGCGGTGGAGAAAGTTTTTGTAAGAGAGGTGTATTTGGCCTATTTTGAAGACAAAGAGATTCAAGACTTTATGATTCCCATTTATGTTTTTGAAGGCGAGGCGCTAACAACCGATAATCAAAGAGCCTACTTTACAGCCTTTTCGTGGGCCATTGATAACGAGTGGTTACGGGATTAGCCTAGAGATTTGAGTGAGCCTTTCCACCTCGTTAAACCTACTGCTTGAACCTAAAACCACTCCAATAAACTCCCTACCTCTATCTGCCCAAGTAGTCACTAGACATTCGCCAGCGCCGGGAGTGTAGCCGGTTTTAACTCCAGTGACTCCTTCCAAATCAAACAGCAACTCGTTAGTATTGCGCAAGCCCCAAAAGTAAGTACTGCCGGCAATTTTTCGCAATACCGGGTTTTTCATAAAATTTTGGGTGAGTAAAAAGAGGTCTTCCGCAGTGGAGTAGTTGTCAATGGCATCATTGCCAACCGTGTTTTGAAAGTGGGTGGCTTTTAGCCCTAGGGCGGCCGCATTGGCATTCATGGCTTTTACTAGGGCATCTTCTCCCCCAAAGCCGTAGGCCAGGACGCAGGCGCAATCGGCGCCACTGCGCACCAGCAAGCCATAAAGCAAATCCTCCACTTTGTAGTTCTGCCCCGCTTTAAGACCTAAGGTTTGCTGGCCTTCGGAAAGAGTAGTACAAACCTGAGGTACAGCAATAGTGTCGGAAAGGGAAAGCTTATCTCGCACTGTTAGGGCTGTCATAAGTTTAGTTAAGGAGGCAATGGGAAGCAAAGCCTTTTCTTGTTTAACAGCAAAGGTTTCGCCTGAGTTCAAATCGCCCAAAAGGACTGCTTGAGCCGAAAAGGTGGCTATTTGGTTGTTAAGGCTTTTTTTAAGACAGGGACTGCAAGTGGTGGGTGAGGTCGCTCCCAAAACTTCCGGCCCAACCTTTTGGACCAACACTTCGGGCTTTGTATAGGCGGCTTTTACGAGACTTTCAAACCGATGATCAGTATCTTTTTGAATGTAGTAGTCGGCGCCGGCCGCTACCAGCACCTCCAAAAAAAGCACCGCTGTAATTGCACCCAGATGCCAAACTTTGAATTGAGGATTTTTGGAAGGTTTACCAGAAGGCATAATATAATTCTACCAGATAAAACCAGCCAATGGGATTTACCCTACAACTTGACTATCCAACTATTCGAATAGTTGGATAGTGACTTTAGCTATTCTTGTGTTCCAACCTGTGAAGCCTAATCTGCCCTGCGTTCATGCCTCTATTTCCTGCCAGAAAAAGCTCCTCCAAAAATGAGGCCGCTTCTTTCCCCTTA
>JBDRAO010000027.1:0-2209 GCA_043823645.1 bacterium
GCTTGAAGGATATTTCCAATAGTAGGCCGCCTTTTTACCAGTAAGGGGTGCTCGCCAGTTACCTTGAGCACTTCTGTGGTACCGTCCGGTTTTTCTACTGTTACTTCATAATATTCCTCTACCACTGTTTTGTGAGTATCTCCTACTTGAGTTTCTACTCTTTCTCCTGTTTCTGGGTCAATGCCTATTACTGTATCTCCTACCTTAACATCTTGAATATTCATTTCCCCTCCAGGGGTGGCTATTTTGGTATCTGCCAAAAAGCAACCGCCTCCTCCGCCCCCTGTGCAGGGATCATCACCGGGGAGTGTGCAACAAATTGTTTCCACCGCTTGCCATACCCCACCCACACAGGCGCTTCCACAACTAATTTTCCACCAGCAGAGTGGCCAGGCAGGAGGCATAGGGTCACAGCTAGTTTCGCAGGTGGGAACACAGTGGTTTATGGTTGAAAAGATTGAGCAAGCCGCATACGCTTTTTTGCTAACTGCCAGAAAAGAGACAACGACAAAAAAGGAAAAAAGGAGCCGGCGGTAACCTTTCTTAATTGCCAGTATTTTAATATTCATAGATCGACTTTGAAAAATGAAGATGCCACATAAGTATTGTTACCTGTATATATTCCGGCTTGAACCAGGTCGCCAGATTTCGCACGGTTGAAAAATTCTTCCTTTGAAACTTTGCGATAATTTTCGTCTGAAATTTCGCTGACAGAATTGATTAGGCCGGACTGTAAAATAAAAACAGTCTCACTCGAGATGCCCAAACCAAAGGATTTATTGCCACAACTAACTCCAATTGTACCAGTTCTGTAGTCGCCCTCGCCAAGTTTTAAAGTTGCCAGGACGGAATCCCCACTTTTACTATCGCTTGCTAGACATTCCTTAAAAAAGGAAAGATCCCCACGCTCTTCAAGAAAACTTATAGCACTCCCCACCGGTACGGTATTATATACGGTTTTTCCCTCTTCTCTGTTTTTTGCCTGTGAATATAAAATAGCCAAAGCCAGCCCCAGAAGCGGCAAGGCTAGAAGAGAAAAGAGGACATATTTTTTGGCAGGCATTATGCTTCTCATTGTGGAAGGTGTCTTAACCTAATGACACTGTACCACACCTTGGCAACTTTTCAACTGACTGCTTGACTTTACCTGCAAATGTGCTAAGCTATCGGACAATAGGTTGGGAAAGCCAACCAAATCTAAAGAAAGAAGGAGGGGAAGATGAAAAAGAACAAGGGGATGTTGGCGTTGGCGTTGGCGTTGGCGTTGGTTTTGCTTTTGCTCTCGGTCGTGGTCAATTTTACCATGGCCGAGCAGCCCGTGGGACCGGATTGGGGGGCTCTCTGCCGGAGCTACCACGACATGGTAGCAATGGAGGAGGGTGTCAACGGTACCCTGAGCGATGACGTTGGCCGGCTGATCGCGGATGCCGAGGCCCGTGGTTGGTTTAACTGCGACGATTACAGGTAGTAAGTAGTCGTCCAAGGAGGTGGGGAAATGGTTGCCGTTTGCAAGAATTGGAAGGCGGTCGCGGCCGTTCTCGCGGCCCTGCTTTTACTGGTGATCTTTGCCAGCGAGGCAGGTGGAGGTGTCGTGGCCCAGCCAGAGAAGCCCGACTTTGAGGCCCTGGGTTGTAGTTTGGTTTCCGGCAACACTTACGCCTACCCCGACATTGGGGTTGGGAGCGAGTGTGGTGTTATGCCGGCCAGCTGGCCTGGTTGCTGGGTGTGGGATGAGGTGGTTGGGGAGACCGAGGTTGAGGGTCTGTTGCGTGCAGTTTTGCACCAGTCCCAAGTTTGGTCTTGTCCTTCCGGGGCCAATCCTTGTGAGGCTGCTTCCGGCCGTTAAGGAGGCTGCCATGAGCCGCAAGTTTTTCAAACCAGATGCCGGGGAGGTGACTAGTTGACACGCGTGTCAGTTTTTCACCCTCCCCGGCGGTAATTTCTTTCACGCCTTTTTGGCGAAAAAAGGCAAAAATAAGGTTAACATTAAATTAAACCTTCGGTCAACTGTTTGACCATTTTTGCTATTGTCGTAGCAATTGTTTGTAAAACACTGCGTTTCTTCACCAACAAAGGGTGTTCTCCGGTAACTTTTAGGACCTCTTCGGTACCATCGGGTTTTTCTACTGTTACTTCATAATATTGCTCCACTACTGTTTTGTGGGTGTCCTGCACTTGAGTTTCTACCCTTTCCCCTGTTTCAGGATCA
>JBDRAO010000028.1:0-8609 GCA_043823645.1 bacterium
GCTGCTGCTGGCACGTAGTTAGCCATTGCTTTTTAACGTGAGTTTACAACCCGAAGGCTGTCATCCTCCACGCGGTGTCGCTGCGTCAGGGTTTCCCCCATTGCGCAATATTCCCCACTGCTGCGCCCCGTAGGGCTAGGGCCCGTGTTTCAGTGCCCTTCTGGCCGATCATGCTCTCACACCGGCTACCCGTCATAGCCTTGGTAGGCTTTTACCCTACCAACAAGCTGATGGGCTGCAGGCCCGTCCCCGCCCGGCGTCCCTTGCGGGAAACCTTTAATGAAAACAAGTTCCATGCCATCGGCTATTATCCCACCTTTCGATGGGTTATGGCCGTGGCGGGGGTTGGTTCCTACATATTACTCAGCCGTCTGCCATGCGCCAATGAGGCGCATTCGACTTGCATGTGTTAGGCACACCGCTAGCGTTCTTCCTGAGCCAGGATCAAACTCTCAAAAATTGAATTCTTTTTGCTATTCGATTGTCAAAGAACAACTAAGCTCAGCCATTACTAACAGTATAAAATTAATGTGTCAAGGGTTCCAAGAAATGGCGGCCACCGGACAGGAATCAATGGCATTCTGGCACCTCGCTACACTCGGCGTAAACTCACTAACATTGGCTTTTACTTTGCTTTTGTATGTATCCTCGTCCAGCTCAAACACCTCTGGGCAAAGCGAGGCACACAAACCACAGCCAATACACAAATTTTGATCTACAACTGGTTTCTTTTTTTCCATAAGTTTTAGTACGCGGGGGTCTGCAAACTCCCTTTCAAATACTTAAAAATACTTTGCACTGCAACGGCCCCCTCACTCATGGCGCAAACAATTTGCCGTACCCCATTACTGCCGTTGGTAATATCCCCGGCCGCATAAATGCCCGGCATATTGGTAGACTGGTCTGCCCCCACCTCTACAAATCCGGTTTGGGTAGCATTTATACCCAACATCTGAGAAAGCTTTCTTGCAGGCACAGAACCAACCTCCACAAAAACACCATCCACTTTTAAGGTGCGGCCATCTTCCAGTAAAACCTCCTCCACTTTTTCTACTCCCCTAATTTCCCCTATTACTGCCTTGGTAACAAATTCAATATTTTTTCGCGCTCTGGCTTCTTTTAATAAACCGGGTTTTGAGGTAAATTCGTCCCTCCGATGCAAAACAAAAACCTTTTCGGCAATGTCGGCCAGGACCAAAGCGCCGGTTATGGCTGAATCTCCCCCGCCAACCACCGCCACCGTTTTTCCTTTGAAAAAAGGAGCATCGCAGGTAAAGCAATATGTTACTCCTTTACCAAAAAACTCCTTTTCCCCCGAAACACCAAGCTTACGCGGTTCGGTCCCACTGGCCAAAAGCAGTGTTTTGGTCTTAAACTCTTGGGCACCGGCTGTCTTTACAATCGTTTGCACTTTCTCGCTTAAAGGGTAAGAGGCACTCTCTACCAAGTCACTCACTACCTCAACTCCCAAACCAATAGCCTGGTCGAGCCACTTTTTGGAAAGCTCAAGACCCCCAACGCTTAAAAAACCGGGATAATTTTCAATTGACGCCACCTCAGCCACCTGCCCCCCCACTACCTGGCCAATTACTAGGGTTTTCAAATTATAGCGGGCGGCATAAATAGCGGCTGTTAAACCGGCCGGTCCGGATCCTATGATAATGAGGTCATACATGGGAAATGGGGCTGTCATTTGCTTAATTCTTCTTCAATAATTTTTTCAAACTCGCTAAAGCTTTGCGCTCCGGACAAATACCGGCCATTAATAATATAGGTGGGAGTTCCCAGCCCGTTCTGATTGGCGCCAACAAGTCCGGCAGTTTTAAGCTGGTTAAAAACCTCCTGCGAGTCTGAATAGTTTTGCATCATATCCTTGCTATAAATCTCACCATTTAAACATTTTTCAAATTCACTCTCATTGAGCCCCAAATCTGCGGCATAAGCTTTTAGATTGACAGCCAGACTCTCGTCTGTCGCCTCTTCGCTATACCAATCGGCCTGTTTGGCAAACAAGACATCGTGATACTCCCAAAATTTACCCTGGTCACCGGCGCAAAGAGCCGCCTCACTAGCTTTCAAGGCGAGCTGGCCGTGTCCCGGGATAGCCTTAAAAACCAGCCTTACCTTTCCCGTGTTGATGTATTTTTCTTTAATCTGTGTTACCGGAGCCAACCAAGTTTCCCAATAATCCACCAAATCCTGGCGGTTATTATCCTGGGCATTCTTTATAATATCTTGGCGTAGATCCTCTCTAAAACCAGCCGCCAGAGCACAGTAGGGGCAAGCAAAATCGGAAATTTCGTAGATTACCACCGGGGCAGTGGTACTCCCCAGGAACGGTGAGTTATTATCTGCCACCGATATTAGACCTAACTCCCCATCATTGACTATCTCAGCACCCGTTCCCAATACCTGCTCCTGATCCCTATCCTTACCAAACGGGAGGGCCACTTTATCTTTAACCAAAACAGCCACCGCAATAGTAAAACCAGCCAGGAAGATAGCCACCGCAATCAGTGGGGCTCCATTACTTTTTTCTTTCTGTTGGTCTGCTTTTTTAATCATAACTTAGAAAGCCAAATACAATAAAAACACAAAAACAAATCCCAGTGTTCCAAAATATACTCTATAAAAGTTTTTAGTCAAGGGCAGGTTTATGGCCCAAAACCATTTCTCTAGGGTTCCTTTTTTATGATCGTGGTATTGCTCCCAAAAAAGGCGGGCTAAAAAGGCCAGACACAAAAAAGAGACCATCACACTCCCTCCGGAGCTAACAATATAAAAGCAAAAAATTGTAAGAACCAGCTGAAAAAAAGCCGAGTGGATAATGAGGCTTTGATACTCTCCCCTATTGGTAACCCAGTAATATTGCAACAGCTTAAATTTTCTCTCCTTGTAGTAAGAACGAATCATGGGGGATACATGATGCTCCCTTTCAGTCCAAAAAGCAGTAATAAGAGCCTCCAAATCGGGGAAAAACCAGCCCAAAATTGAACCGGTTGTTATTAGAAAAAATTGGAGCAGTAAACTAATCAAATCAATTAACAATTACGAATGCGCAATTACGAATTAATTCCTGATCTTTCTTTTTTCATTCGTAATTCGTAATTTGTAATTATCAGCCAATGGAGCACAACCACCCAAGTACAATCAATTCTCTCTCAGCTTTTTCACTTTCCACATAAAAAGTCGAGCTTTGCTTTTCGGGCTACGCGCTTTCACAAACTCTAGGGCCCTCCAAAGCTTCGCCCTTTCCTCCTCTTTAGCCAGTTTAATATATAAAGCCTTATGTTTCAAATCGTCCAATTCCTGCGCCAAATACAGGCCAAAGGCTTGAAACTCGTGTTTTGCAAAAACAGGGCCTCCCCCGGACCTTTCTTTAATAACCTCGCTGAGAGATTTCATGATAACAATTTTTCAAATTCCTCCTGGCTTAATGTTTCTTTTGTCATCAGCGTAACAGCCACTTTTGCCAAAACTTTCCGCTTACTCTTAAGAATGGCTTCTGCCTTTTTTAAACTACTGCCAATTATCTTGGAGGTTTCCCTATCTACCATTGAAGCATAACTGTCTGACACTTGGGAGTATTCTCCTAACTGCATTCTGAACCACGATTTATCACCCGACCCGTCGAAAGCCATGGGGCCAAGTTTGCTCATACCAAATTCGGTGACCATGCGGCGGGCAATTCTGGTGGCCTGCTCAATATCATTGGCGGCCCCCACAGTAATATCCCCAAACTCCAATTTTTCTGCCGCCCGGCCACCCAAAAGCACGGCAATAGTGTTTAAAAGGCGGCTTTTGGTTTCATTGTACCGGTCAATCTTGGGCGGAATCATGGTGTAACCTAGGGTGTGACCCCGTGAAACAATGGAAATTCGGTGCACCGGATCAGTATCCGGCAGGAAAGCCGACACGACAGCATGACCCGCTTCGTGAAAGGCAGTCATTCGCCGCTCCTTGTCAGACTGCAGACGCTTTTTTTCAGGACCCAGCTTTACCTTGGTGGCTGATTCCTCCAGGTGGGCCATACTAATGGCTTTTTTGCCTTCGCGAGCCGCCAAAATAGCGGCCTCATTGAGGGTATTTTCAATATCAGCCCCACTGTAACCCACTGTCCTTTTGGCCATGCCCGGAACATTGACATCGGCCGCAAAAGGCTTGCCTTTCATATGAACCTTAATAATCTCCTCCCGTTCCTTAATGTCAGGCAAATCTAGGGTGATATGCCGGTCAAACCGGCCGGGGCGGGTTAAAGCCTTATCCAAAAGATCAGGGCGGTTGGTGGCCGCCACAATAATTACATTGGTGCGGGCATCAAAACCGTCCATTTCTACCAATATCTGATTTAGAGTCTGTTCCCGTTCATCGTGCCCGCCGGAAACGCCAAAACCTCTCTGCCTTCCAATGGCATCAACCTCGTCTATAAATACTATGCTGGGAGAAACCTTTTTGGCCATGGCAAAAAGATCGCGCACGCGGCTGGCGCCAACACCCACCAGCATCTCCATAAACTCACTGCCGGCCACACTAAAAAAGGGCACCTTGGCCTCTCCGGCTATAGCCCTCGCCAAAAGGGTCTTTCCCACCCCACTCGGCCCCACCATTAAAACTCCTTTGGGGGTGCGGGCCCCAAGACTGGTGTATTTTTGAGGATTCTTTAAGAAATCAACTATTTCCGATAATTCCTCCTTAACTTCCCCACTGCCGCCCACATCTTTAAAAGATGTCTTGGGCTTATGGGTTGAAAATACTTTAGCCTTCGAGCGGCCAATATTAAGCATACCCTTAACTCCTCTACCGGCCATAAAGTAAAATAAAACCCCAAAGCCAACCAGAGGCAGTATTAAAGTAATCAGTATGTCAGACCAGGGAAAAATATCCTTCTCTGTCACTCCCTGCGGTATTTTGCTATAGTCTATGTTTGCCCCTGTAAGTAAGACCAGAAAATCCTCCGAGCCCTTTTTGGCGAAATATTGCCTACCATCATTGGTATCAATGTTAATCCGCCCATCTATTACTTCAATTTTATCCACCTCTTCCCGAGCTATGAGACCTAAGGCTTGGGTAATGGGAATTTCCTCGGTGTATTGGGCCGGTTTTGAAAAACTGTAAAAAAGATTAATGGCAATAAAAAACACCAACAGCAGTGGCAAGAAATTAAAAAAATTGCCGGTAAATGCTTGTCTTATGGTTTGGGTAGTTTCAGTTCTCCTCATAATACGACTGCGCTTGCAAGCCCCATAGCATCCCTAACTTCTTTGAGAATAAGGCTGGCCTCGCCAATTGCCCTTACGGTTCCATTATACAATATTTCATCTATGGCTTTTTTTTGGTCTTCGTATTTGCTCCTCTCTTCCCGAATGGGTTTTAGGAAACTCTCCAGAGCTATGTAAAGTTTCTCCTTTACTGCCACATCTCCCACGCTACCTTGGCGGTACCTTTTTTCAAGTTCGGCCACCTCGGTCTTATCAGAGTTAAACGCCCGGTGATATGCAAACACCGGGTTACCCTCCACCGTTCCAGGATCACTGGCGTGAAGCCGTTTAGGGTCAGTGTACATACTCATCACTTTAGACTTAACAGTGCCGGAATCATCAGTTAAATAGATAGCATTGCCTAAACTTTTACCCATTTTGGGGCGGCCGTCTATACCCGGCAAAAGCTCTCCCTCTACCAAGGCTTGAGGTATGGGAAACACTTCTTCATAAGTCTTATTAAATGTTTTGGCAATTTCTCGGGTAATTTCAATATGGCTTTTTTGATCTTTACCTACCGGAACCAGGTTGGCTTTGACCATAAGAATATCGGCCGCCTGGAGCACCGGATACCCCAAAAGACCAAAAGAGGCCTCGCCTACCCTTTCCTTGCCACTCTCTTTAACCTTTTCCTTGAGAGTGGGAACCCTCCTCAATCGGTTAACAGAAACAAGCATTTCAAAAAACAAATTAAGTTCGGCCACCTGAGGCACTAAAGATTGTAGGTAAATAGTGGTTTTTTGGGGATCAATGCCCACTGAAAGGTAATCTAACACCAATTCCTTGGCATTTTCCTGCACTGCTTTAATATGGTCCCTGGAATGCTTGGTAGTTAAGGTGTGGTAGTCGGCAATAATTATAAAAACATCGGCTCCCTGGGCTTGATACTTAAGGCGGTTTTTAAGAGAACCGACATAATGGCCCAGGTGCAACCTGCCGGTAGGCCTATCTCCTGTTAAAATTCTAATGTTAGTTTTGTCTTTCATGAGATTGGTTGCGGGTCCGAGGATCTGCCCCTCGGTTGCGGCGGATTATGAGCCCGCCGAGATACTTACCTCCCACCCGCGGAAGTTAGAATAACAAATCTGCTATACTTTGTCCATTGGCAGGGTAGCTCAGGTGGTTAGAGCGCCGCCCTCATAAAGCGGAGGTCGAGGGTTCGAATCCCTCCCCTGCCACCAACCTCTCAAAACAATCCCCTTAACCACTGCCACAAATTAAAACCCCTATCCTCTCTTGAATCTTCTTTTGATTCCTGATCATCTTTCGGCAAAACTACCACCATCTCTCCCGGATAGACCATATTGAGCCGCTCCCTCGCCTCTTTCTCCACAAAATCTCGGCTCTGGGACTCTCTAAGGTCTTTTTCCAAGAGAGCCTTTTTTTCTTTAAGATCTCTGATCTCAGCCTCTGTCTCGTAAAGCCTCCGGTGCCTGCCAAAAAAAGCCTTCTTAAAGCACAACCCCACAACCACTGCAATGATAGGAATCAAAACTAACAGCAAAATTTTAGTTCTTTTGGGTAATTTTTTCATAAAATGATAACATTATACTCAAAACATGCTCATGTGTCTTTAGATTTGGAGTCGTAGCTCAGGGGTAGAGCGGGTGTCTTTAGATCGGAGCCGTAGCTCAGTTGGTTAGAGCGCTTGTCTTATACACAAGTTGTCGGTGGTTCGAGTCCACCCGGCTCCACCAGCTCCGATCGCTGACGAGCACAGCGAGGAAGATACACACTTGGCCGGACCTGCCTGCCGACAGGCAGGGGTTCGAATCCTCCCGGCTCCACCACGTAAAAGCCTTGGTGAGGGCAGGCATTAGCGAAGCCTAAACCTAGGATTTTACAGTGTCGCGTGGTCTTGAGCGAAGCGAAAGATTTTACGCGACCTTCACCAAGTCTCACGTGGCAAGCCAGCTGCGCCATAGCTTTAGCAGAGGCGAGTCCCATAACCCTTGACAAGCCTATGAGACGGTGGTATCTTTTTTCACAATGGATGCTGAAAAAACACTAGACAAATTTATAAAAAATCTGGCAGACAAGGGCCGCTCTAGTTCCACCACGGTAGCCTACCGCAAAGACATTAGCCAGCTTAATAACTTTATTAAAGAACGAGGGATCGACCATTACAAAAAAGTATCACTGACAGATCTACAAGACTGGAAAGATAGTTTTGCCAAAAAGGGATACGCCCCCAAGTCTGTTAGCCGCAAAATTAACTCCCTAAAGACATTCTTTTCTTTCCTTTTAGAAGAAGGGCTAATCTCCGAAAATGTATCTGGCGAGGTAAACCACCCCATCATTGAGGCCAAAGCCCCCAGAGTCCTAAAAGTTACCGAGTACCGCGCCCTAAGGGACGCCTGCTATAGTGACAAAAGGCTTTTTGCCATTGTTGAGCTTTTACTTCAAACCGGTATGCGCATTGGGGAACTGGCCCGAATTAGAGTCAAAGATCTCAAATTTAGTGAGGACGGGGTGGGAGAGATTAATATTCCCGCCTTTGAAAAAGAACCTCAAAGGACAGTTCCTTTCAACCTGCGGGGTCAAGAGGCTGTAAAGAGCTACCTTAAGGTACGCAATGATAGCGGGGCCAAAACTGAGGTGGTCTTTATTACCAAAACCGGGCGTAATTTCTTAATTCGCAACATCCGCTCCTCCATTAACCAATACTTCAAAAAAGCCGGTATTAAAAGTGTCACCGTCAACGATTTGCGCCACACCTTTGCGGCGGTGCAAATTAGAGCCGGGGTGCGCATTAAAGATCTTTACAAACTTTTGGGGCACAAACGAGCCTCCACCACAGAAAGGTATTTGGAATACATTAAACCGGAAACAGAAGAAGAGTGTGACACCCCAGTAGAGTTATAAACTACCAAGTATATTATTGGCTGTTACTTGCATAATTCTCTCTAACGCTTCTCTACTATTGAAAGCATTGTGGGGGGTAATAATAACCCTGGGGTCGTTGATGAGCATATGATTTTGGAGGGCAATTTCAAGTGAGGCTCTTTCTAATTTTCTCCCATGCCACCCCTCGGCCTCCTCCATAATATCTTCCTCATTTTCCAAAACATCCAGCCCCACCCCTGCTATAAGCCCGTTTTGCACTCCTTCAAGCAAAGCCTTAGTCTCAACCAAACCCCCCCGAGCCGTATTTACTATGTACACCCCCCTTTTTAGCAGGGGTAAATCTTTCTTGCTAAAAATATGGGTAGTTTCAGGAGTTAATGGGGCGTGAAAGGAGATAATATCAGCCTTTTTATAGATTTCGTCAAGCTCTGCTTTTAAGAAACCAACCTTGCCCAAGTCGGAAGCTGAACAATATGGGTCGAAGGCAATGACCCGACAGCCGAA
>JBDRAO010000029.1:0-10922 GCA_043823645.1 bacterium
TGCCGCCCCACTGTGGCCTCCTGCAAGTGGTAAATAATCTTGGCGTCTTCAGGATCGGTAGAAACCTTAATAGTCACGCCATCTTTTTCCGCCTTACGGATGGAATAACGGGTGGTTTTTCTCATCTGCTTTAGTAACTCCTCCTCGCTTTGAAAAAGATCAAGCTGGAGAGTAATTTCGGCGTGAAGGTGGGTGGGAGCGGCTTTATAGCCGCTTTTTTTAAATAATAGGACCGCTTCAGGACCGGCTAGAATTGGCGGCCTTACCCGCACGAAATCTGCCCCTTCTTTTTTGGCTAGCTGTTCTATAAATTCAAACACTTCTTTAACTTGATTGGAATTAGAATAATCAATGAGCGGACCGGCCGGAACAATTAAGCTTTGGTAGGAAAGGGGGCCTCTTTGGGCTTTTTGCAAAATGGCTAAAAATATTCCCACCAACCGCTCACCTTTAAAGATGCCATACCGGTAAATCTTATTGGCCAAATCAAGATTTACCTCACCCCAATCCCAGGATTGCAGAAAATAGGAGTAAGAATACCGGAAAGCAAATTTATTCCAATCTTTCTCATTGTTAAACGCAACAATTTTGACCATTGCCTTTCCAACAGGTTTGTGTTATCCTTAAAAGGATCGAAAGATCACTAATTCTTGAGCTTGGGGGCCTCTTCACTGAGGTCCTCTTTGCTTTCTATTTCCTTATTCCAACAAATAAAATTCCGGATCTTTTTAATATCAAAAACAATAAGACCACCACCTCGTAGTTCAGACAGCTCTCTGGAAACCCTGCGGGCTGTTGCAAACAAAGAAACCTTCTTCCCGGCCTTGAGCAATTTGTCTAGTGGGTCGGCAAAGTCACTATCCCCGCTCCACAGCACAAAATGCTCCGTATCGGTTTTTTCAAGATCAAGAAGCATATCCACCCCAATCTCAACATCAAAATTGCATTTTCTGTCTTCGATGTAATACTCACCCTTTTTATTCATATCTCTAAAACGATCGTTTAAATACTCGATGGTGCCGACCTCGTATTTGCGCAGTAAAGCACGACGGATAAACTGGCCAAGCAGAGCAGTGGAATCCTGCGAGATGCTGGAAGCATCTATTGGAAACCTCATAATTTTGACAGGTTTTGTACGTACAGTATACTTATGGTTCTCCAAAACCTGTATTTCTTTTCTAGACCGAGGACTGCTTTCAATATAACCGTTGTAAAAGTTAACAGCTTCTATTGTGCTGAATGAGTCAAGAAATTGTTTTAGCCGCCCCAAATCAATGTGCCACTTCAACTTGTTACTCCACGGACGAACATTTGCATAGTCAATATAGAAACGGGTGGGTACCTCGAAAAAATTATCCAATTGTTTGACAATACCTTGCCTGCTCCGGGCAATTTTTTCTATTTTGTCAGTCTTCGGATTAAACATATTGTCTCACACAACTCTTTGATAACGATGAGTATATCTAATGTTATCGGTAAGAAAGCCGCCGTGGGAAGGGGCATTCATAAGCATTTGGTGGGTGTATTCGGATACATCAAAATAGCGATAAATACGCCCGGACCTAAATTCCACTTCTAAAATAAGAGCTCGGGGATCGTATCCTATTGAGACAACACTTGAGGATTTCACTTCGGTTCTTTGCATAACAAAAGTTCTTCTACTACTATCTTAACATCTTCCAAACTAATTTTTTTATTAACAGGTAGGTTAATACTTTGGGTAGCTACTTTTTCTGCTACAGGACAGGAGCCTTTTTTGTACCCTACCGCTTCTAAATCTACTCCTTTAGGGTCAATAACATTACTGTACCAATTGCCTAAAAAAATTCTTTGCTTTTTTGCTTCGGCGATAACTGCTTTTGCGTTTCTACGTAATATATTGTAAATCAAGCTACCTGAACCTTGAAAGCGTTTTTGATACTCGGCCAATAAAGCCTGCTCGCGAGCCAGTTGTTTGGGATACTGCTCCAACTGCTTTAAAGCCAGTTCGGCTAAAACCGGGCTGGGAGCCAGTGTCAGCCAAGATGGCGCCCTACCCTGCTTTTCCAACTTCTCCACCGGTTTTGCAAAAAGCGGCCGAACGATTTTGTGCCCCACCTTACCCGTTGTAAAATTGTATTGATACATTTTCTCAACCAGGGGCATAAGAAGCGGGTACAATAACTGCCGGGACTGCCAAAGTTTAGGCGGTTTTTTTCCTCCGTCCCGGAGCCTAGCTAACTTTTTTGCCAAATGCTTGTCCTTAGTGACAACCACCCCACCCGACACTCCCGATACCACCTTCCCGCTTCCTAGACTAAAAAAAGCCGCTGTGCCTACAAGCTTGGCCTCCAAAGTGTGGGCACAATCCTGAATAACTGGGATCCCACACTTTCTGGCAATTGGCAGGATTTTTTTGTAATCGGGAACATTGCCAAAAGTGTGCTGGACTAAAATTGCCTTTGTTGCGGTATTGATATTTTCGGCAATACGCCGGGAATCTAAACAGAGAGTATCTTCTTCAATATCGGTAAACACTGGCTTTAAACCCGCCCACCAAACAGGGTTAATGGCCGCCACGCAGGTAAAAGGCTGGACTATTGCCTCGCGGCTCTCCGGAATTGCCAGTACCTTAAAAATTGCCAATTCTGCCGCCCGACCAGAGTTAAAAAGCACTGCCTCCCCTCCAAATTTCCTGGCAAACCAGGTCTCGACTTCCGGTATAGCTTTCTGGTCAACCTTGCCAAGCAAGGTCTTAACAAGGAGCCTAGAAGCTAGCCTGGAATCAGACAAATCGAAATTTGGGTTTAGTTGTGTAAAGATTGGATGAGCCATTTATTAAGCCTGCCCTCCAGGAGCACGGCTGTCTCTTGCGGCGGAAACTGCTTTACTATTTTTGCAACATCTTTGGGATCACTCACTAGCCTACCCCCCAAGTACCCGGCAAATTCGCGCTTGGTTACAATCACCAAATCAGCCACTTTTCCTGCTTTTTGCCCCAAACCTTTATGAATTTTTGCAGACTCCTCTCCTAGCTCAATAATACCCCGGGTGATTAGTATTTTGTTTTTTCGATTAGCTTTCGAAAGCTGTTCCAACGCATACTCAAAACCAATCGGATTGCTATTGTAGCAGTCATTTAAAATTTTCAACCCATTTTTGGCGGTTACGGTGTCGATACCAAACGGAATATTTTTTAGTGCTTGGGAAATCTTATTTTTTGGCACTGCAAAATGCTCCCCCACCTTGGCGGCTCCTGCTAAATTAGCCACGGCGTAATCTGCTCCGCTTGAATACCAAATAATTTGAGCCCTAATCTCGCCAACATATTTTTTAAGCAGGGTGTCGTCCCTATTCAAAAACATTGTACCTTTTTTTCCAATAGCTTCGGCCAGCTCCAGTTTAGCCGCTACCAAATTCTCCATCGACCCAAAAAGGGCCAAATGCTGGGGGCAAAGGCCGGTAATAACGCCAATACCGGGGCGGACCAGCTGGCAAATCTTTCTTATCTCCCCCTTTTTGTATGCTCCTATCTCCACAATAAAAAATTGAGTATCTTTTTTGAGACTCAAAACAGCTCTGCAAACTCCAACAAGAGTGTTATTGTTTTTGGGTGTTTTGGCAGTCTTGTATTTGGCAGACAAAACCCCCGCAATTAACTCTTTAGTACTGCTCTTGCCATAACTGCCGGTAACTCCAATCACTTTTAAGTCAAGAAAGCTTTTAAGTTTTTTTGATGCTTTGCGAAAAATATAGCGCTTATAACCCAAAGTAGGCACAGCCAAAATTAATACAAAAAAACTTATCCAAAACGGAGTTAAAATCCACAAAAGCGGGGAGAAAGTAGCCATAACAGTAGAGCAAACAATACCGGCAAAAGCCACCATAACTGCTTTGGTAGAAAACACAGGACGGTAAAAATGTAAAGGTACCAAAAAACGCCACCCTTGCTCTAAGGTAGCAGAACGCAATCGATCAAAACGATACTCTTTTAACTGCCAAAGATAAGTCCAGTAAAAAGCCTGGAGCAAAACAAAAAATAGCCAAATTGGAGCCAGTAACAGTTTAAGTAACATAATCAGTAATAATCTTTACAAACTTGTGTGGTTTTTCGTACGGAAAAAGATGCCCTTCGTTTTTCAGTATCTTCAAAGTTGAATGCGGTATTTCTCTTTCCATGATGCGCGCATCTTTCACAGGAACAAAAGTATCTTTTTCTCCCCAAACAATGAGAGTAGAAACATTAATTTTATTCAAATTCGGACGAAGGTCAGATTGTAAAACACGGGACATAGTAACACGCATAACAGGAGAAGCTCTGTAATAATCTCTTTCTCGTACCACTCGATACAACAACCTCCTCAAACTTTCGTTACCACCAAACACAGTCTTACCTAACTTGGCAACGGATTTGAAAACGACAGCTTTAATAGAAGGGTGTTTTATACCAGAAGGTGCCACTAGAATAAGTTTTTCGAGCTCCTTGGGGCCAAGCGCGGCATACTCGCAAGCCACCCGCCCCCCAAAGGAGTGGCCTACAAGAACCGCCCTCTCAAGTTTCTCTTTGGAAATATATTTCTTTACAAACTCCACATAATCGCCTAAAGTAAGCGGGTTTACGGGAGGCCTAGAAGGACCAAATCCAGGAAGGTCGGGGGTAAAAACCTTGTAACCTCGGTTTTCCAAAAGATTTTTGGCTTCCTTAAACCGAGAGCCGCAAGCCCCCCAACCGTGTAAGATAATAATTGTAGGCTTTTCACTTTTGGACATTAAAAAACTCCACCCAGTCGGGGTTTTTGGACGGAACACCCAAGAAGGTAGATTTGCCACGGGAAAGGAAAGATAAAAGAAGCAGAGCCTGGCTGACTTCGTTATCGCGGTTAAAGGCAAAACGGCCGGCTTTAATTTTGGAGGGCGCCACCTTTAATACATTGAGATCGGTAATTTTAACATCGGCCCCCACTCTTCTGGCCTCTCTAACAAAAGCCTCAAGGCTAGGAAGAAGAGAATCGCTAATGTTGGAAATTGTAATAGGAAAAGGAAACTTTAAAAAAAGCGGCACCAGGCAAAGGCTAAAGGAATTCTCCAGGGACAGCTCACTTTGGGACAATGGCGCCTCATACCAAACATGCAAATCGTTGCCCTGAACTTCAAAAGGCACTCCCAACTGCTGAAACTTAGTTAAAAAACCCAAAGGCTCGGTTTCCGAGCGCGCCTGCCTCAGCACGACATCCCCCTCGGTAACAAAAGCCGCCACCGCCCAAAACAGGGGCGGAGCCGCGCTCGCCGGTATATCTACCTCATCACTTATTTTTTTGGCGCTAGTAGTCAGGTTCAATGCCATAATATCGGATTAGATCCTGGGCAATGTCCATCCACAACGGCTCGGCTGTTTCTGAAGCCCACAAGGAACTTTGAGGCTCACAAAGCCTTACTAGCATAACAAACTTTCGACTGTTTGGCAAAAAACCAATAAAGGTAGCATTGGTCTTTTGGGGATCGTACTTACCATCTATTGGAATTTGAGCAGTGCCGGTCTTACCTGAAATCTTATAATTTTTTAAGACTGCGAATTTGCCCTCGCCCCCGCTAACTGCTTGCGTTAGCATTTCGGTAATTACCTCGGCTTTGGCTTTTTTAAGCACCCGCACCCCTTTGGCGGGCTTTACCAGATATGATTTTTCATTGGCGCCGGAATCTCTAATTGCCCCCACTATATACGGCTTTTGGTACACCCCGCCATTGGCAATGGTGGCAAGAGCAGATGCCATTTGCAAAGGAGTGACCGATATTCCCTGACCAAAAGCGGCGGTGGCTAAATCTATGTCCCCCCACTCGGAAAGAGGCCGCACCACTCCGGTGCCCTCACCTTCTAAATCCAACCCCAGCTTTTCCCCAAAACCAAATTTTAGAAAATATTCCCTTAGGGTTTTGGCGCCAAGCTTTCCCCCCACCCAGGCGGCACCAATATTGTTGGAGTGCTGTAAAATCTCCACCATGGTTTCCTCGCCGTGGTGCTTGCCATCCCAGTTATCTACTGTATGGCCAGAATACACCACCGGGCCGCTGTCTTGCATGGTAGTTTGGGGCTCTACCACCCCCTCATTAATGGCCGCCGACATAGTAACCGCCTTCATCACCGAACCTGGCTCGTATGTTTCGCCAATAGTATTGTTGGCAAAAGCGCTGGGGCTGGCTTGTTTGGGGTAGGAGGCCATGGTTAATATTGCCCCTGTTTCCGGTTCGAGGATAACAACATCGCCGGATTTGGCCCCAAAATCACTCATGGCTTTTTTAAGCCTTAACTCCACCAAAAACTGCATATCACGATTGAGCGTCAAAACAAGATCCCGCCCCGCTAAGGCAGACACTTGGTTATAAAACCCAGAAAGGATTGGCTCGCCCAGCGCGCTGACATCTTGAGTAATACGGCCCGACCGACCGGTTAGATCTTCATTATAATAACCCTCCAATCCAAAATAACCCTGAGGGTTATCATCTTGATCTTTACCCACAAAACCCAAAACCTCAAGCGCCAAATCATTTTCGGGGTAAAAACGGGTCGTTTTGGCTTCAAACCCCAAACCACTAAAACTCAATGATTCAATTTGCTTTTTTAAAGTCAAATCCAAGCCATCGGCCAGTTTGATCCACCAGAGATCGCTGGGGCCGAGGCTTTCCAAAAGCTCGCTGTAGTCGCGGTTGATGAGCTTTGAGAGCGCCAGGGCAATTTCTTGAGGGTCTTCTATTACTTTTGGCTCAGCATACAAAAGATAGGAGGTTTCGTCTAAAGTCAGGGGGAAATTATCTGAAGAATAAATAGAGCCGCGGGGGGCGGGTAAATTACCGGAACGGGAATGCTGTTCCTTGGCCAGGGCTCTATATTTGTGGGCATAAACTACCTGAAGAGTAAAAAGCCGCGCCAAAAGCGCCCCAAAACCAAAAATTATTACAATAGATAAAAATCTAAAGCGACCCAACACATTAGCGTAAAGATAAGGATTCCAAAGGCTTAATAAACCAGGTGTCTGTTTGGGGGGTCATACCAAGATCAAAGGCGCACCTACTGATATTTTCTAGAGATTGCTGTTTTGAGAGAACCAACTCTAGTGATTTAATTTCCTCTTCTAATTTTCCCTTTTCGGTCTCCAATTGGTGGGTGGCTTGCGATTCGCCTGATACCCTATCGGAGTAAAAACTGCCACCGGCTAGAAAGGTCAAAATTAGAATTGTGGTGAGGGTTAGTTTTTTTTTGTTCATAGTTTTTCAAAGGCGCGCAATTTGGCTGAGCGAGCGCGCGGGTTTTCGGCCGCCTCTACTGTACTTGGCACAACAGGCTTTGGCGTTAGGCTCTTAAGATTGGAGGCCTGATTGCCAAACTCGGAAACCAGGCGATCCTCCAACGAGTGAAAGCTAATTACTACCAGCTTTCCCCCGGCGCCAAGGAGCTTTTGAGCCTGAGGCAGTGAGCAGGAAAGGTTCAAAAGCTCGCTATTAACGGCAATGCGCAAGGCTTGAAACACTTGAGTCGCTGGATGAATCCTATCTTTAAAGCCTTTTTTAACTCCCAAAGCATTTAGCAAATCAACCGTTGTTTCAATTGGCTTTATACTGCGGGAGTGAACCAAAGCTTTAGCAAAGCGGCGAGCCCGGTGCTCTTGACCAAAGTTTTTAAATAATTTAGTAAGTTCATTGGCGCTCAAAGTGTTTATTAGGTCGGCGGCGGTCACTCCTAAGGAAAGGTCGGCTCTCATATCCAAAGGCTCATCTTTTTGAAACGAAAAGCCCCGACCCGAGTGTGACAACTGCCAACTCGATAAACCCAAATCGTACAAAATGCCGTTTACTTCGGTAAATCCTTGTTTTCTGGCCACCTCCTCCAGGCGCGAAAAGTTGGCATTCTCGAGAGTTAAACCTCCAACATTGTCTTTGAACTTTGAACCCTGCCTTGCCGGCAGGCAGGTTTGAACTTTGAACTCTCCAGCAACTTCAAGCGACTCTTTATCCGAGTCTAGCCCCAGCACCTTCCCTCCTCTCTTTAGAATTTCAAAACTGTGGCCACCAAAACCAAAAGTACAATCTATGTACCTACCTCCTTTTTTGACATCCAAATAATCTATGACTTCCCTGAGCAAAACAGGGATGTGAAAATGCTTCTCAATGTCAAAATTTGCCTTTGTCATTTTCTCCACTATTCTTCCTGTACTTCTTTCGAAATATCCACCAAATGCCGCTGCCACAACCCCGAGTCCCAGACCTCAAAGTGGTCTCCGGCTCCAATAACAGTGATATCGCTTTTTATTCCGGCGTAGCTTTTCAAATTTGGCGGAATGACAAACCTACCCTGCCGGTCTAGCGCTACGCCCACAGCGCCGGAATACCAATATCGTTTCAACTTTCTTGTTTTTGAATCAGAAATCGGACTGGCCACCTGCTTTTGGGCTTCTGCTTCCCAGCTGGCCTTTTCATAACCAAACAAACACTTTTCAAAACCGCGAGTTAATACCACTTCTTGCGAGGTAAGTTGGTCGCGCAACTTTGCAGGCAAAGCCAGGCGGCTTTGGTCAATTAGGTTAGGTCGGTACTCGCCAAGAAACATTTTCATGTAACCCCATCCTAATTCACCATTTCTCACCTGTCAAGGCCATTATTCACCAAAGAAAGTTAGGTGTCAACCCCTCACTATGTTCGGGGCAAGCATTTGCAAACCCCTACTGTGCGTAGAAAGTACCCCCAAGCCCAAAAGCTCATTATCCAACTATTCGAATAGTTGTATAGAAAAGTTAATTAGGAATTACTTGGCAAGATTAGGAAATATTTGGCAACATTTGGCAATATTGGAAAATTAGAGTTTTAGACCGGAGGGGTTTTAACAAAGGTAAAGCTCAATGGCCTCTTTGATGTTGGTTACCGCTTCTTCAAAAGTATCTCCCTGGCTCACACAACCGGGAAGAGTGGGAACAGTAACAGAATAACCTCCCTCTTCTTCAGGGTAAAATAAAACCTGATATTTTAAGTTTTGGCTAGCTAATCTCCCGTTGGCCATCGATTGTAATATAGCACACTACCACCCACCGCCACAAATACCTGAATAAACCCACTATCCAACTATTCGAATAGTTGTATAGGGCGGGAATCAACTTGTCTCTTGACTATTTCAACCTCTCAAAAACATACTGGCTAATGGCGGGGGCTTCAATACGAGTTTGCTCCATAGTGTCGCGGTCTCTTATAGTAACGGTGTTGTCTTCTAGGGTTTGGTAGTCAACCGTCACACACCAGGGAGTGCCAATCTCATCTTGCCTTCTGTACCGTTTGCCCACATTGCCGTGATCATCCCAAGCGGTGTGCCAGCAAGTTTTATTTGCCTCAAAAACCTCGCGAGCCTTTTTAACAATTTCTGGCTTGTTGGCCACCAGCGGAAACACGGCCAACTTGTAGGGAGCTACCTGCGGTGAGAGTTTCAAATAAATCCTAGTTTTGCCATTTGCAAGCTCTTCTTCGCGGTAGGCGCTATAAAGAAGAGCAAGCAAAGTTCTCTCCACCCCCATAGACGGCTCCACCACATGAGGGCAGGCAAACTCAACCCCCGACGCCTTGGAGTGCTGGGTAAGATCATAATTGGCGCGATACGCCAAACCATAAAGCTCTTTGGTGCCAAAAGAAAAGGCAAACTCCAAATCCTCGGTTCTTTTAGAATAGTGGGATAGCTCCTCTTTGCCGTGAGCCCGCCAAGAAAGTCTGGCCGGGTCGGCTCCCAAACCCACCACCCAAGACTGCATCTTGGCCTTCCAACTCTCATAAACTTTTTCCCAACCAGGTTCCTCTATGAAATATTCAATCTCCATCTGTTCAAACTCCAAACTCCTGAAAATAAAATTCCCCAAAGTGATTTCATTTCTGAAGGATTTTCCAATTTGAGCAATGCCAAAGGGAAGTTTAGGGGAAAAGGTATCAACTATGTTTTTGAAATTTACAAAAATTGCCTGGGCTGTTTCGGGCCGAAGATAGGCCACCGAAGCGGAACCTTCCACCGGACCCACAAAAGTTTTGAACATAGGCACAAACTTTTTGGGAGCAGTTAATTCACCACCACACTCAGGACACTTTTTGGCCCCCTGCAAATGGTCCTCTCGAAAGCGCTTGTGGCAAGATTTGCACTCAACCAAAACATCCACAAAACCAGACAAGTGCCCCGAAGCCTCCCAAACTTTAGGATTCATAAGAATCCCCCCGTCCAGCCCGTACATATCTTCTCTTTCTTCCACAAAGGTTTTCCACCAACTGGCTTTAATGTTGTTTTTGAGCTGTACTCCCAAGGGTCCGTAATCCCAAGTGTTGGCCAAACCGCCATAGATTTCGGATCCCGGGTATATAAACCCGCGGCGTTTACAAAGGGAAGTAATTTTTTTTAGCAAGTCTTCCTGCATAGGCTAAATTTTTTCCAAAAATTCAGGGCTTTTTAAGTTACCGCCCAACAATTCTTCCACATAGTACCTCAAATCTTGCTCCTTGACTAGAGTTTTGGTGCCAAAACCTAAAAATTGCAAAATATCACTCTGGAAGGCTTTGATAATCTCGTTATAGGGGTCCTCCGGCAGGGGCCGTCTGCTCAAATTGGTTAGAAATAAAGCCAAGCGATCAAACACCTGCGCATGTTCTTGGTACTCGCGGGTAAGACGACTGGTAAGCTCAACAGCATAAAAAGCCAAACCAACTTTTTTAATATCTTTCCTGATATTTGGGAAAGCATTTACTACTCTAGCTTGGGTAACAATAAGATTGCCACCAGTAGTTTCATGCACATAAATTTCACTGCGGCTAAAGGTCTCCAAGTGAGGCGCGCGGCGGGAGCTCACCCGCCTTATCCCCTTGGCAAGGAGCGAAAGCTTCCCCTCTTCTTTTGAAAACACCGTTAAATATGCGTCCGCCTCCCCAAACTC
>JBDRAO010000030.1:0-3651 GCA_043823645.1 bacterium
AGCACTTTGTGATCGGCATATTTATTTATAACATCGGCCAGTTGGCCATCAAACCCCAGCCCACCCTTGTCTATAATTACCACCCGCTGGCAAAGCTCTTTAACATCGCCCATATAGTGAGAGGTTAAAATAATAGTGGCCTGGTAACGCTGGTTGTACTCGCGGATAAACTCGCGCATATTCTTTTGCGCCACCACATCAAGACCAATGGTAGGCTCATCTAAAAAGAGCACTTTGGGAGCGTGCAAAAGGGCAGCAATGAGCTCGCACTTCATCCGCTGGCCCAAAGAGAGCTTCCTGACTTGCACTTTTAAAACATCCTTAACATCCAAAAGCTTCACCAGTTCATCGAGTCGCTTCTTAAAGTCGGCATCGCTTACTTCATAAATCTCTTTATTTAACACAAAGCTCTCGTACGCTGGCAAATCCCACCACAACTGGTTTTTTTGCCCCATAACTAGGCTAAATTGTTTTTGAAACTCTTTTTGGCGCTTATAGGGGTCGTAGCCTAAGACTCTAGTTACCCCGCCATCAGGGTATAAAAGCCCGGAGAGTACTTTTAGAGTGGTGGTTTTTCCCGCCCCATTGGGCCCAATAAAACCCACCAACTCACCTTGTCTTATGGTAAAAGAAACATCATTAACTGCTTTAACAGTCTCATATTTCCTCTTAAACAAAGACTCAACCGAACCTTTGAGCCCCGGCTCCTTCTTATGGATTTTGTAGTATTTTTTAAGTTTTGAAACTTGAATTACAGGAGGATTTTCCATTGTTTATGCTATTATACTACCACTATGGAAAAGATCATTGCAAGGTGTGGTACATACTGTCACGAGTGTCAATTCCGGGAAAAAACTAGTTGCCCCACTTGTCACAAAACTAACGGCACAATGTTTTGGGGAGACTGTCAAATAGCCAAATGTAATATCGCCAAAGGCCTAGACAACTGCTCCAGGTGTGAAGAATTCGCCTGCGGCTTGCTCAAGGAATACTCCTTCGACAAGGAACACGGAGACAATGGCAAAAGAATACAAAATCTTGACAAATTAAATGCAAATCCCAAGTAATATTTAGTTAGACTTTTTTGCCAAGTGGCAATATCATTTAGTAACTTCAAGCACTGGCACCAGAGTAGTGCTTTTTAACCAGTAACCTTTTTTAATTTGGAATAAGCGTGCTTGTTTAGGGAAAGCTCGGGCAAATCGGTGTTTTCACCCAGCATTTCCTTAAAGGCAGTTGCCTTATCCTCCAATTGATACTGCCTCAACAAAGCGGTTGCCTTTTTATAACTAGCCTTACCGGAATGTATTAAAGCCATAACATCAATAAAATCCTTTCTTCCCTTGGGGCTCCTACCCCTCTCGCTTAGAGTAATAATTTTTAGGGCCAGCAAGTATTCAGGTTTGAGGACGCAAAAACCTTCCCACTCTTGGGTTTCCTGCATTAAGTCCTCTACCGGAATACCAATGGCAGAGTAGTGAGGCAGGTAAATGTCAATTTGCACCTCGCCTCGCACGGCCTCATATTTTTTCAGGCGCTCGTTTTTGTAGAGATCATACTCACCACCAAGCTTTTCAAGCCTGTCGAAACCCACTAGTATATCAATATCTTTAGACTTTAGGGTCTTGGTGTAGAGGTAAACCGCCCAACCGCCAATAAGTACAAAATCACCCAGCGTTTTGTTTAGGGCTTTTAATTCCTGCCAGCTCTTTTCGGTTATAAGGTCATGATAAAACTCCATCTATCTTTTGCTCCAAAGCCAGGGTAAAATCCTTGGCATACCAATCTTTTAGATTCCAAGTATCCACGAAGGTCAAAGACAGGTCTGTTAATTGAGCATGGTCTAAAATCGAAGGGGGCGTGGTCAAAGCAAAAACATTGGGCTCACCTTTTTGCACCGGAAAGCGCGCCATAATTTTGTCTAAATCCTGCGGGTTGGCATAAAAATAAACCTTTGAGTAGTCGGCCGGAGCTTCGGAAAGCAGGCGCTTTCCGGCAGAGTAGCCAGCAAACACAGCCTCGGGGAACATTTGCCCCTCAATAGTGCCAACAGTGCCATCTGCCTTGGTTTTATAAAAGATATCTTTCCCCAAGTTTCTCCTGGTGGCCCAAAAGTAGAGTAGCTTTTTAAAATCCTCCAGCACAAAGAACCATCCGCTCTTTCTAATGGCCCCAATAGCAGTGGGCTTTTCCAGCGCATAGTTGACAGTACTTAAAGAATAGCCAAACTTCCCGGCAATTTGCTTCTGGGTGTGCTTAAACTGCTTTTCCTCCAAAGCTTTTATTAAAATGTGGTGCCAAATTGTTTCGATTTTCTTCATAGCAAATCAATTATATTTCGACATTTGTCGAAATGTCAAGCGCTGGCACCGGAGTAGTGTTTCAGGGCAAATTGCCAAAGTTTGGAAGAGGCCCAAAGAGAAAGGCCGGCCATTAAAATTGCCACCGGTAGCCACCACCACACCGTTTGCCCCAAAAGGGCTTTAGCCGGAAAGGTGGTCATAAAGGCCAAAGGCATAATAAATGTGAAAACAATCTTTACCGCCCCATGAAAAAAATCAATAGGGTAGTTAGAGGTGTTCACCAGAGATTCAAAAATTTGCGTGGCATTAAAGGCTCTATTGGTCCAAAAAACTACCATTAAAGAAGAAAAGGAAATGGCGTAAGTAAGGAGAACCCCACAAAAAAGGAGCAGTGTTCCCATTAAAACATCATCCAAACCAGGCACCAGATGCAAATTTCTAAATCCTAAAACTGCCAGAGTAATACCCAGAAAAATGGTGAGGAGACCTCTGGTATATGGATTGGAAACGGAAACAAAAAATTGGGTATTAACCGGTTTGAGTAGGTAAAGGTCCAGTGTTCCTTTCTGCACATATTCGGAAAGCCGTCTTAAGTTGAAAATCACAAAAATGCTGTAGAAAAGCTCGCTAAAAACCTGCACTACACCTAAAAAAACCAAAGCCTCGCCATAGCTCCACCCGGCCAGAAAACCAGTATTTAGAAAAATCACCTTGTAAAAAACTATTAGTGCCCCCATCCAACCAATCTCCACCAAAAAACCAACCAGAAAATTAAACCGGTATTCCAGCTCGCCTTTCAATGACATTTCCAAAAATTTTAAGTAAAGCCTTAAGTAACGCATAGCCTAAATTCCTACGGCAGTGAACTTTTTAAGACCCAAACGCCACAATATTTTGTAGAGGAATGCAAAAATAGCAACCCAAAAAATCATCACCCCAAAAGGTAACAAAAGATCAAGCTCTGAGGCTCCCATACTAATAACTCTGGTGGGAAAATACACAAAATAGCCAAAAGGCAGGAAATTTAAGATTTGCTGAACCTTCTCGGGAAAAAGGGACAATGGGAAAGACAAACCTCCCAAAATAGTAATGCTTATGAGCTTGATATGTAAAATCCACCAGGCAGTGGTAGTGTAAAAAGCTGCCACGGAAAGCACAAAATCAAACAGAAAATTAAGTAGAAATCCGAAGACAACTGCTACTAAAAACACTGCTAAGGTAGCAAAGCCTAAATTAAGCTCAATATTACTGCCCATGAGTAAAAAAAGTAGCAAAAATGAGGGCAGGGAAATAAAGAGGCTCAATAGTTTATATCCTAGTGATTCCGCCATTTGCTGCCCAATAAACG
>JBDRAO010000031.1:0-3387 GCA_043823645.1 bacterium
CAATTGGCTAGAACCCACTGTACTCAAAACCCGGCGGGCTAAGGCTACTACATTTTCCCCCGGATTGCCTGAGCCTAGTAGTACAGCCAAAAGCTCGCTGTTGGAAAGCTTGGCCGGACCATATTTAATTAACTTCTCCCGTGGCCGGTTGCTTTTTGGGATATCCTTTATAGGGATGTTTTTCTGGTAGGTCACGCCTGTATTTTACCAAAAGAGCCAGAACGATGCTTGCACAACCAATCATCTCTTGTCACATTTGCCAACACCAAAAACCAGGCTGTCTAGACCTAGCAACCCAGCATTGCAAAGAGGCTGGCTATACAAAAAACCCCTCTTGTGCTATAAAGAAGCTAGAATCATGTCAAAACCTACTCCTGAAGAAAGATTCTTCAAGCTATATGCCAATTTACCGTTAAATCTCCGCGCGGGAGTTATTGCCGTTGTAAGCAACGAACCTATTAGTTGGAAAGTTGCATACCTTGAGATAAGTGGCAAAACCAAACGCGGAAACGAGATACTAAAACAGCTAGTAAACATGAACTTTATATGAGCAAACAAGCAACACCCACTGTAGCCAAACAATTGGTAAAGGAGCGAATAAAAGCTATGTCTCCCAATCTTACCCTTCACATAGGAAACAGTAAAAAGCAAGAAGGTTACACCAGAGATGAGCTAATTAAGGAGATAGAAAAAGACAGTCTGGTAGGAAAGAAAATTATTGCCGTTGAGCTAGAGTTTCTGCAGTCGCTAAAAACAGGCTTTTTAGATCATGAATAGAACACTGCTTGTTACAAGACCCCAGCATGACATGGTCACAACATACTTTTACCACTGGTCACAGCCGTTGATTGAGGAGGCAAAGAAAAAAAAATTAGTGGTTTGTGATCTTAAGGGAAAAAAGGCGGTCATGGGCGAGTTTTGGGGAAGGGTAAAAAAACTCGCGCCTATGCTCATCTTTCTAAACGGACACGGGTCTGAATCCATTATTGGAGGGCATAATAATGAAACCTTAGTGGACGCATCAACCGTAAACGGTAACTTCAAAGGATCCGTTATCTACGCTAGAGCCTGCAGTGCGGCTCAAGAGCTCGGGGAAAAAATCGCCACTGACAGTGCCTCCACATTTATTGGATACGACGAACCTTTTGTCTTCCTACAACAAAAGGAATTTAACACCAAACCATTGAGAGACAATATTGCCGCTCTTTTCATGAAACCTTCCAACTCTGCTGTTTTGGCGCTAATTAAAGGACACTGCGCCAAAGACGCAAACACTCGCTCACGAAATGAATTTATGAGCACCATATACAAAATACTTACCAGTGAAGCAACATCTGAAGAAACTGAGTCAATCCCATACCTTTACTGGGATTATAAACATCAAGTTTGTCTGGGAAAACCTGAAAACAGATTGGCAAGATAGCCGGATTTTCCAATAAAGTAAAAGGCCCCTCCAAGGAGTGTTAGCACCTCTACCACTAGCAATTTGAAATTGGGTTTGTTTTGTAAAAGTTTATCTAGCAAAGTATATTTTTTATCTGCGCCGCCATTTTGAGCTGAAACATTATTGGCCTCCTCCCGCAAAGTCCCTTCGGTAACACCCCCTAAAACTCCCCCCAGCTTTTCAAACGCCGGAATAGCAACCCGGGTAAGGGCTGGTTTTTCACTGGAGGATGAGTCCCCACCGCCACTTTCACTACCATCGCCTCCAGCAGACCCTTCGGCTTGACTTTCCCCCTCCTCCTCCTCCTCTTCTTCTTCCTCTTCTTCGACATCTTCTCCAAAAACCCCCACCTCTAACTCAAATTCCACCAAACTGCCAGAGGCTTCAACCACAGCATTTTCCAAAAGGGTAACTTGTACCACAAACTCACGGCTTTGGCCTACCAAAAGGCTTCCCAAAGAAACAGCGCTTCCGCCAAGAAAACCGGACAGGCCGCCGCTAAAATAGCTCTCGCCGCCGGATGTTATTTCCAAACCATAATAATCTCCCACCCCTTGAACAGTTTGCGCCGCCACACTCAACCTTACCACTTCCAAACTCAAATTCTCCACCGCAAAAGTTTTACTGAGACTTTTTCCCGGAAACCACAAGCCATCGGCAGTGGAGAATAGGGGAGTGGCAGAAAAAGTAACAGCCAAATTTTCTTGGGCGTGGGCCGGGAAAGGCAAAACAAAACAAAGGATAAGAAAAGTTAAAAAGGTAAGGCAGAATTTTTTTACCATAACAAATTTACAATATCACAGGCAACTCCGACTTGAAAACCGCCCTGTAGTGTGGTAGGATTGATACAACTGGTATAGGGGAGGCGTGTCAAAATGATCAAACTGACAGAGGAGCTGGTTCGAGAAATTTCGGAACTGATGGGAAAAAAAGAGACACAAGCGTTTCTGGAAGGGTACGCCGGCAGGAACGGATTTCACCCAGGCCTTATTTCAGCCGCTGCCACTAGCGCTAAAAGAGGCGTGAGAAGATCCGCTCCTATGCAGGCTACTCAACTGATTGCGCAGGAGTTGGGCTTTGCAAAAAAAGACAAAAGGGCTGCGCTATTCGGATACTTGCTGAAAAGTGGGTACATCGTTGTTGAAAGCAAGGATCCGTACAAATTCGTTTTGGAATATGTAGGGTAGGTAAACAGTCCCGAGAGCCTTCAAGCCTCGGGGCTTTTTCTTTTCTGCCAGCGGCAAAAAATTGTTCCTGGTTGACACTTTTCTTCGGTCAAGGTTTCGCGAACTTCAATACCCCGCATTCTCTTGGCAATCCAGGAGTCCGGATAGCCCTTGGCTTTATATAGAAATCTGGTCCTTTTAGTGGCCAATTCCGGATCCTCAATTTCTTGGACCCTTTCGTAGCCGACTTTGGCTAACCAGCGTTTAAAGGGCTCGGCTTTGGGAGAGGGGATAGACTGGATAATTCTAAAGATGCCCTCTGTGTTCGCACAAAGCATTTTTTGCTTTCCCCCCAGCGTTTTAATTCCAAGGGTATGTACAATTTGTACCCACCCTTTGCTAAGCTCAGAATCGCGTAGTTTCATTCTTAGAGCCAAAACCACATCCTCAATTACAAACCACTATTCGTTTTTGTAGACAGTCTTCCTAATCTCTTTCCTACGGAAAATTGCTATCTGGGTGGTAGTTTCTATTTTTGGGGTTTTTAGGTAGATTAGACATACTTAATAAGTATACCACATTTTTCTCGCTTTGCCCGCTGTGGGGTTCGCACCCCAGCCACCCTGTCGAAAAAAACCTCGACTAAATGTCGAGGCTTTTTTCGATGGAGCGGGTGAGGGGAGTCGAACCCCTTTCATTAGCTTGGAAAGCTAAGGTAATACCGGTATACCACACCCGCAAGGGATACCATTTCCCCACTCACTGCAAGGTTACTTA
>JBDRAO010000032.1:0-4029 GCA_043823645.1 bacterium
GTTCCTTGTTCGATTGCGAAGCGACGGTAATAATTACGACTCGCAACGGCGATCCTCTCTACTCACCCCACAATGTCCTTGTTGAGATTTCAAAAGATATCGACAAAAAAGCTATCCGAGAAATCATCGGGGATCAATTAAAAAGGCGAGATTGGGCAAACCACATCATCGCCAAAAGCGTATTCCTACCAGAAAACGAGCTACAATATGAGAAATGATAAAGTTACTTTTCGATGTGCTGTATATATGGGCGAGGAGGGTATAAACGTTTATAGCAACAGCACCCGTATTTCTGATTTGCTTCGCCACGGCAGTTTTATCCCTTTTATACCCGAGTGGCAAGTGGAGCAATGCGCCGCTAGAAACGCACCGGTTTTAAAATGTATTTTTGGAGGTAGGTGCGTGGTAAAGGTAAGAGAAAGTGGCCGCTTTTTTGTTTCGGGGCGGTTTGATGATCTAGCTAAAGCCCACACCATCCCGTACCTTATTCACTACGCCCTGGAAGCAGAGAGGGCTAAAAAGGGAAAGCTAACGATTCATGCTGCTGCGGTTTCTAAAAATGGCAAGGGAATTCTGATTCTTGGCAAGCAAGGATCTGGAAAAACATCTATTACACTAGGGCTTTGCAGGAAATACGGATACTCTCTAGTTGGAAACGACCTAGTTTTGGCTGGAGTTAAAGGCAATTTCGGATATCTTTACGGTGGCACCAAGATATTTAGGTTAAGGGCAGCCACTGTCAAGCACTATAACAGGGGCTTGAAAGTGTTTTTCGAATCCGGGGAGAATTGCGATGAGTGGACACATACTGCGGTTGTGAACCCTGAAAAGATCCAAGTGACAGCCGAGAAATCAGTTGTCCCAATCCAAGCAGTTTATTATGTCCACCTCTATCCACCGGACCACAGTTTTCTTGCAAAAGAAATAGATCAGCTCTTCAGCCGAGTTTACCTCTACCAGATCTTTTCAGAATATATTAGAGGGTCAGCAATAATTCCGCTTGTTGGAAAGGATTTGAAATTCAGTAATTATCTACCGTCGTTGGATAACGAGACTGCTTTCAAGAAGCGGATCAAATTTATAAACTGGATAATCAGCAACGATAATTACAAATATATTGCTGGCACTCTTGCTGATATTTGCATTTTTATCGACAGACATTTACAATCTCATACCAAACTTCGCTGAACCGTATTTGAAAGATGAGCCGATCTGGCAGAATATGAAACTGATCAAGCAAAAAATCTATGAAGCAGGTCAAAAATAACAAAGTCGGCATTATCGTAGGCATACCCACATACAATGAGGCGGATTCTATTGCAAACACCACACTAAAAATAGATGAGGGGTTGGTTAAGTATTTTCCTCACTACCAGTCGCTTATCGTTAATGTAGATAGCAAAAGCAGTGATGGTACGTGTCGTGTTTTCCTTTCCACTAAAACAAGGACCGCCAAAATATCGCTGGTAAATAACAGGCAGCTACGAGGCAAAGGAGCAAACATCTTTTCACTCTTGAAACTTAGCAAAAAGTTAGGCGCAAAATATATAGCAACAATTGACGCTGACATTACTACCATTACAGAAAAGTGGCCGAAATTACTCCTCGATCCAATTGTCAAAAGAGAGGTAGCTTTTGTCACGCCAGTTTACACTCGCAATAGATACGAAGGTAATACTACCAATCACTTCTGTTTTCCCCTGCTGTATGCCTGGTTTGGACAGCTTCTTAATCAGCCGATCGGTGGAGATTTTGCTATGAATAGCCATTTTGTGAACTACGTGCTACGCCAGCAAAAACCCAAAAGCTCTTGTTTATACGGTATTGATATTTTTCTCTCAACTCATGCCCTAGGTGCCAACTTTAAAATAGAGGAAGTTTATCTTGGGAGGAAAATACATAAACCGAGCTTTGACAAAATTATCCCAATGTTCCAGCAAGTGGCAGCAACTACGATATTCGTTTTGCCTTATTACAGTCGTCAGCAAAGTATATCCAAATTGAAAACAGCTCCCAAAAGTAAACCAAGGATCGATTCCTTCATCAAAAAACCCGATCAGACCAAAATTAATTTTCTAAAGATGTATGCATTCCAAAGTTTGCGAGAGTTGCCGTCCAGAGATATTCACAAGTATCTTGATTTAAGTTTCGAAAGAATAAAGTTAATACAAAATACCCCGTCTTTGATTTTTGAGGGTGAGTGGGTAAGGGTTCTAACAGGCTTATCAAGCTATATCGCTAAACATCCCATTAGTGGCAAAACTGCTAAGAAAATTGCAACCGTGATCTCCCCGTTTTTCTTCCTACGGGTACTTGCATACTTCAAAGAACTAGATAAAAATCAAGAACAAAACAGCATTGAAACTCTCATCTTTTACCAAGCACAAAAATTACGCGGCAACATTATCGAACCCAAGTTGCAACCTGGTTGACTTAATCGAGAAAAAAGCCATACTATATCCTAGGAGGGAAAAACGATGAAAACTCTTTATACCGTGTCGCTAATTGCAATCCCTGGCATTCCTCTAATTGAGAAGGGCAGTGATATCGGTACTATTGTTTTCCAATGCGCAAGCGATGCCGGTATCACCTTCGAGAATAAAGATGTGCTTGTGGTTACCTCAAAAATCGTCTCAAAAGCAGAGGGCCGTTTGGTACTTCTCGATTCTATTAAACCGTCGGTAAAAGCTTGTGAGATCGCCAAGATAGGCGGCAAGGATGCACGAATTGTTGAGCTTATGATGCAGGAAGCGCAAATTCTCAATGTAGAACCTGGCGTAATTGAAACTCTTCACCGCCTTGGTTTTATCTGCACCAGCGGTGGTATTGACCGTGCCAACACAGCGCCGCAGGAGGAAGAAAAGGTAAGCCTTTTGCCTCTCAACCCAGATAAAAGCGCGCGGAAAATAAGCAACGCAATCGCGCGTGCCACAGGAAAGAAAGTGGGAGTCGTTATTAATGACTCTCTCGGCATTAGGTACAGAGCCGGGTCTTTGGGACTCGCAATTGGGGTTGCCGGCATGCCTGCTTTGCTCAAGGGGACGAAGGACGAGGTTGATCTTTATGGTAAGAAACGGAATGTCAACATTTCTTTCGCCGATGAGATTGCCGCGGCAGGTTCGCTTCTGATGGGACAAAGCAAAGCTGGCTTGCCTGTGATTCTGGTACGAGGGCTCCAGTACACCGTTGGGGAGGGAAAACTAGCCGATCTTATTGCCACAGAGCAACTGAAAAGAGATTTGGCAAAATGAAGGGGGCGCCTAGCAAAATTTGTTAAAGCGCCCCAGTTTTATTTACTTTACTTTTCCATTCCGTAAGCCAACGCTTGGCTCTTTCCACCACCTTCTCAAGATCATAAGAGTCGGGGCTTGGCCTCGGCATAACTCGCCACATGTTGGTAGCAGGGTCGAGGACAAATCGCGGGAAGCCAAAGAAAACCTCGTCAAGCGGCAAATCGGAGCATTTACTGAAAAAGTAGAAGGTAGTTTGCATATACCTTACAATCTCTTCGTGTGCTCCGGTTCGGAAGACGTTTCCCACCGCACCTGGTGTTTCTAAGTGGTAGGCCGTGATGTCGTCACGGTAAACTGGGCTATAGTTGTGCTCTACACAAAGCCTGTGACTAAATTCCCAATCTTCCGGCCCCCAACCGATAAAACTCTCGTCAAAATAGACCTCGGGCGACCACTCCACACTAACGTTGCTGCTGAGGCAAACCCGCCAGGGATAACGAGAAACAAACCACGCTTTCCTCCGTTGTCGCTCGATCTCCTCGCGCCGCTGGCTTTTATCGTCTACGAGGGAGTCGTTTTCAAGAAGTCTAACTACTTCCTCGATTGACGCCGTTGGCAAATGGGGACTGCTTAATAGCGCGCCGCGCCACTTCCTATTTCCAGCGACTAATATTCTTGGTCCCGTATGCGCTTCGACATGCTTCCGCAAAGTATCTAATGCGGGTACCATATCTCCGTCGAGAAAGAGAATGATTCTCCCCCTAGAGATTTTGATACCATTGTTTCTTGCCATAGC
>JBDRAO010000033.1:0-9432 GCA_043823645.1 bacterium
TTCCAGCCCCACCAGGTAAACGGCAACTCAATGCTCCCCAATTTTCACGACAAGGAACTGGTTTTAACAGATAAGTTTTTTTATAAGAAATTTAGCGAGCCCCAAAGAGGCGATGTTATTATTATAAAATATCCCAAAAACGAAGAACTGGAATACATTAAACGGCTCATTGGCTTACCAGGTGAAAAAATTGCAGTAAGAGACGGGAAGGTGTTTATTTATAACCCGGAGCACCCGGACGGGTTTGCCCTTACCGAACCCTATATCCCAGAAGATATTGTAGTCACGGCCAAAAGCTTTATTGGAGCCACACCGGTAGAAATACCGGAAGAAAGCTATATTGTAATGGGAGACAATAGGCCAGTGAGTTCCGACTCCAGAGAGTGGGGTTTTGTAAAATATAGTCAGATTGTGGGAAAGGCGCTGGTGCGCTATTGGCCAATTAACAAAACTACTGTTATTAAAACCCCAGCATATTAAGTCAATTACGAATTACAAATTACGAATTACGAATGAGGAAAAAGGAATAAATTGTCCAACTAGACAACAGAAACCTTTTTACGGCGCTTGTCTTTCCTTCCAAATTCCACCTTGCCGTCTCGCATGGCAAAAATGGTAAAATCACGCCCCAAACCCACTCCTGTTCCCGGGTGAACTTTAGTACCTCTTTGGCGCACAATAATCCCTCCGGCCCTTACAGCCTGCCCGTGAGACAATTTAACACCCAATCTTTTGCCGGCAATATTGCCGCCTTGTCTGGCCTTGGAACCGGCCGCTTTTGTCTTTGCCATAATTACTTAAACGAAAGGCTCTTTACCTTAACAAGACTCACCGGTTGGCGGTGACCCCTTACCTTCCTATATCTAGACTTGGCGCGATACCGCCTAATCTGCACTTTTTTGTCATTCTTATCTTCAATTTTCTCTGTTACTACCTTAACACCAGCCACGGTTGGCGCGCCCACTTTCTCAACCTCATCATCTTTATAAAAAACCACATTGGTAATCTGCCCGTCAAAACGGTCGAATTTATATGTTTTGCCTTCTTCTAATTTTACCTGGGCGCCGCCTATTACGGCTATGGCGTATTTCACAGTGCATACACTATAACAAATCAGACTCTTTGGCAATAGCAGTCAACACTCCAAACATAATCCAAAAAGCCAAAAGGGAAGAGCCACCCAGAGATACAAAAGGCAAAGGAATTCCGGTTACCGGCATTATCCCCAAATTCATACCAATGTTTACAAAAATCTGAAACAAAAGAATGCCCCACACACCCAAAAATATTAACCTCTTGGTTAAATCTTTTTGCCTTTGGGCGCCATACCAAACCCCCAAACACATTAGGCCCAAAAGCCCAATTATTAAGATACTGCCCAAAAAACCCCACTCCTCCGCCAGCGATGCAAAAACAAAATCGGTCTTGCTTTCAGGCAAAAAATTAAGATGCGACTGGCTCCCCTGGCCAAAACCCTTACCTAAAAAACGCCCCGACCCTACTGCAATTTTGGATTGCAAGACATTGTATCCGGTACCCAGAGGATCGGACTCCGGACTTAAAAAGGATCTCAATCGTTCTTTTTGGTAATCGCGAAGCCCAAAAAGAAACCCCAAAACGCCAACGCCAGCTCCCAATGCGCCCAGCATAGCCGCCATATGGGGTTTAATACCTGAGTATAAAATTAAAATCCCCCAAACAAATAAAAGGGCCAGACTGGTACCCAAATCCGGCTGAAGCAGGGTTAAAGCAATGCCCGGCAAAGTTACCGCCAACCCTAAAGATAAGCTTTTAAGGTTAAAACCCGAGCTTCCCAATATAGAACTCAAGCAAACAATTAAAAATGGCTTGACCAGCTCGGAAGGTTGAAAGGCAAGAAAACCCAAATCAAGCCAACGGACACTACCACGCACACTTTGCCCCACTAAAAGGTTTGCCACCAGCAGTAAATACAAAACACCTATGGTGGCAAAGGAAATTCTTTGAGTAACATCGAGAGGAATCTTGGTAAAGATATAAAAGACCAAAAGACCTGCTCCCAAAAACACCAATTGCCTTAAAAAGGCCTCCTGAGACAGGGAAAGCAATACCATTAGCCCAAATGTGCTAGCTAACAGCGCCGGCAGTAAAAAATGATAAGAACTTTTAAAGGATAATGCTAAACTTTTCACTCTTAATATATTCTCTAATTAAAGTATCCTTGGCAATTTGTTTGCCAAACTTTGCCACCACCAACTCGTATTCTTGGGGGTACTCCAAAACCACCAAATCTGCCAGTTTACAGCCGGCCTTTTTTCGACTCTTTTGTACTTCTCTGGCAAATTCGCGAGCAAGGCCTTCGAGTTTCAGTTCGGGGGTTATTTTGGTGTCCAAAGTAACCTCTAAACTGGCACCTTCCTTGAAAACAACCTTTTTCACATTAAGTTCCTCCTTCACCAACTGGGGTAAAGACCCGCCCCCAACGCTATCGCTTATGAGGCGGGCAGGGGGGCCGAAAACAGTCAACTTCGACAGGGGCTGGCGCACTTTAATGACGGCTTCGCGGCGGGCACTATGCCCTTTTTCACAAATATCGCGAATCAACTGCATTTCCTGCTCCAACTTGGTATCGACCAGCTTCTCGTTTGCCTGGGGCCAATCTTCTAGGTGAATTGAGTCTAGCTCCCCACCTAGAACTTGGTACAACCACTCTGTTAAATGAGGGGTAAAGGGGGCCAAGAGGGTTAAGAGGGTAGCAAGAACCTGATAGGAGGTGGCAAAAAAATCATCTCCCACTCTACTACGCGAGCGGCGGATATACCACCCGGAAAGATCATTGACTACATAATTCTCCAAAGCCTCGGCCGCTTTGTGGTTTTGGTAGCGTTCCAAATGCCTTGTTACTTCCAAAATGAGACTATTTAAACGAGACACTATCCACCGGTCTAAGACATGGGCAGGCTTACCCAAAGGCTTTTTCTCCCATCCTTCTAAATTGGCAAAAGTCACAAAAAAATTAACCGAGTTCCAAAGCATTAAGAAGAACCGGCGGCGAATATCAAGGGCAGTATTATAGCCAAAAAGAATATTTTTGGTAGAGTTTTGGCGGGCAAACATAAAGCGGGCCACATCTGCCCCCATCCGTTCATCTTCGGCCGCATCGTCCCACCAAATGGCATTGCCGGAGGATTTGTGCATAATGGCGCCTTTTTCATTGAGCACCAAAGCGTGTCCCAAGAGAGTCTTAAAGGGAGGTTTATCTTCCAAGACGGCGCTTTCAGCTATAAGGGCATAAAACCAGTTTTTAAACTGTCCGGGAAAACACTCCAGCACCAGGTCGGCCGGAAACCACTCCTTCCAGTAATCCTTATCTTCAAAATATTTGAGAGTGGAGTAGGCCACAATGCCGGCATCTAACCACGGGTTGCCCACATCGGGAATGCGGCTGACCTGCTTGCCACACTGGGAACACTTAATTTTGACCTTATCTACAAAGGGCCGGTGGGGGGTGTGTCCCTCAAACTCCTTCCAACCTTCTACTGCCCGCTCTTTTAACTCTTCAAAGGATCCCATTACCTCAAAATGCCCGCACTCACACTCCCAAATAGGTAGGCTCAGCCCCCAATAGCGTTTTTTGGAAATAAGCCAATCGTGCATATTCTTGAGCCAATCAAGCTCCAAATCTTTGCCATAGCCCGGAATCCACCCTATCTGCTTGGTTATCTCCATCATCTTGTAGCGCAGGGTATCCATGGAGATATACCACTCATCTACCACTCGCCACACTAGCTCCTCTTTACAACGCCAGCAGGTGGGGTAACGATGGGTGTGCGGCGTAATCTCAAAAATATAATCCTCTAAAGCAGGATGTTCCAAAATAATCTTGGGATCATTTTTAGCGTTCCTGCCACTTAGGTCGCTCAACCCCTCCAAATAATCGGCGTTTTCGCCAATAATGGCAATTACCGGCAGGTCTTTTTCTTTGCCTAGGGCAAAATCCTCCTGGCCGCACCCTACGGCAATGTGTACTATGCCGGTACCCTCCTCATCGTTAACATAGTCTTTTGATAACACTACTGTGTGAAACGAGTCCGGCTTTTCCTTTTTAGCCTCTTTAACCAAAGGAAGGTGGTCAAAGGGGGCGGTGTAGCGCAAGCCAGCCAGTTCAGCCCCTTTAAGTTTCTTTAAAATCCTCGCCTTTTTTCCAAAAATTTTTTCTGCCAACGCACTCGCCAACCAAAAGTTAATGCCTGTTTCTCCTTCCACAAGCGAATATTTCAACTCCGGATGCACTGCCAAAGCCACATTGGCCGGCAAGGTCCAGGGAGTAGTGGTCCACACCAGAAAACGCTCGTTGTCTTTTCCTTCAACAGGAAGTTCAAAATAAATTGAATCATGAGTCAGTTCTTGATACTCCTCATTTAAAATCTCGTGCTGGGAAATGGCTGTGCCACAGCGGGGACACCAGGCCACTGAATCGCGCCCCTTGTACAAATTGCCATCTGCCCAACACTTTTTCAAAAAATGCCAAATGGCATAATTGTTTTGGTCGGACATGGTGTAGTAATCGTTACCCCAATCCATAAAATACCCTAGGCGCTTAGATTGCTCGGTTTGTTTTTTGGCAAAATGAAGAGTGTGCTCTTTGCATTTTTCAATAAATTCTGCCACCCCGTAGCTTTCAATGTCTTTCTTATTTTTAAACCCTAGCTTTTTTTCCACCTCCACTTCCACCCAAAGGCCCTGATTGTCAAAGCCATTTTGAAAGCGCTGTTTTTTACCTTTCATATTTTGAAACCTTTGGTACAAGTCTTTGAGGGAACGGCCCCAGGCGTGGTGCAGAGCCATGGGGTTATTGGCTGTAATAGGCCCATCTAAAAAGGAAAACCTCTCCTTGGAATCTTTGTTGCGTTCAAGATACTTTTTTAAAATATCTTTGTCTTGCCAGTACTTTTGCACCTTGTGTTCAATAGCTACAAAGTTGGGTTGGGGGTCTAGGATTTTAAATGGCATATGAGCTACTATAGCTATAAAATGCCACACATTCAACCAACCTGACCCAACCTCTACATGGTAGCCCTTACGGCGCGGAGGAACATCACCACCACCCCCACCACAAAAATTACCCCCAAGGCCAGAAATCCCAAGTAAAGTTTTAGGTTTGATTCTTTCTCACTCATCGTCGCAACCCGTCGGGTTAACCCGACGGGTTAAAATTCTATGCCTCTTCTGGCCTTGATGCCTTTTTGAAAAGGATGCCTCACACTTACAATTTTACTGACATAATCGGCTTTTTCAAGGAGCTTTTTTGGCGCCCCCCTACCAGTAAGTACCAACTCAAGCCCGGCAGGTTTGGCGGCTACTAAATTACGAATGTCTTCCAGCTGTAGCAACTTAAACTGCAAAGCTACTAGAATTTCATCTAAAACTAATAGGTCATATTGGACCAATAACAAGGCTTCTTTCGCAAAAGCAAGCCCCCTTTGTACCCCCTCTTTGTGCTGTATTGATACATTCTTGGGATCTACAAACTCTCCGATGCCAAACTGTCTCACAGTAAAATTTTCAAAACGGCGCAGGGCTTCAAGCTCGGAAAAATTTCCCTTTTTCAAAAACTGTACCAGGCACACCCTCTTGCCTGCCCCTAAAGCTCGTACACAAAGCCCCAAAGCCGCTGTAGTTTTCCCTTTACCATTGCCGGTATAAATTTGCACTAAGCCAGATTGCATTTAGTAGAATAGCCGCAAGTGGGGCAAGTGGTACACCCCTCTTTGGTCTCCATTTTTACCTGGCACTTGGGACAAAGCTCGCCCTCAACTTTGGCGGTGCCAATATTTAATACCTGTTCACTACGACTGCCGTCACGGTAAACTGTTAAACCCTTGCAACCCAACCTGTAGGCCATAAGGTAGGCCTTTTTGACATCCTCCACCGTGGCATTTTTGGGGAAATTAATAGTTTTGGAAACAGCATTGTCGGTGTGTCTTTGAAAAGCCGACTGCATTTTAATATGATACTCAGGAGAGATGTCGTGCGAGGTCACAAAAACACGGCGCCACCTCTCAGGGGCCGCCCCACTGGGCAGTAAACAGCCGTGATGGGCTAAGTCTGACACCAGCTCCTGTGAGTAAAAACCTTCCCGCTTGGCCACCTCTTCAAAAGTCTTATTAACTTCTACCAGTTTATCGGCATCGAGAATATTGGTACGCACAAAGCAAAGCGCAAACAAAGGCTCAACACCGCTTGAAGCATTGGCAATTATGCTAATACTCCCTGTGGGCGCTACAGTAGTTACGGTAGCATTGCGCATGGTGCGGTATTTTTGAGAAAGCTTACTGCCTTTAAAATTGGGAAAGGAGCCGCGCGAATGGCCCAGAGCGCGCGATTGGTCACGGGCTTTCTCAGTAATAAAACGCATTACCTTCTCTGCTGTCCTTACTCCCTCTTCACTATTGTACGCAATTTCTAGAGCAATCAGCATATCGGCAAAGCCCATAACCCCTAGGCCAATTTTGCGGTTGGCTAGTGTCATCTGTCTTATTTGAGGCAAGGGATACTTATTTTTATCGACCACATTATCTAAAAACCGCACACTCAAACGGACGGTTTCTTCCAACCCCTGCCAATCTACTTTTCTGTCCTTTACAAATTTTGCCAAATTAATAGAACCCAAATTACACGACTCAAACCCTACTAGAGGCTGTTCGCCACAATTGGACACTACAATACCGTTGGCAATAAATGAGTGGGTAGTGTTTTCGGTCAGGTCGTATACAGGTTCCGGACCAAGTTCCTCCACAAAAGAAACTTTGCTATAAAACCTTACTTTGTAGAAAGACTTCTTCTTGAATTTCTCTATGGTCGAGGCTCCTTTGTCGAACATAAAGCCAACTTTATCAAGAAAGATTGGGACAGCATCCTTTGATATTTCCAATTCATACAAAACCCCATCAGATATGTAGTTACCAAAGGCCTTTCTTGGCTTTCGAGAACGATTATATATTTTTGAAAAAATACCTAGGTTAATAAGCAGGATTTGGACATCGAGCAGCAGTGCTTTGGATTTACTTGTGAGACGAACATAGGCAGATTTACCTTCCACAAAATTGGCAGTTCCGTCGGCCGTAAACAAACCTTGCAAAAAGCCCACCACCGCGTCGTAAGAAGCAGTGTATATGCTCAAAGGAACTCTTTTGTTCTCAGAGGTGACAGATAAAATACCTAGCTTTTCAAAGTGGCTGACAAACTTCTTGGAGTGATAGGAAAGGTGGCATACATTATTTGTTCTTTCTACTTCCTTTATTTCAACTCCGTATAACTCGTTGAGTACGGGCTTAAAATAAGAAAGAGCCCTGTCTTTTTCTTTCCCTCCAAATGTCCACCCCACACGGCAGTTTTTATGGCCACTTTGAATGAGCCACCCATCTCCTATGAGCCAGCCCAAAACCTGACCCAGCTCTTTACTCCAACCTTTCTTTGTTTTTTTAAAAACACCTTGGCCTGACTGGATCAATAGCTCATCGTCAACACTTAGTTGGCACACCTGCTTGATACCATCTTTGGTATACATCTTATGATCAGCGGTAGCTTTAACTGTGTAGCCTGCCTTTGTTGTAACTCGGAAAACTCTTTTGGTCCCCCGATCGAAAAAAACGCCGGCAAAACCTTGAGCCACACCACTCTCTCCAGTAACCCTCCTGTCCACTATCGGCCCGCAACCTTTTTTCACCTCAACTAGCGTATCAAAACGCTCCAAACCATTTTGGGTTGGGATCAAGGTATCGCCGGTAAGACAGGGGTTAGTGGCCTCAATCTCTCCCGCATTGGGAACAAAGTTTTTGGCATTAATGCGGTCTATAAAAATTACCCCTGGCTCGCCATTGCGCCAGGCCGAGGTGACAATGAGTTCAAACACATTGGCCGCTTTAAGCGTAACGGTAGGTTTTCGAGTTCTGGGGTTAATAAGCTCAAACCCGCCCCCCTTCTCCAAAGCCTCAAAAAACTTGTCTGTTAAAGCCACCGAGATATTAAAGTTGCTCAAATTGCCCTCTCTTTCCTTGGCATTAATAAAATCTAAAATATCAGGGTGATCCACCCGCAAAATGCCCATATTGGCGCCGCGGCGCCGCCCCCCTTGTTTCACCGTTTCGGTGGCGGCGTTAAAAACAGCCATAAATGAAATTGGCCCCGAGGCTTTACCAGAGGTTGAGGCCACCAAATCATCCTTAGGCCTGAGACGCGAAAAAGAAAACCCTGTGCCTCCGCCGGTTTGGTGCACTAAAGCGGTCCATTTGACCGCGTTGAAAACGCCCTCCATAGAGTCCTCCACCGGCAAGACAAAACAGGCGGAGAGCTGGCCTATTCTGGTGTTGGCATTCATTAGGGTGGGAGAGTTGGGTAGAAATTTAAAAGAGGCCATTAGCTCGTAGAATTTCTGCTCCAACTCAATAACTTTTTCTGAAGGGGTGTGGTACTTCTTTTCGGCCGAGGCAATAAATTTGGCCACGCGGCGAAACAAACCTTCGGGGCTTTCAATAATGCGGCGGTTTTGATCTCGCAAAAGATAGCGGCTCTCCAACACCTTTAAGGCGTTGGGAAAGACTTTAATGGCATCGGGCGCCAGGCCTAAGGAAGCCCGCACTTCGCGAATTTTTTGCCTCTCGTAGCGGTATAAAATGTAGTGCTTGGCGGTGGCAAAGTAGCCAAACTCGGCAATGGTGGGTTCTACAATATCTTGGATTTGTTCTACAGTAGGAACACTGCGGCGGTTAAACTTTTGGGCTGTTTTTTCCAAAACTTTTTGGGCAATTTGGCGGGCTTTTTGGGGGTTGTACTGGCCGGTGTCTTGACCGGACATAGTAATGGCCCCAATAATTTTTTGAGCGTCAAAGGGTACTTTACGGCCGTCGCGTTTAATGATCTCCAAAGGTAGCAACAATTCAATTTTGGTAGGATTGTTTTTAGAAGACATGAGCTATGGGCAGTGAAGTTTACCCTGAGCATGTCGAAGGGTACTTTTAATCTACCAACTTAGAATTTTTTTGCAAGGGGGAAGTTCAGTTTCAAGAGTAGGCTTTTCTGTAACGAGTGTAAAATTCATGGAAGTTCTTGCACCACTGTCTAATAAACTGCTCATCCTCAAACATAGGTTTTAAATTAAGCAGTAACTCTCCTGATTTGATTTTTTTAACTTTCTCATCTAACAGCGCAAAAGCGCTCCCCACTGTGTATTTTTTTGCGCCTCCAGCCAGCCATTTTTCATCTGGAGAAATAGCTTTTTGCATATACCAAACCAAATCGTAGTAATCCCGACCCTTTACTTCTACCCCAGTATCTCCTTTTACAAAAACCCGCTCTAGGCAGGCCAGCATTTTACTAGCCATTAGAGTATTCAACGGGTAGTGCTTAATTATGGTAGAAACCGATTCTTCCATAATGGGAGTCAACTCCGTT
>JBDRAO010000034.1:0-2615 GCA_043823645.1 bacterium
CGGTGGAGAAGTACAAAAGCCAAAGGAAGGTTCTTATAGGAGTAATCCAATAACTTTGGGTGGGCCAGCCAAAAGTTTCTAAAAACCGTTTGTCTACTTGATTGGGTTTTACCACGGCGTGAATGGTGGTGACTACTTTAACACCAGCAGATCGCAGAAGTGGCGGCAGAAACACAAAAAAACAGGCGTTTAAAGGGCGGGTGCCAAACATATTGAATTCATGTTGTAAGTGTATCAATTCAACATGGTCTTTCCTGGCTTGTTTTAGAATCTCAAGGGGGTATTTAAGGGAGTTTAGAGTAAATGTTAGCCGCACTCTCTTTTTAAGTTCTGTTTTCAAATTTTCCGATCTGGTATCTGTATACACCAAACAATCGCCCAAAGCATTGGCCAGGTAGCGGGAATAATTTGTTTCGGGAAGGATTTGGGAAACTAAAGCCACCTTCATGGTTTGATTTTACCACGGTTTTACTATAGTATGGTGCCATCACAAACAGGAGGGGGGAAATGGCAAATAGGATTGTTTTTACCAAGGCAACTATGATGGACAGGATTTTGGAGCAGCTCGGAAATGGCGTTATGAGTGGTGCAAACATCAAGCGCGCTATTTTGGAGGAAGAAGGTTTCAATGGCCTTTTTGAAGCTGCTCTGACGAGACTCAAAGAAGACTATCTTGTTATCGATTGGGATGTCACAGGAAACCTTTTGAAGTTGCCGTAGCACTTCCTTGGTACCTTGCCGTTGGCGTTTTACAAACAAACGCCGGCGGCAATAATTTTGCCTTCTCTTTCTAAGAGCAGGCGGCCGGTAGGGGGGCAGTGGAAGAAGGGTTCTACAAAAACCGGTGTAGTGGTTTCCATAGCAACTAAAGCTCCCATGTGCTGGGGGATATTGTTTTGGAAAGGTGTTTCCGTTTCGGGGTTAAGGGGGGAAAGGGGGTCAAGAGGGGAAAGTCTTGAGATGGTGCATGCAGTTTCCTGGAGACCGACCCTCAAAGTATAGATGCCGCCCTCCTCTAAACCAGCCTCACTCATAACATAAAGCCTGGCTTTGAAATTCTTTTTGTTTTGGGCCTCGTCTACTCTGGGAAGGAGTACTGAACCGCGCGTAATTTTGGAAACCTCGCCTTTAAGTGCCAGGCCTACACTCTCACCAGCTTCAGCTTTTTCGGTATTGGGACCTTTGATTTCCAAAACCCTGAAATCTCCCCCGTTTGGCGCAAGGCGCAAGGCGTCTCGCACTTTTAAGGCGCCGCTTTCCACCCGCCCCACCACCAAGTTACCCGATACGCTTTGCACAGAAAATCGTGTGGGGTACTGGTTTAGAGCTTTAGCGGGAGTAAGCGAGTTTTCCAAAACATTAAGGTAAGAGCCGCCCTGCCACCAGGGCATTTTGGTGCTTTTAAAAAAAACATTTTCCCCCTCTTTGCCGGAAGTGGGGACAAAGGCAATATGGTCTCTTTGGAAGCTTAGGTTATTTAGGAGGCTCACGACTTGGCCCTTTAGGGCCAAGAAGGAACTTTCGGAGTAGGCGGCAAGGTCCATTTTGTTTACCACCACTACTACCTGTTCAATGCCAAAGAGGCGCGCCAGCCAAAGGTGGCGGCGGGTTTGTTCCTGAATACCTTCGCCCGGCGCGGCTGATACCAAAAGTTGAGCACTTGATGCGTGAGTGGCCCCACCCATCATATTTTTTATAAACTCCTTGTGTCCCGGGCAGTCAATAATCTCAAAGCGGTACTTGTTTCCTTCAAAGGGGGTGTGGACAATGTCAATGGTGATGCCTTTGTCTCTTTCTTCTTCTAAAGCATCCAGAAAGTGTGAAAAGTTAATTTCCCGTTCCGGTATCACAGATCGATTTGTAGTACCGGGCTGATTTTGTGAGTCGTAGAGCAATCTGCCTACCAGAGTAGATTTGCCATGGTCTATGTGTCCTATTGATACCAATAAAATCTTAGGTTTGTGCACTTTGCATACAACCCGTCGGGTTACCCCCGGTAACCCGACGGGTTGATACCGCTTGTGTTACATATATCCCAATGCGCGCAGTTTTTCCATCATATATTCTTTGTCCTGGTCGCGGCCGGAGCGCCCACTTATTTTAGTAGTTCCCAGCTCCTCAATTATTTTGTCAATCGTATCTGCTTTTGAGGTCACTGGCATGGTGCAGGGAGCGCACCCCAAGGAACGATAGCGCTTGCCATTTTTGGCAAAGTATAAGGGGTTTACTGGGATGTTTTCGGCTTTGACATACTTCCAAACATCAAGCTCCGTCCAGTGGAGGATGGGGTGGACCCGGATATGGTCTTGATCTTTTGTAAGCGAGCCACCTTGTGGTGAGCTTGCCGAACCATAATAGTCCCAAAGCTCAGGTGGTTGGTTTTTAGGGTCCCATTTGAATTCTTTGTCTCGGGGTGAAAAGTAGCGTTCCTTGGCTCTTATGCCGTGCTCGTCGCGGCGGATGCCTACCAAGACAGCATCAAACTTTTGCTCTTTTTCCAAAAGGTCTGAATTCACCAGTTTATGGTAACACCAGTTCTCGTTATTCTCCACCTCTATCCAACTATTCGAATAGTTGGATAGAGGGGTGGAAGACGGTTTGGATTAGTACATCAG
>JBDRAO010000035.1:0-2362 GCA_043823645.1 bacterium
AAGTAAATATCAACATAGTCTTTGTAACTGCCCCTTCTTCCAATAGTATAAGCTTTGTTGGAGGCTAAATCGGGCAAGCTAAAAAGCGGCAAGCCGCTTGTTTTTACTGTTTTGTGCAGGGGTGGAAACGGGTAGCGGACAAATGTTAGTTTGGTATTTCCTACTGTAAAGGTGAGCTCATCCAAGTTGTCTACAATGGGTACAATTTTGAAATTTGGGAGGGCGGAGTTTACTTTGCCTGCCAGCTTCCTTGGTATTTCATAGTCCAATAAAACATCTAAATCAACTGATCTTCTGTGTCCTATTTGCAGGGCAATGGCTGTGCCGCCCCCTAAAGTGCCTTTGGGCTCCATGTTGGGCAGTTTTTCAAATATTTCTCTTTGTTCTTTTGTTGTAGTCTCAAAAAATAGATTTGACATAGTCCTTCTCGTTTAGTTTTTTGTTGCCCATGTTTAATATGAACTTTTTGGTAAATTTGAAAGCGGGTTTAGTGTAAATGTTAATAGGCTTTTCTAAAAATACCTTTCTTACCTTGGCTTTGCCAAACTTTTGGATGAGCTTTTTTATGTCTTTAAGTGAGCCAAACATAAGGGTTTGGTGGGTAATGTAGGGGAGGTTCTTGGGATCTTTGATGTTAATTTTGGGGTTTGACCAAAAAAGTGTCTTGTTCACACCACTATCTTATCATTTTTCTACTCTTATGGCCATGCCTTTTATAATTGCCAAGGCTACTTTTTTGCGGGCGGAAGTTAGGGTGCGTTGGAAAGTGGGTTGGGAAATGCCCATTTTTTGGGCGGCCTTTTCTTGAAGTAAATTGTCCACCTCTTTAAGTTTTAAAGCTTCCAGCTCATCTCGTTCCAGCACCACCTCTTCCAAGTGCCTTAGCGGCACGCCTTGGGGTTTGTAATAATACACCTGTGGCTTAAAACGCAAACAGCGCCTAATTCTGTGTCTTGGCATAAAAAAACCCACAAAACCTTGCCGCACAGCAGTTTTGGCTTGTTGCGGAGTTGCTAGAAAACTGGTGCGGTGGCGGTTTTGTTACCGGTACTTTGCTATTTACTTTCTTTTAGAGCCTCATCAATATCGGTGAGCTCTTCTTTTAAGGCTTCGCGGTAATCGGAGAGATCTTCTTTAGAAGGGGTTATTCCAAAAAACTTACCCAATCCCCTGCCAAAACCGCCACCCCTTCCCAAACCCATCCTCCAACCGGCACACAAACCTAGTCCTCTACCGGTCATGGGTCCCAGTCCGCGAGGGCCTGTTTTATCTTTTGCTGGCATACTTTCCACCCCCTTCTTTTGAAACTATTCGGCTTATCCAATAATGTTGAGTGAATTATAGTGAATAGGTATTCACATGTCAAGCAACAGTATTTTACATTGACTGTGTTTCACTCCAGCTTCGCCATCTTCTCGACAGTTGCAGTGATTCGGTGGCAGGTTCTCTGATGATGGCAGTGGTTCCAGAAAACACTGCTTTGCTGGAGGCCGCCCATGTGGCTTATCCCTCACTGCTCGATGATATATTGGGCGGTGTTCAGGGAGCTACTCTCGTAATTTCTTTGGAGTGGGACAATGAAGGCGCTTGGTTTGTGAGGATCCCGGAGTTTTCTGGATGCATGAGCCAAGGAGATACTGTCCCTGAGGCTATCGCCATGATTTTGGAAGCCGCCCAAGGTTGGCTGGAAGTGGCCATGGAGGACGGGGATTTGTAGCGAGGTTGTAAGCGGAAGCTTCCGAGACGCGGTGTCTTGGAATCTTCCGCCTTTTGCTTTCCTACCCATTCAATATTTGCTAATCTTTAGTCAATGCCCAAGGATATAAAGTTAGAAGCAAAGAATTTCTTTAGCGAAAACAAGTTTGTTAAGTGTCCTGCCTTTCCCAAAAGCAAAATCTATTTTAACTCTAAAAGTCTTAACCACCTTTTTTACGAATCGCCGCGAAGTGCAAGAAATAAAAAGGAAATCACTGCAAGAGTCAGTCTTTTGCCACGGGCAAAGAAATTGCTTGAGGTTATGCCTTTGGCACAGGAGGAAGATCGTTATAGGAGAGATGGTAAATTGTATCAATTTTGGGCCTTTGAGGCCGTGGTTGACGGTAGGCGGATAAAAGTAATTGTGAGGCAAATTGGGAGTGGGAGAAAACATTTTTGGAGTGTTATACCCGCATGGCGAAAATCCAGATTCGGCCCTAGAAATTCCAGAAAAGATTTATGGAAGTAATAAAATGCCCGCCTTCGGCTTAAGTTTTGGCCGAATAACCCTTGCGGGTAACGAGCACTTTCATACTCGCATAATCTTAGAAAAAAGTCAACTAGTAGTCTTTGCTTTCTCGGCCCGGTAAATTAGCCAGGAGGCAAT
>JBDRAO010000036.1:0-5975 GCA_043823645.1 bacterium
TCCTTTTAGCGCTGTGATCCTAGAACAGGCGGCCCTCGATAGCCAAACCGGTAAAATTACCTTCTCGGTGGATTTAAAGTTAGTCAAACCTAAAAGCGAATAGGTACTATGGAAAAGAAAAAACTAGATTTAAAAATTAAACTTACGCCCGATAAAATCCTTGTGGCATTGGCTGTGATCTTTGTGCTCAGCTTGGCGGGAGCCGGGGTATTTTTAGTTCCTAAAATTATGAAAGCCCGCGACGATTTGAAAGAGGAAACGGCCAAAACCATAATCTTAAAAAATAAGGCGGGCATTTTGGACCAGCTGGCCACCAATTCAACCCTGCTCAAGCAAGATCAGGCTGTTTTAACCAATGCTCTGCCTCAACTAATTGACACCCCTGATTTTATGGGAAGAGTAAGCCAGGTGGCTACCGATTCGGCTGTCAAGGTTGAAAGTTTTCAACTGGTTTCCAAGGGCGGTCCCGAGGCTGAAAACTTGTCTCGTTCATCTGCGACAACTAACTTTTCCCTATCTGCTTCCGGTTCCTACGCCAATATTGTGACATTTATTAAAAATTTGGAAAATTTTGCCGGTATAGTGGGCTTTAATACTTTAGAAGTGAGCCAATCTCAAGCCGAAGACGGTTTAAATGCCCCCTCGTCGGACGCTTTGGAGGCTAATTTTTCGTTGTGGGCCTACTACTTGCCTCAAAAAGAGGATAGTATGCCGGTGGATAGGAACATAGATTTCAGCGCAAATAATGAAGATTACAGGCAGTGGCTGGAAAGCGCCAAACAAATGGTGTACTGGCAGTCTGAGGAATACCATGACCCAGTGGGGAAAGTTAATCCTTTTGTTCGTTAGTCAGTTCGATATTGACCCTTTTGTTTTCCTTAATCCCTAAAACCTTAACAATATTTTTTAAAGCTTTAATAGTTTTGCCCTGCTTACCAATAACAAGACCGGTGTCTTCAGGGTGAACTTTGAGAGCCAAATTAAGGAAGCCCTCGCCCGGGACTTGTTCTTCTATAGAGATATCTTTGGGGTGGGTGACTATCTTTTGAGTTAGGAACTCTAGTAGTTGTTTCATCTTCTTTACGCGCCTTCTTTGGAAGGCAGTTCAATCGTTTTGGTTTCTGGAACTTTCTCTTTCTTTACGGAACCCTCGTACTTGGTGTATTGATACTTTTCGGTGAGAAGCTTCTCTACCGCCTCCGAGGTTTGGGCTCCCACTCCTTGCCAATACTTCACCCGGTCCTTTTTAATTTTAAGGACAGCCGGATTATGGGAGGGGTTGTAAACTCCCAAATTTTCCAAAGCGCGGCTGTCTCGGGCGCGTTTTGAGTCTATGGCCACAATGCGATATGACGGCGCGTTCCTGGCGCCTGTTTTAGAAAGTCTAATCTTCACCATAAAAATATAGGTCATATAAGTCGTATAAGACCTATAAAAGAATACCAAAAGCTACTGCTTTTGCAAGTGTTTCAGGCCATCCTCGGCGGCCGCCACCTCAGCCTTTTGTTTACTGGCGCCCTCTCCCCTACCCCACTCCTTGCTACCCACGAAAACCGCCACCAGAAAGTTTTTTTCGTGGTCTGGCCCCCATTCCTTTAGTACTTTGTAATTGGGAGTGATGTTAAGCTTTGCCTGGGCTACTTCCTGAAAGTGGCTTTTGAAATCAATGTGCTGGCCCTCTGCTATAATTAATTCAGTCTTTTTAAGCAGTCCCTCCTGCAAAAAATGGCGGCATTTTTCAATACCCTCTTCCAAATAAAGCGCTCCCAAAACCGCTTCAAAAGTGTTGGCTAGAATATAATCTTTGTCCCGACCGCCGGTTTCCTCCTCACCCACTGAAAGTTTTAGCCCTTTACCGTATTCCCGGTTTCTTGATTCCTCGGCCAGACTGGTGGTGCAAACTAGAGCCGAGCGGATGGCAGTCAGCTCTCCCTCCGGCCTTTGGGGGTATTTTTCAAACAGAAATTCCGATGATAAAAATTGCAAAACCGCGTCTCCCAGAAATTCCAGCCTTTCGTTGGACTCAAGTCCCGGCTCGCTGTGTTCGTTTAAATATGAACGGTGAATAAAAGCTGTTTTAGAAGGTTTCATGAAATATCATCTATTTTATCTTTAACCAGGTGTACAATATTGTAAATTGTTTCTGTTTTTGCCATATCAGCGTCATTTATCTCCACATCGAACTCCAACTCTAATTTTTTTGTATGTTTTCAAGATCTTCGGGGTGAAGATTTAAATCCTCAAATAAGTGATCCTCAAGGTCAGGCATTTCGGAAAGCCCCAGGCTTTTTTGAATTGTTTTAAGAATTTTTTGTTCCATTTTCTAAAATATTACCCAACACCCCATTTATAAAACTGCCAGAGGTTTCAGAGCCGTACTCTTTGCCAAGTTCCACCGCTTCGTCCACCACCACCTTTGGCGGGGCGCCGCTTTCTGAAAATTTAAGCTCATAAATAGCCTGGCGCAAAATGGAAAGATCAATTTTGGCTATTTGGGCAATAGGCCAGGCAGGCGCGTTGGTTGTAATAATTTCATCGATGCCGGCAATATTATTTTTAACCCCTGATACCAATTCCTGCGCCAGTTCACTTTTAAAACCGCCCTCGCCAATAAATTCCCCGGCATTTTGGAGGCTCTCTTCAAGAGTAACCGGTCTAAAGGACCACTCAAAAAGGGCGGCCAGGGCTACTTTTCTGGCATTGTGGCGTGAATCGTTGCTATTTACCACAGGATCGGCACACTCGATGCGCCAATTTTCTCTCCCCGCAATGGGGGCATTCTACAGTTACTACCGCTTTTATGCTGTGGTGCGCTCGCCTATTGTTTTTTCTTGATTTTGATAACTTTCTTTTTGGTACTGCCACGGGTTCAATTATCAATTACGAATTAACAATTACGACTTAATTTGGAAACCTTCCTTATTTCATTCGTAATTTGTCATTCGTAATTCGTAATTTTATTGTTTCTTTGCGAAAAAAGTCACGGTTGTCTGACCGTACCTTCTCTGGTTCACAGCCACCAGTGTATCATACTCTTTTTTAACCGCCAATTTATAATGGTGTTCCAGCACCACCACCCCTGAAGGTTTCAAACACTCCCCACTAAGGTTAAGGATATGCGCCAAACTTGTCAAGTCATAGGGAGGGTCGAGGAAGATAATATCATAGTAACCTTTTGGCCGGTCGTCTAGGAAACGGGAGGCCGTTTCCTTCCACACCCGCCCCTTTGTCTCTATGTCGGAGGTTTTAAGATTCTTTTTAATTGTTTCAAAAGCCCTAAGATCGATATCCACAAAATCACAAAAGACAGCCCCTCGGCTTAATGCTTCAAGACCTAAAGAGCCGGAACCGGCAAAAACATCGGCCACGCGCGCCTTTTTGGCGTTCTCCCCCAGCATATTAAAAACTGCCTGTTTAACAATATCCTTTGTGGGCCTAATCTCAGGGATTTTAGGGATGGCAATGGTTCTTCCTTTGTGAGTTCCTCCGGTAATTTGCATATTAGTTAGCGGCAATTTTTTCCACCTCTTTTATTTTTTCAAAAAGGGCGGGATTTTCCGGCAACCTACTTAGCGCTACTTGCGCCTGGGCTCGGGCGCGCGTTAGCATCTTGGTATCTGAAAGATCGGCCAGTTTAAAGGCAATTCTGCCATGCTGGGCGGTGCCAAAGGCTGTTCCCGAACCTCTAATTTTCAAATCCAATTGCGCCAATTCTAACCCATTGTGCTTTTTTTCCAAAGCTTTTAAACGGCTCGACTTTTCAAATTCGAGGTGGGTGGTAAAAAGCAAACAGTAGGCTTTTTGGCCGCCTCGCCCCACCCGTCCACGCAGTTGGTGGAGGGATGCTAAGCCAAACCTTTCGGCCCCTTCAATTACAATATACCCTGCATTGGGAATATCTACCCCCACCTCAACTACCGGGGTGGTTACCAAAATGTCAATTTTTCCCTTTCTAAAGCTGTCCAGTACAGTTTCTTTTTGCTTATGTTTAAGGCGGCCGTGTAAAAGCCCTAAGTTTAGAGTCCTAAACTCCTTTTTAAGATTTTCAAACTCGGTTGTGACAGCTTTAACACTTTGCAAGGTTTCCACAAATGATTCTTCAATAAAGGGGCACACCCAGAAAGCCTGCCCCCCTGCCTGTCCGGTGGTCGGGTTGGTTTTTTTTATTTGCTTTTCTAGCCACTCCCCGGCTTTTGTTCGTTTGGCATTGGGTACCAGCCAGGTGGTGACCGGTTGGCGCCCTTTGGGCATTTCCAAAATGGTGGAGATGTCTAAATCGCCGTAAAGGGTAAGCGCTAGCGAACGGGGAATTGGGGTGGCTGTCATAGTGAGGGTGTGAGAGTTTTTAGAGAGTTTGGCTCTTTGTTTGACTCCAAAACGGTGCTGTTCGTCTATAATAACCAGCGCCGGGTTGGGGAGATCTTTTTTGAAAAGTAGGGCGTGGGTGCCAACAAAGAGGGTCCCTTTGGTTTGTGGGTTACTTAAGTTACTTACGAGCTTCGCAGGTTTTTTGCCTCCCTTAACCAGGATTACCCCAACCCCAAACGGTTTAAGGTACTCTTTTAAGTTCCGGAAGTGCTGTTCGGCCAAAATTTGGGTGGGAGCCATAAAGGCTGTGTTATGGCCGGCATTGCAGGTAGCCAGAGCCGCCGCCGCCGCTACTACAGTTTTGCCGCAACCCACATCACCTTGCAAAAGGCGGTTCATGGCCACCGGTTTGCTTAGGTCTTTTAAGATTTCTTGAATTACCCTTTCTTGGTCTTTTGTGAGTCTAAATGGTAGCGTTATCACAAATCGATCTGTGATATTGGAGTTCGGTTTTATTTCCGGGGCCGCCGCTTTTCGGCGCCACAGCTCTTTTTTGTAGAGACCTTTTAAAATGTTGACAAACAGCTCATCGAAGGCCAACCTTTCCTTGGCCTTTTCAAAATCAGTTTTTTTTGGGGGAAGGTGTATCTGGTTGAGCGCTTCCTTAAGCGATACTAGCCTTTCATCGGCTAGAGTTTCTTGGGGCAGAAACTCCCCTATGGCAGTGGTTTTCAGCGCTACCGAGATTCGGGACCTAAGCCATTTGGAGCTCACCCCCCCTGTCTCGGGGTAAATTGGTACCATTGAGCCGGTGTGCAGTTGGGTGTCTTTTTCTGTGGGTTCATACTCCGGCGCTACCAAACTTACCTGCCCCCCAAACTGCCCTAGCCTTCCGGAAAAGTAAAATGTTTTTTCCGCCTTGATGTTCTGGGTTAAATAATGCTGGTTAAACCACCAGCAGGTAATGTGCCCGCTTTGGTCGGCCACCTTAGCTTTAGTAAGTTTCTTGCCGTATTTAGTGTATATGTTTCTAATTTCTAAGACTTGCGCCTTAATAGTGGCCGGCTCGCCCGCCACCAACTCGCTGATTAGTTTTACTGCTCCAAAATCCTGATAGCGCGCCGGAAAGTGATACAACAGGTCCCCCACTGTTTTAATGTTAAGCTTTATAAGCTTTTTGGCATACTGCGGCCCTACCAGGGGGATTTTTGTTATGGGGTTTGCTAGTTGTAACTGCATCTTGTTACTTTTCCACCCGTCGGGTGGAATGGGTTATCTCAACAAAAAAGGTAAGAAAGAAGTAGCCACCAGCGCCAACATGGCCAGAAAGATAAAGCCGGACATAAGGCGTTTTTTGTTATGGCGAATAAATTTTGCCGGTTTGAATCTCATCGGGTTATTTGATAGCTTTTTACTTCCTCGTACAACTTTTTTGCTTCCTCATTTGTTTCAAAGTATTCTCGCACCGGGCGGATTAGTTTTTCAAGTTCGGCCGATACCATCTTTTTAAGATCTGTTGGGTGTAGATTCCCACCAACATAGTCACTCTCAAGATTTTTATAGGTCTTATAAGTCCTATTGGACCCATATTTTGGAAGGCGGGTTACAGTCAGACTCTCGTTTTCCTCAAAAAGAATGTATCGGCAGTATTCCAGCACCGGATTGCC
>JBDRAO010000037.1:0-6881 GCA_043823645.1 bacterium
TATGGTGGTTGTAGCTTAATGGTAAAGCGCTTGCCTGTGGAGCAAGATACTGCGGGTTCGAATCCCGTCAACCACCCCAATTCAAAATGATACTTACTGTAAAAGATTTATTAGTGGATTAAAATACCTACATGAAAACACACGAGGAATATTATGTGGACGAGGAGAACAATCGAGGTATTGGAAAAGAAAATTCCCTGAGAATCGCCGAATTACAACGAGATTATGGCGTCAGAATCGAAAGTGCAGAAGCAGTTTCTAGAGATCAAGCACCCTTTGCATTTAGAATACGAAACGAATTGAGAAAATCATATCTAGGTATCGAGCTGCAGTTAGAAACGATAGATAATCCAGATGGATCTTTTACCAAATCCTATGATTGCATATATGACCCGTCGGTGAGAGACCTTAAACTGGGCATAAGAATATTTGATGAACCACAATCATTGTACGATTATATGGAAGCTACACATGAGTGTATCGCAATACTTAACGGGGGGGGTACTCCTTTCTAACGGATGAGACACCACAACAACCAGACAACCCCAATTATAATCTGTGTATACGAGAAGGTATTCCCGTAGGTCTCCCAGCATCCGATTATGGAGCACTAATAATAGAAAGACGTGCTGCGCGTTCCGTAATATACCAGGATTTAGAGGGAAAGATACACCTAAGAGTATTTGACGGCGCTCCTAAAACCCAAAACTTTAAAGGATTAACACCTAGAGAGACCTTTAACATCATACAACCAGACACAATACGATGGGGATATCTTTTAGATTCTGGACAATCCTCAAGGCTGGTACTCAGAGGAAATCAAAGTAGTACAACAATCTTTGGGAATTTACACTATCTAAAATGGCTTGACAACCCAAAAGTTCCATTTTTACTCGATTTCAAAAATGGAAGGAGAGTCACATCAGCTATATGTATAAACAAAAGCCACGAACACTAAAACTAGTAGTAACAGGGGGACACCTTACACCTGCCCTAGCTACAATTAACGCTATATTAAGGTTGAAACCAGAAGCGAAGGTTTTCTTCTTTGGAAGAAAAAACTCAAGAGAAGGAGATACTGCCTCATCCGCCGAATTCGATGTGATCAGTAATCTAGGGATACCATTTATCCAGATAATTACAGGGAGACTTCAAAGGAAGTTTACGAGATACACACTACCATCATTGGCTAAAATACCTATTGGGGTGGTCCAATGCTTGCGTAACTTAATACAAATAAGACCGGATATTATAGTTTCCTTTGGAGGTTATGTCGCTGTACCAGTTGCCTTGGCTGGTTGGATACTTAGGATTCCAATAGTTACACACGAACAGACACTGACTATTGGGCTTGCAAACAAGATAATTTCGCTAGTTAGTAATGTTGTTGCAACAACATACAACGCAAACGGAGAAACTCGACACGCTAGCAAAACAGTTGTTACCGGAAACCCGACTATCAAGCACAAGCACGAGCAAATAACAAACAACCCACTACACGGAAAACTTAATTCCAGACTACCTACAATTCTAATTACGGGCGGAAATCAGGGCTCCCACGCTATAAATTCAGTGGTTTTCGAAAGCATAGACAAATTGTTGACTATAGCCAATGTAATACACCAGACTGGAAACTCCGAGGTCACTATGGACTATGATACGGGACTACACATCAAACAAACATTACCGATAGAACAAAGTCACAGATACATGATATATGACTACATTAACCCGAACTTAATGGGTATGTTTTACGATAAAGCGGAACTTGTCATAAGTCGCGCTGGAGCCAACACGATCACAGAGCTTCTGGTGTATGGAAAAAAAGCAGTTCTCATACCTCTAAACAATGAACAGAGAACTAACGCAAAACATTACACTCAATTTAACCTAGGAACTATAATCGATCAAGAAAACCTCGCAACGGAAACACTCATTGCAATAGTGAAACAGTGGCTTGAAACCAAGCCGCCACAGAGGGATATCTCAAGAGCTTTAAGTACTGTAGGGAAAAATAAAGATGCAGCTAACACGCTAGCTAAGTTGATACTTAAAACAACAAAAACCTCTTTCACGCTGGAAAAAACTAACAACTAGATCCAGCTTTCTACTGCGCAGGCGGTTTTACTCCTTTAAACCCACCAAAAGCTTAACATCATAGATATTTACATGATATTCTAACTCTTGGTTCACGAATGAGTCTAACAAGACACCCCATTTTTATGGCATAATTGTTTTGTGAGAATTGAGGTTGACCAAAGCGGCAAAATTGAGCAGACTCAGCGTTCTACAGTTCTTGCTTTTTCAAATGGGATTAGCGGATCCGTATTAATATCTGCGGGTGTGAAGAGGAGTCTAATTAGATACTTACGATCTCGAGGCAGGTTGGGGGAGTGGTTTTATCCGAGAATTTATACAGCTTGCTTGTATCTGCTTTTAGAGCCGTATTTGAAAGACATTCGTCACATTAATTTAGATGACGAGTATACGGGACACAGAGGAACGGCACTTTTTCTACTTGGGAGATTTTCAAACGGTGTAATATCCGAGTCTCTGGTAGATTTTGTTTTTGTTGGGAAGAAGTCACCGGCACACAAATTAGCTATTAGTATCTTTAGGAAAAGAGAAAAGCCGGGTAGGAAGTTAACCGAGGAAGAAATATTGTCCCTAATAAGAAAAAAGGTCGGGATTTGATTGCCTAGGCCACACTCCCAGTGGTGTACAGGGAGGGTCCTAGGACACCCGACACAGATATTATGGCACAAGTTGATAAAAAAAACAAGTTAATAGAGAAACCCCGAATTCTTAAAGGCTTTAGGGATTTTTTGCCTCCTGAGATGGGGCTTAGAAACTATGTGTTAAACACAATGGTGGCTGTATTTGAAAGTTTTGGCTACCTGCCTTTACAAACTCCCACTTTGGAGTACCAGGACATTTTACTGGGCAAATATGGGCAGGAGGCCGATAGGCTGGTTTACACTTTTGAAGATAAGGGTGGGCGTTCGGTGGGGCTAAAGTATGATTTAACTGTGCCTACCTCTCGTGTTTTGGCTATGTATCAAAACGATATTAACCTTCCTTTTAAGCGTTACCAAATTCAACCGGTATTTCGGGCGGAAAAACCCCAAAAAGGCCGCTACCGCGAGGTTTTACAATGCGATGTAGATATCTTTGGTGTCAAAACCCCGCTAGCCGATGCCGAAATTGTGGCAGTAATTTACAAAGTGCTTTCCGGTTTGGGTTTGGCTGATTTTGTTATCAAGATTAACTCTCGTCAGGTGCTTTTTGCCTTGTTTGAAGGGTTGGACTTAAGTGAGCAGGAGCGGGCAAGTTTTTTGCAGAGTTTGGACAAGTTGGAAAAAATTGGCAAAGAGAGGGTAATTAAGGAGCTTTCCAAGAAAGGTTTTGTCGCAGGATTGGCTAACGGGATTTTGGAAAAACAGGAAAAAGCCCAGCCGGATGAGTATTTGGGTGAGGTTTTGCGCCTGGTAGAGGTTTTTGGTGTGCCAAAGGAATTCTTTGAATTTGACCCTTCTATGGTGCGGGGGCTTGACTATTATACTGGCCCCATTTTTGAAACCTACATTAAAAAACCGGCTCTGGGTTCACTCACCGGTGGAGGGCGCTACGACAATTTGGTGGAGAGCCTAGGGGGCCCCAGTGTTCCGGCCACCGGCACCACTTTAGGGTTAGATAGGATTTGTGAGGTGGTTAAAGAGCTGGGTTTGTATAACGAAGCAGGGTCCGGTCCCAAGGCTTTAGTGGCAGTGTTTGAAAACTCTTTAGATTACGCGCTTTCAGTATTGGCCAAATTGCAAACAAGCGGTATCAAGGCCGAAATTTACCTTGACCCTAAAGAATCTTTGCGCGGTCAAATAGCCTACGCCTCAAAACTTAAAATTCCCTATGTGATTATTGCCGGCTCTCAAGAAAAAACTAAAGGAGTGGTGGTGGTGAAAGATATGAAAACCGGGGAGCAGGAAGAGGTGGGGTTAGACGATTTATCTGGTACAATTTGAATATGACGCGCTCAGATGCCGTTAAAATCCTTTCTGAAAATCTAGAGAACAGAAACATGGCTAAGCATTGCCTGGCCTCGGGGGCGGTGATGCGGGGGCTGGCCCAAAAAGTGCTGGAAAACCCTAGTGAGGAGGAAGTCTTGGCTTGGGAGTTGGCAGGGTTACTGCACGATGCCGATGCAGAAAAGTCAAGCCAAGAACAGCAGGGAGCAGTGGTGGGAGAGTGGTTTTCCGCCTCATCGGCGGACAAGGGCAAATACGCGGGACAATTGCCAAGTAAGTATCAGGAGCAAATAATTCATGCCATGGCGGCCCACAATGAGATGACCGGAGCCGAATGTGAAAGCCCCATGGACTGGGCCCTTTATGCCGGTGAAAAACTCACCGGCCTGATTGTAGCCACCACCCTAGTATTGCCTTCCAAAAAAATAAGTGCCGTTACTCCCGATATGGTCATGCGCCGCTTTAAGGAAAAAAGTTTTGCCAAAGGAGCCAAACGCGAAAACATTGAGCAGGGCACCAGGTTGAGGTTGAGTTTAGAGGAGTTTGTCAAAATATGCCTTGAGGCAATGCAGGAGATATCTCATGAGCTTGGGCTTTAAGTATAAAACCAAACCTCTTCCCAAACCTTCAATTGGTTTGCTGGCGTTACTAGGTCCGGCCTTTATTTGGGCCTCGGTGGCCCAAGGTTCCGGTGAGCTTATCTGGTGGCCTTATTTTGCCGCCAAATATGGCTTGGCCTTTGTGGGCCTTTTACTTCCGGCGGCTTTAATCCAATTTTTTGTAAACCGCGAAATTTCCCGCTACACCGCCTTAACCGGAGAAGGTATTTGGCAGGGCTTAGTGCGCGCCTCCCGCCTTTACTCCCTGCCTCTTTTTGCATTGGCTTTTTTAAGTTTTTTGTGGTTTGGGGGGTACGCCTCTGCTGGAGGGACCGCTCTTTATGACTTGACTCACTTTCCCCCTGGCGTGCCGGAGAGAGTAGGTTCTCTTTTTTGGGCTTACCTTTCCATTGCCTTTTTTACCACCGCTCTCCTTTTTTCCAAAGTAATCTACAAATTTATTGAGGTCTTTATGAAGATTGTAACAGGAGTAACTATAGTAGGCCTTTTGATTTCTATTACCCAGCCCCAAGTAAGGGCTGTAATGGGAGAATTTTTTGCCCACCTTTTTAACCCTGCCTCAGCCTATATGCCAGCCAATTGGGAGGCGGCCGATACACCCCGTTTGGTAACCGCCCTGGCCTTTGCCGGTATGGGGGGTTTTTTGAACCTGATGTACTCCTACTGGATGAGAGACAAAAATGTAGGTATGGGAGCTTACGCCGGCAGGTTAAGGGGCATAAAAGAAAAACAGGAGGAGATACCAGACGAAGGTTTTGCCTTTGTGGACAATAGCGCCAATAAAGCAGCCTGGAGAAAATGGGCGCGTTTTATAAACCTAGATGCCGGTTTGGCAGTACTCATTAACTGTTTTACAGTTTCTTTGACCACCCTTTTGGCCTTTGCTCTTTTGAACCCCAAGGGGATATTTCCCCAAGGGTGGAAGATAGCGGTGGTTCAGGCGGAGTTTTTTGAGAGCGTTTTTGGGGTAGCCGGCCGAATGCTCTTTCTAATTATTGCGGCGGCTTTCTTGGCCGATACCTGGCTGGGGCTGGCCGATGGGGTGGCGCGCCAGTTTGCCGATTTTACACGCTCTTTTGCGCTCACCTCTAAAAAAATAGGGCAAAAAATACTTAGTAAGTCCTACCACTGGTGGTATTACGCCTGGCTTGGTTTTCTAATTTTGGTTACTTCCCTTACTATGCCTTTAGCCCAGCCGGCGGTACTCATTACCATTACCGGGGTAATCTCCGTTTTTGCCTTTGTGTTTTATATCCCGGTGCTTTTTTACATAAACCATATTAAGTTGCCTAAAGTTTACCCTACATTTACCAAGCCTTCCCTTGTTTCCAGCGGGTTTTTAATATTTACTTGGTTGGCTTATGTTGGGGTGGCTGGCTGGTATCTGTTTTCCTTGGTATAGTTTGTTTATGCTAGACATAAATTTTATTAAAGACAACAAAAAACTAGTTAAAGACACAGTAAAAAAGCGGGGAATTGACACGGAAAAGGCTGATATCGACGCTATCTTAAAGTTTGAAAAGATAAGGAGGGAAAAACAGCAAGAGTTAGATGAGGTCAATCGCGAGCGAAATTTGGCGGCCAAGGCCCGCCTTTTTGAAAAAGGAAGAGGGCTTAAAGCCAAGGCGCAGGATTTGGGAGCAGAGATTAGGGCGGCTGAAAAGTTAATTTTTAAGTATTGGCAATGGGTGCCCAATGTGCTGTCTCCCAAAGTACCTGAAGGAAAGTCGGAAGACGATAACAAGGAGATTAGAAAGTGGGGCAAGGTACCTGAGTTTAAGTTTGTTCCCAAATCGCACGAAGAGCTGGGAAAATCTTTGGAGATTTTAGATATTGAGCGGGGAGCCAAAGTGGCAGGCAGTGGGTTTTATTATTTTAAGGGTTTGGGAGCCTCCCTTGCCTGGGGACTTTATAATTTTGCCTTGGATTACCTTAAGAAACAAGGTTTTGAGCAAGTTATGGTGCCGCTTTTTACTAGAGAGCCCGCCCTTTTTGGTACCGGGTATTTTCCCTTTATTGGCGAGGATTCCTACAAGTTGGAAAACGAAGATTTATATGCCATTGGCACCTCGGAACAACCTCTTGTGGCCATACATCAAAACGAAGTTTTGGAAGAAGCCAATCTGCCGTATCAATACACTTCTTTTTCAGCCTGTTTCAGGCAAGAGGCCGGCAGTTACGGCAAGGATGTCAAAGGTATTTTTCGGGTGCACCAGTTTCACAAGGTGGAGCAAATTGT
>JBDRAO010000038.1:0-15320 GCA_043823645.1 bacterium
ATGGCAACGAGTGGTTACGTTTCAACTCCCAAAGATATTTTATCAAATACTGTCACATTTGTTAATGGGAGGTCGTCTAATGGTAAGACACCGGCCTTTGAAGCCGATTATCATGGTTCGAATCCATGCCTCCCAGCCAAGGAAAATGCCTAGGACCCTTGCGGTCGTAGGCATTTTTCTTTGAGTGGGCAGGTTCGAACCCACGCAGTCCGCCATTTGGCGGACGAGGACGGGACGACAATTTTTGTGTAATCACAAAAATTGGTAGTGATCCGCCATAGGCGGAGAGCGTCTATCCATGCCTCCCAGCCATTCGACTCGTCGCTCGCAAAAACTCGCTTCTCGCTCATGGCTATAGCCCCCTAGATTAAAGACGTGTTACTTATTTAGTTACAGTCGAATGCCCTGAGCAGAGTCGAAGGGCTATGATCCTGAGCAGAGTCGAGGGGCTAATTCTCATGACATACATAGTTTATATTCTTCGTACATCAAAAAATACTTTGTACATTGGCCAAACTAATAATTTAGAAGAAAGAATTAAAACCCACAAAGCGAAATCTCCACAGTCAGCCAAGTATTTAAGATACTTTCCATCATTCCAACTCGTTTACACAGAACAATACAAAACCAGAACTGATGCGATGAGAAGAGAAGCCCAGTTAAAACGTTGGACACGGGCAAAAAAAGAAGCCTTAATTAGCGGTGACAAAGCTACACTGACCATCCATGCCTCCCAGCCATTAGATTTTGTTTCCTAACGCAGTTAGGATTACAAAATCTTATGTCCTGAGCGAAGTCGAAGGTCTATGATCCTGAGCGAAGTCGAAGGTCTATGATCCTGAGCGAAGTCGAAGGACAGTTTTTTTGCTCGTTATATCAACCATTTAGTCTAACCATACCCATCTTAGGATCAAGTTACTCTAGCAACAGGGAAAAAAGCTCCCAACACCGTACGGTGTGAGAGCTTTTGATCAGATCTGAAACATTACTTGAGCAATTCTATCAGTTTTTGAAGCCATCTCGGACAGCGAAACATCTTGGGCCTTAAGTCAAATCTTTTCTTTGTGCCCAACCCAATCAGCTAAAAAGTTCCAAATCAAGTCTGATACTCTGTTTCAACAGCACTTGGGCAACTTCTTCCAGGCTCTCATACCGCCGCCAAGCCTTCCAATCCGCCATTCCGCAGGGCTTCCTAACAAAAATCCTTGGGTCGGGTCGGGGGGAGGAACCGTCAGGCGCACCTCTTGTCACAACCACCACACAGGGGTCGTAGCATAACGTACTCCGCTCCACTTTGCTCCAATAATACGTTTCCAGTTGCCTGAGAAAAGTTTCTCCCAGAAGTACCTTCTTTACCGCCCGAGTGGTCAAAACTTGCCCGCTCGTACTGTAGTAGGTAATACTCGCCATCTCTGCCCTCCTGTAAGTAGTAACCGAAGTATAGCAGACAATCCCCTAGTTGTAAAACTGGGGTATCTGGTCTTTGAACTACATATTCAGTCGAAATATAGTGAGTAGCAGGGTAGGGTAAATTATGCAAAAACTAGCTCTTGCTCAACAGTTGGGACATAGACACAATCACTTTTTTCTTCGATCTCAGTTCTAACATTGTTCACGATGCCCAGCCAAGAAATGATCACCACCTGCAGTGGTGGGTATTTCTTGGTTTGTACAGTACCCGATATATTAGACACATGGTCGAAAGACAATTTTAATCACATAACGGGCGTGTAAAATATGTTTTAAGGGGGTGATTAAAATTGGATCCTAGACAAAACAGATATTCTCCTGAGTTTAAAGCAGAGGTAGTCTTGGAGAGTTTGCAAAGGGATACTACCCTTGAGGAGGTCAGGAAAAGATATGGCCTGTCACACAGCGCCATTAACCAGTGGCGGAAGGTTTTTAGCAAAGAAGCAGCTTCAATATTCAAATATCAGGGAGGTAAGGTTAGATACGGTCCCATGGCCGAAAAACATGCTCAAGAAACGGTAGAGGAGCTTAAAAAGATTATTGGAGACCTAACCGTGAGGCTGGAAATTCTAAAAAAAACGAACATTTTAGCCAGCTTACGGTAGGAGATAAGGTAGCCATAGGATTATACCTTAACAATCATGAAGGTTATCCCAAGGCACAAATAGCCAAAGCTTTAGGATTTTCCAGGAGTAACTTCTACCATCAGTCAAAGCTTGAGGGAAAAGACAAGGAGCTAGTTAAAAAGATTGAATACTGGCATCGGATTGATGATACCTTGGGCTATAAGAAACTGGCTGTACTGGCTCAAACAAGCAAAAACAGAGTCAGACGGGTCATGAAAAAGTATGGTCTCTCTGCCAGGTGGAAAAAGAAAAGATACCGCCACCATAGCAAGAGTAGCACCACTTACCCAAACTTAGCCAATGATGAGGATAGGGCTAAACCATACCAAGATATCTTCTTTTCAGATATATTTGAATTCAAGATTGGAGAGGGGGTTAGTTTATCTACCCTAAGAGGTTGTTTTGCCCTAAGAAAGCAGACCAGGCAGGTAAACTCCTTGGTATTTTCACATGGCATAGCTTCAAATCTGGTTCAGGTTACCTTGGGAAGAATTACCAAACTTAAGTCTGGAGCATACATCTGGCATAGTGACCAAGGCAGGCAATATGGAGCCAAGGCCACCGAGGCACAAGCAAAGAAACTAGGAATGGATCTTTCCATGAGCAGAGCAGGAACACCAACTGATAACCCATTTGCGGAAAGATTTGTCCGAACATTCAAACATGCTGTGTGTAACAGGAGAAAGTATCAAACTTTAGGGGAGTTTTTAAAAGCAGCTGGGGAGTGGATTGACTTCTACAACAAACTGAGACCGCATGAGGGTATTGGTAATATATCACCTAACAATCGTGCTGTTGAGCTTGGGGTAGAAAAAGTCTTTCGAATTCGCCCGTTTTGTGTATGATAAAACGGGTACTTGACAGAGTGAGGGCTAGTAACGTAGTTTGTAGTCTGAGGGAGAGTTGAGGTTTGAGAACGAAGTAGTTATCCTAGCCTCCCAACCAGCCACGTTTCGTTACCGTACTAACGTTTCTTTTTTTACCCAGCACGAACGTTAGAACCTAAACTATTAACAAAAAACTAATTTGTGAGACAATGTGGACTATGTACAATCACGAACCTTCTGAATACAAATGCCCATTTTGTAGTGTTGTCAAAGGAGAGGAGGGAAATTTCCCTTACACAAAACAATACGACATTTTCTACAATGATAAATATGTCACAGGTTTCATCGCCTCACACTGGTGGAAAAACAATCCAGGACATGCAATCGTTATCCCCAATAACCATATTGAAAATGTCTATGATCTTCCATCGAATCTTAATTCAAGAATAAATGATCTTGCAAAACAAACTGCGATAGCAATGAAAAAGACATATGCGTGTACAGGAACATCACTTAGACAACACAATGAACCAGATGGTGATCAGGATGTTTGGCACTACCATCTACACATATTTCCAAGGTACAAAAATGACGATTTGTACCTACTATCACATACTAAAAAACTATCGAGAGATGAAGATAGAAAAACGTATTCAAAACTACTGAGGGATTGGTTTAAAGAAAACAACTACAAATACTCCTATACTGAGTAGAAAAGCCCGAACATAGATAAACAATAGGTTCGAACATCGACAGCTATGCCCAACCAATATATTATAAGCTAAAGCCATGCCAAGGACAGTTGCCTCAAGATCAGCGGTCGGTCGAAACCTTAGGCTACTTAGCTTGGCCATCATTTATTTCTATAGTACTGGTGGAAGTTTGTTCAGGAGGGGCCTAAAGGGAGAGATAGCCAGTTCAAAAGGAGAAATAGAGCTATTTAGAATAGTTTGCCACTTTGTACAATATTGCTGACACGTAATGTGCGGCGCTTTTCCAAATCTGTAAATACAGGTGCATGAATCAATAAAACCGAGGTTGGTGTATCTATTTGTTAGTATTAAAACAACGTGTACCAGCACACTAAATAGAAGTAGAAAAATAGGTAGTTTAAGTAAAAGTTTAAGCAGTTTCAAATTTCGTAGGTTTATACAACGAAGCGCCTCCCACTTAAGCCTTATGGGCGTTAGTGTCGATGAGCGGTAAAAACCGCCTCGCTTCACAGTTTAAATATAGCACAAAGGAAAATAAATTAACACCAGCAGGCGCTAGATCTGTAGATATTGCCGAAATTAACTAAATAGTGAGTAGCAGGGTAGGGTAAATTATGCAAAAACTAGCTCTTGCTCAACAGTTGGGACATAGACACAATCACTTTTTTCTTCGATCTCAGTTCTAACATTGTTCACGATGCCCAGCGAAGAAATGATCATCACCGTAGGTGGTGGACATTTCTTGGCTAGAGCTTTGATTTGAACAAGGGCAGCCGGTACTCCGGCAAGCGACTTTCGACAATTATTCACTTTGAGTGAAAACTGCTAAGTACCCTTAGAAGTTTAAGCAAGAAGTGAGAATTGGTAGCGTTTTGTATTCAAAACGCGTCCATCCATGCCTCCCAGCCAGGAATTTTTGGTTATTTAGTTAATTGTAACTTTCGAAACCTCAAATTAAATGTTAAAATTTCTGTATGGCAAGGAAGCCGAATCGCGCAACAAGCAAAACCCCCGTAACCTACGCTTTTATTGACAGCCAAAATGTGCATCTTGGCATAAAATCCCAAAGGTGGGTACTTGATTGGAAAAAGTTTAGACAATACCTAAGAGATAAATATAAAGTTGCCAAGGCTTACTTGTTTATCGGCCAGGTTGCTGGAAACGAAAGAGCACTCAAAAAACGGAAAAATTACAATAAAAGGAAATGTAGATGCCGAGTTGGTACTTCATACAATGATTCAATATCCTAATTATCAGCGAGCTGTTATTGTTTCTGGAGACGGTGATTTTCACTGTCTAATAGAGTATCTCGTTAGCAAGAAGAAGCTTCTTCGCTTGTTGGCCCCAAACAGAAAATGCTCCAGTTTATTAAGAAAATATAATTCCTATATTGTGAGAATAGACTTACTAAGAAGGTCTTTAGAACAAAAAAAGACCAAGATCAGCGGTCGGTCGAAACCTTAGGCTGCTTAGCTTGGCCATCGTGATAAGTTTATCATAACTAATTTGAAAACTAAAGTCAAGGACCTAAAAAGGAGGCTTCGCGTTCAGCACAAAAAACTGAATGCTACTGACCTCCTAGTGATTGTCTAGATTTTTGTGCTTGAGGTAAGGAGGTATTAATGATGAAGAAATTTATTGATTTTGTTCGTGAGCAGGGTGTTGTTGGGTTGGCCGTTGGCTTTATTTTGGGAGGGGCTGTTTCCAAGGTGGTTGCCTCCTTAGTTGGGGATATTATCAATCCGATTCTTGGTATTGTGCTGGGTGCTACCGGAGGGCTTGGAGAGGCTGTACTCAAGGTTGGTTCTGTTGAAATAATGTGGGGTAGTTTTGTTAGTGTTTTGATTGACTTTTTGGTAATCGCCCTCGTTGTCTACTACGGTGTTAAGATCTTTGGTTTAGACAAACTGGATAAGCAAAAATGATCAATGACACCCGTAGGGTGTCATTCTGTGTGGCGACCTGCGGGCTACGAGAGGCAAGCTTTACCCAGCCACGCTTAGCGTGGCTATAGTGCGCTCAGCGCACACCCAAGCATTTTTGGTTGTTAAACCAACATTTCTTTTACATACCCTATCGTGGAAATTCGAACTACTTTATCTCACAAACTTGCCAGGTGCTTATTCCGACTCTAAAGGGATAATCTGGGGGTAGACTTTGAGTATTTTGTTAGTTTTTTCATCTTTAATAGCAGTGATACAATCGTTTATTTTGAAAGGTTTTGTTGCAAATAATGCAGTTCCATCATCAGGAGAGATGGTTGCAAAGTGTCCTCCCGGACCGCTTATTTCCCACGACCCATCACTCTCACGAATGTCGGAAATGACCCCTTGTATTGCAATTAATTGTCCGCTTGTTTCTTTGACATCTTCTGGGGGCAATAAAAGTTCCCACCCTGACTCCAGAAATGACTTGCTAAGAGATATTTGATATTTGTCTTTATTGAGTTCAATAATTTCGTTAACTCTTGAGGTTGTTCCCAACTCATTCTTGGAAATTGAAAGAAGGGAATCTCCCGGCTTAACAGTGTATAAATCTAGAAAATATTCCTCGCCCTGGTATCCGTAGGATCGACATACAGGCTTATTGGGCACTGAAGATCTGCTAACATTACTTTTAATCTGAGTCAAAGCATAAAAACCTGCTAGAGAAAATGCAACTAGGAGAATAATTAGAATTTGTACTAGTGAGGATTTTGAAAGCTGCTTCTTTGTGACTTTAGGCATTAACGAAAATCTAGCATATCGAGACAATTAATGTCAATGGTGAGGAAACTAAGAGTCATTCACGACTCCCAGTCAAAAGACTAATTCCACCCGACGCCTGCCTGCCGGCGAGGCAGGGGTGGCAGACACCCTATAATATGAACAGAGTCAATGAGGTAATTGTTATAGGTAAGTTCTAAGGGGAAATAACAACTTCTTCTTTTCCGCCTCCTTGTATTTGATTGCCGCCCCCCTCCACTTGATTGCCGCCACCGCCACCACTAACAGTATTGCCACCACTACCGCTATCGCCACCGCCAACTACAACTACCTTGGGGCCGCCCTCGTAAACCACACCGCTTTCCCCACCGCCTTCAGTTCCAGGAGCCCACTGGACTTGCACAGTTTGACCGCCGGTTCCTTGCCCCCCAGTCCCCGGGGCCATGGTGTACTCCACCACACGACCTACTTCATCTCGACCTTGGGTTCCCGGAGCGTATTCCCACTTGGCAATTTCGTCCGGCAAAGGGGGAAGATTACCGTTGGTATCGGCATTGGGATCAAGCCAAACATAGCGGGTGTTATTCTCTGTTTCTTGCGCAGTTTCTGCTCCCAAGACAGCGCCAATGGTGTTTTTAGTCTCCACAGCCACTTCTTTTTGCACCCTTACAATGTTTTGCTGAATATTGCCGGTGCCCCCAACTTGAAGCTGTAGCCGAGTCATTACCCTTTGCTGTTCCAAGGCGGTTTCTCTAACTTGCTGGGCAATTCTGGTATCGCTAGCGCCCTTAACATACCCCAAAGCCTTAGTTTTCTGGGATTGGTATCGCTCCAGTGAAAGGTTTAGGGCAGTGGTGTCGTTTTCGGAAGCGGCATAGCTCATCTCATCAATTCTTTGCTGAGAAAACTCTTCAAGCAGGGCTGTTTTTGAATCCTGATCAAAAGTAAAAAGCTGTTGTACCGATTCTTTAATTTTCACAAAAACATATAGGGGGGAGGTGGGAAGCAGCGGATCCTGTGATGCCCCCGCCGCAAAAGCAGACTTAGACAAACAGGGAACAAATAATAAAAAGGCTAAAAAAGCAATGGGAGTAACTTTTTTCATACAAACTTATTGTAGTTGAGATTGCCAACCTGTCAACCCTTGCGAATAAAAACCCATTTTACCGCTTCGATTACCAATATGTTGGCAATGCCAAGCCCCATTATTAGGACCCAATGGCCAAAGGCAAGAGGCACTGTCCCCAGGAGCCCGTTTAAGGCCGGCAGGTAAATTCCCAAAAAGAGCATTAAAAACCCAATTAAAACAGAAACATTCAAAAACTTGTTGGAAAAGGGGTTACCCTGCCACAAATTCCGCCGTAGGCTTTTGCACGAGAAAACATAAAGAAGCGAATCCACTGCCAATCCGGCAAATACTATTGTCCTTATAATTGGCAAATTAAGCCCCTTTCTTAAAAGAAACAAAAACAACCCCAGCAAAAAAAGGTCGGTAACAATGCCAATAATAAAAACCAAAACTTTTACCTCCACATTCAAAATAGGCTCCGTTTTCTTCTTGGGCGGCTCCCTCATTAGCCCCTCTTCCTCCGGTTCAAAAGCTAGAGCCAGCCCTGGCAGACCATCTTCAATTAGATTGATCCACAAAATCTGAACTGCCAATATGGGCAAAGGCGTTCCCAAAAACAGGGCGGCCGAGATCAAAATCACTTCCGTAAAGGAGTCCGACAAAAGGTACAGCATTACTTTTCTTATATTTTCAAAAATTACCCGCCCCTCGTTAACGGCGGCCACAATAGTGCTGAAGTTCGAATCCAGCAAAACCATATCGGCCGTCTCTTTGGCCACCTCGGAGGCATTACCCACCACCACGCCAATATCCGCCCTTTTTAGAGCCAGGGCATCATTTACACCGTCGCCCATCATGGCCACCACCTCGCCATTTTTCTGCAGGGCTTCAACTATTCTAATCTTGTCTTCCGGATTGGTCCTTACAAAAAGAACCGTATTACCCACCCGTTTTGCCAGCTCCTCATTGGTCATTTTTGAAAGCTCATAACCTTCAAGTACTTTCAAATCGGCTCCTTTACCAATTAGGTCCAACTTTCTTAACACAGCAACGGCAGTCTCCTTATAATCGCCGGTAACAACCTTAATATCTATACCGGCTTTTTTGCAAGCATTAAGGGCCTGCTTCACTTCCACTCTCACCGGATCTTCAAAGGCCAGCATTCCCAACCAATTGAGCCCCATATCCTCCAGGGAATTAGGAGAGCTCGAATCGGCCTTCCTTAGGAAACTCATTTGACTTCCTAGATATTTGCTGTTATCACTCTTTAAAAAAGCAAAACTAATCACCCGCAAACCGGAAGAGGTGTAATTATCCAACCTTTTGAGGCATTCTTCTTTTTCTTTTTCCGGCATGTTGGAGGCGGCCATAATCTTTTCCGGCGCTCCGGACACAAACAGCTCGTTTTCATAAAGGGCGGCGAAATATTTATTTTTTGAAGAAAAGGGGATTTCGTCTAATCTTTCGTTTGCCTCGGCTATGCGGGTTATCCCGCCGTCTTTTACCTGCGCCTTTGCCCAATCCCACATAGCCAGCTCCAGAGGGTAGGTTAAATTATTGCACAAAATGGACGCTCGCAAGCCAAGCTCAGGGTTTACAAAATCGGACTTTACCACTCTCATTACTCCTTCGGTTAAGGTTCCAGTTTTATCGGCGCAAATGACACTCACTCCTCCCAAAGTTTCTGCCGCCAAAAGCTTTCGCACCAAAGCTTTATGTTTTAATAGCCTTTGCATACCTAGGCTCAGAATTACTGTCATTGTAATCACCAACCCCTCGGGTATGGCCGCCACAGCAGTGGCTACGACTAGTTCAAACATCTCCAAAAACCCGCGCCCCCTATAAATCCCTTCGACGAAAATGAGGACACAGATGGCCGAAAAAACATAAGTCAGGGTTTTGGAAAAGCGGGTGATCTTTTTTTTCAAAGGAGTATCCTCTTCAATAGTTTCCAGCAAACCGCCGGCAATTTGGCCCATTTTGGTGCTCATACCGGTTTTAGTCACCAGCATTTTTCCGCGTCCGGAAACAATCACCGCCCCCATATAAACCTCGTTTTGTTCCTTTGATTTTTGAACCGGCAGGCTCTCGCCTGTTAAGATAGCCTCATTGACATGCAAGACAACCGCCTCCACCACCAGGCCATCGGCCGGAATTTTCTCCCCTGTTTTTAGCGCCACCAGATCGCCGGGAACGAGCTGTGAGGCCTCAATCTGCTCCTCTCGGCCGTCTCTTAAAACAAATGTTTGGGGAACAATCAGTTTGCGCAGGGCAATGAGAGATTTTTCCGCCTTGGTTTCCTGGAAAAAACCAAGAGCGGTATTTACAAACACTGCCAGAAAAATAACCGTGGAATCGGCGGTTTTGCCCAAAAATAGAGTAACCACACCGGCGAAAAACAAAATATAAATTAGGGGAGACTTAAACTGGCTAACAAGGATTTTTAGGGCCGGCAGTTCTCTTTTGCGTTCTATCTCGTTGGCGCCGTACTTTACCAACAGGCTCTTGGCTTCGTGTTTTGTGAGGCCCTTTTCAGGCAGGTCTTTTTTCATGCTGTGTGCCTATTGTAGCATTGTGGTGTGGCCGTGTGATCCTTGCGCAATTAGTCTGTGAGAAGGGGTTAGCGCAACCTGACTCTAATATGCCTGGGGGTAAGCTGGTTGACTATAATTGCTCCCACAACACCAATGGCTCCGAGGATAGAAAAAGCATTGGCAAAGCCGGTGGAGTTGGCAATAAAGCCTCCCAAAACTGGCCCCACCACATACCCTAGATTAATAAAAAAATCCACCAAACCTTCAATCTCATTTTCCACCGAGCCAGTCTCGCTAATGTAATCGGAAACAGCCCCTTTTATGGAAGGTAAACCCAAAGATACAAAAAACGAGGCCACAAATACCACCAACACCAAAAGCGCCGGACTCTGGCAAAAGGCAATTAAAATCAAGGTCAGTGATCCCAAAAGAAAGGCATAAAAAGCGGTTCTTTTTTGCCCAAACTTACCCGCCAAATCACCCACCAGCCAGCCGCTAAACAGGGGTGGCAAAAGATAAGCCGCCATTAACACTCCCCCCAAAGGGTGCAATGATTTAAGCTCCTCTGAAAAAAGTGGTCCCAAAGTCCAAAAGACGGCATCGAAACTGGTAAGCATAGCTACAAAAATTAAGACCGGAAAAAGCTGTTTGCCTATTTTTTTCCAAAGGTATATTTCTTTTAAGAAGTTAATTTTCCGGCGGGTTGTCTTCTCAAATGGGATCTTCTGCTTTTTAGTAACCAGCAAAAGAAGAACAAACATAAGAAGCGCCGCCAAAAAGAAGAACCAAGCCAACCCAAAAACCTGAGGGTTAACCGTTTGAGCCACAAATAACCCCGCCAAAATTGGCGCCAGAAAATAGCCCAAGCTTTTAAAAACACTCATTACTCCGGAACTTACAGCATGCTCGCTCTTTTCCACCACTCGGTTCACAAAATCAAAACTGCCAAACCCCATAAGATCGTAATAAAGCCCCCAAACACCCATGGCCAAAATAAAAAGCGAAGCGGTGCTTGATACCCACAAAAGAGCCGGGTAAAAAAGGCACAAACAAAACATAGCCAAATACATTCGTCTAAAACCAGTGTTGGAGAGAAACTTGCTCAAAAAGAAATCAAACAAGGCTCCAAAGATAGAAGAGGCACCAATAATTAACCCCAGCTGAGAGGCGTTAAACCCGTGGTGAGTAATGAGAAAGGGAAGCGCAAACGCCAAGATGCCATCGAAAATGGCCACAAAAAACAGCATTAGGGAAATAGTATACAAGGGCTTGTTCTGGCCGGTACCTTTGTTTTTAAGGTGGTAGTATAAGCGATTCAACTTGAAGTTAGTATAGCTAAATTATGCTTAAAAACAAAATGCTTGAGCATACAAAAAAAATAGCTATAATACAGCTACTATGAGTAAAGAGGCCCAGCCTCCAGACAAGCCTTCGGCGAGTGAACCGTCGCCCCCTTACACCCTTCCCAAAAAGGTAGGCATTTTGTATAGCGATGTCAAAAGAGAGTACTTTCCCACCGAGGAGCAGTTTATAACCGAGAAATCAGCCAAATCTGACGCTGAAGCCATAGCAGAGTATCTCATTAAATTGGGAGTTAAAGCCGAGCTTTACCCGGGAAATCCGAAAGCTTTGGAAAAACTGCGCCAGGACAAACCCAATATGGTAATCAATTTGGCGGCCTCGGTGCGCGGGCAGGAGTTTTTGGCCGCCACCATCCCCGCCACTTTAGAACTTTTTGAAATTCCCTATCCCGGCGCTGGTATGCTGGGCGAATCTTTAGCCTACAATAAATTTTGAGTAAAAAAGCTACTCCAGCAAAATGGGGTGCCGGTGCCCAATTACCAACTCTTTAACACCCCCACCGACCCTTTGAGCATCGATTTGAGATTTCCGCTTATCTCAAAACTCAACGAAATTCACGGAGCAGTGGAAATAACACAAGATGCTGTTTCTGAAAATGAAAAGCACTTGCGCGAGAGGCTCAAATTCTTAATGCAAACCTACAAACAACCGGTGCTTACAGAAGAGTTCATTGTGGGTAAGGAGGTAACCGCCATCCTTTTTGAAGGGTTAAACAAAAAGGTTTACCTGGCAGAAAAGGTTTTCAATAAGCCCAATGAAAAGTATCTCTTTGCCACCTTTGAGGACCAGTGGCTAGCTAGCGAAAATGAGGCCTTATGGGCTTTTAACTATGAAAGATACGAGGACTCGGCTCTTCGCGAGCTGGTAAGAAAAGCTTTTGACATTACCAAAATGGACGATTACGGCAAGTTTGATATCCGCATTGACAGTTCGGGCCGTTACTTTTTTATAGATGCCAACACCAATCCAGCCTTTGGGCCCAAGGAGCTGGACTGCGCCATGGCCTACATTTTAGACCTTTATAAAGTGGGCTTCGATGAAATCCTAAAAAGGCTACTGATTAACACCACTCGCGACGCTTCAAAAAATGGCAATGCTTGAAAATTTACAAAAAAAGAAAGAATTTCAAATGCTGGCGCTGGATCATTTTGGCAGTATTGTGGCCAAGGTTGGTAAGGAAAATCTGGTAGGGTTTAAAAAGGATATTTTGCAAACTCTGGGAGCCAAAGCCTCAGCCGTTTTGCTGGACACCGAGTACGGCTTACCCGCTTACCGTGGGGCGAATATTAAAACCTGCTTTATTTTGAAGGCCGACCCTAAAGGAGAAGCAAACACTCCCTCGCTCAGTCCGACTGAGGCTAAAACACAAGGGGCCGCGGCCATAAAATTTTGGGCCAAATATCCCCTGGAACAAAAAGACCTCATTGCCACTCTGGCCGCCGAAGCTTCCCAAGAAGGCCTGCCTTTTATTTTAGAAATCACCCTGGTTGATACAGCACTTGAGGTGACCCTGATCGCCATGCTCACTTGGCATCTTCCTGTTAGTATTTTCAAGCTGCCGTACCCCGGATCGCCCGAAAATTGCCAGAAAATCACTAAATTACTGGGGAAAACTCCCTGGGTGATGTTAAGCGGGGGAGACAACTTTGACACCTTCTTGCAAAATTATCAAATTGCCAAAGCCAACGGCTGTGTCGGTTTTTTGGCAGGGCGCTCTTTGTGGCAAGAGGCTTTGGATATTCCACAGAAAAAGAGAGAAGGTTTTATTATCGAAACAGTAATTCCCAAATGGGAAAGATTAATTAGTTAGGGGGTGAATTTATATGGCAATGACAGAAAATATGGGCGAGCTTTCCGAAAAAATGAAAAACTACCACCGAGCCACTGAAAGCCTGCGTGAGGAAATAGAGGCTACAGATTTGTACCTGCAGAGAGCAGAAAAAACTCAAGATGAGGAGCTAAAAGCTATTTTCCTGCACAATGCAAAGGAGGAAAAGGAACACGGGGCCATGCTTTTGGAGTGGCTCAGAAAACAAGATAAAGAGTTGGGGGCAACATTAAAAGAGTATCTTTTTAAAGATGGGGTGGTGGGGACTAGTCACCAATAATCCCACCACCCAAACACTGCTCACCTTGGTAAAACACAGCAAACTGGCCCGGGGTGGGGGAGAGAGCCGGCTCTTCTAACCTTACGGTGGCTTTTTTACCGCTTTTGAGTACCACTACACCTGCCACCTCTTTGGCATGATAACGCACGGCTACACTGGCCTCAAACTCTCTTGGAGTGTAGTCCCCACTAATAAGATTAACATTTTTTACCTGAATGGCATTTTTGTATAAAACCTCTTTCGGGCCCAATATTAAACTGTTCTCTCTGGCATTTTTGGATATGACATATAAAGGGGTAGCAAATGACACTCCCAAGCCCCCGCGCTGGCCAATGGTGTAGAAGGGCAGACCCTTGTGTTCACCCAGCTTCTTTCCGCTAGTATCCACTATGGCGCCAGGCTTAGCTTTAACTTTCGGCATTTGAAAGCAAATATCTTGGCTTTCTGGCTCTTCTGCCGTTTTAAGCCCCAGCTTTTTAGCAATAGACCGCACCTCACCTTTTGACTCAACTTCTCCCAAAGGAAAAACCAAACGCGCCAGCTTTTCTTGCGTGAGAGTGTGTAGGAAATATGACTGATCCTTGGCTCTGTTTTTCCCCCTCAAAAGCCTATAAACCGTTTCCGTTTCCACCCGACGGGTGGAATCCGCGACGCCTGCCTGCCGCCTGCCTGCCGACGGGCAGGGCAAGGCAGGGGTGGAATGGACCCTGACATAGTGGCCGGTGGCTAGGAAATGATTGGGATATTTTTGGTCCAAAATATCAAAAAACAAACCAAATTTTATAAAGCAGTTGCAGGGGATACAGGGGTTGGGGGTGCGGCCAGCCTCAAGCTCTCGTTTGAAATAGTCAATAACATACTTTTTAAACTCTAAGCTGACATCCACCACCTCAAAGGGAATACCAAGTTTCTGGCACACCAGGCGCGCCGGCTCTTCCTTACAACAACGATTGCCACACTCTTTAGGCTCAAGCCCAAGCATCACTCCCGAAACATCGTAACCTTTTTTTTGCAAAAGGTAAGGCGCTACCGAGGAATCCACCCCTCCGCTCAACCCCACCACTACTTTTTTCATAGAATTAGAGACTTTACAACCCAAAGGCCGTAAAGTCTCAATAGTATTTTGGAAAACTTAGATCTCAGGAACCTTGTAGCCAGCTGCTCTCAGAACCACGCTGAGGCGACCGGCAAAAGTTCTCCCAAACCCAGGCGTAGTTCTCAAAAGCCACTCCCAACCCCACTTCTCCAGATCCAGCACTAGCTGTTGAGACGACCCGAAACGACCGCAAAAGTGGCTTCGCAACTTCTCGGTAAGGCGAGCAATCGATGTTAAAGTTGCCAAACAACCTTTGTTCGATCTAGCAAGATCTTCCTTTCTCTCATCAAGACAGAACATATTCACCCCCTCTTCTAGATTTGACCAAAGCATACCATAAAACTACACCCCCACCATAAACTCGCAAACATCCCCCTCTTGCATAATGTAGTCTTTGCCTTCTAGCCGCAACCTGCCGGCCTCACTTACCCCTTTCCAGCCGCCGTATTTCAAAAACTCCGCAACACTGCAAACCTTGGCTTTTATAAAATGCTTGGCAAAGTCGGTGTGAATTACGCCGGCCGCGCCTTGAGCCTTGGTACCTTGCTTTATTGTCCAGGCGCGGCACTCGTTGGAGCGGGTTGAAAAAAAGCTTATGAGCCCCAATTTTTGGTAGGCCGCGGTAATAAGCTTTTCCAAACCGGATTGCGCCAAGCCAATTTCTTTCATATAAAGCTCACGGTCCTCTGGCGCCAAGGAGGAAAGCTCGGATTCAATACGGGCGGATATTGTAACTAGGGGTAAAGAGGGGTAAGCGGGTAAAGAGGGTGGGGGAGACAATAAGCTACTTTCCGATATGTTAAGTACTGC
>JBDRAO010000039.1:0-6993 GCA_043823645.1 bacterium
CAAATAATCTTCCACCACCTCCTCAAAATCCAAACCTTCCTCATTACAAATTTGCAGTAACAAAGTGCCAATTTCACCCAAACTTTCAGGAGAAATGGCCTCTTTTTTCACTGCTGCCCGCGCCACAGTGGAAAGTTCGTCGTAAATTCCCAGCAACAGCTCCTCCTTTGAAAGCTCAACCTTATGCTCTTTTAACACTTTTTGGACTTGAGATTGCAATTTGTTCATAAGCACTAACTATTCTAACACAACGCAAACCCCTGCGGGAAGTACCAAAAAGTTTCCTTGACAGAAGGAAACTTTAGTGCAATACTTTCCTTATGATAAGTAAAGAAACTATAAAAACAATTATTGCCGACAACCAAGAACTCCCCCTACCTACGATTTGGAAACGTACTTTAGAAATCCCGCTCAACAGTGGAAAGATCGTTACCCTTACCGGTGTGAGGAGAAGTGGTAAGACATACCACTTATTCACTATTATTCAAAAACTTATAACCTTGGGTGTTGACCCCAAAAAAATCCTCTACTTTAATTTCGAGGATGAGCGCTTGGATATTAAAACACTGGAACCGGATCTTATTCTGCAAAGCTATCGCGAACTATACCCCAATTTAAACCTCTCGCAAAGCTACTTTTTGTTCGATGAAATCCAGGAACTACCCAATTGGGAAAAATTCACTATTAGAATTTACAACAGTGTGAGCCGGCATGTTTTCGTTACCGGTTCCAATGCCACACTCTTATCTAAAGAGATTGCCACCTCTTTAAGAGGAAGAACTGTTACTTTTGAAGTTTTTCCCTTGTCTTTCCCTGAGTTTGTAAACATAAAAAAATCGGGTATCAAAAAGCCCGAGAGCTCCAAAAATAGGGCCATTTTGGCAAGCTTGTTTGAAGAGTTTATGCTCTGGGGGGGTTTTCCGGAAATTATTACCCAGAAAAAGACTCTAAGAGGCAAAATACTGCAGGAATATTTCAATGTAATGGTGTTAAGGGACCTTGTTGAGCGTTACAAAATTTCCGAGCCGGTAATTCTTAAATATTTCTGCAAACGGGCCGTAGGTAATAGCGGATGTGAGTTTAGTGTCAATAAAATTTATAACGAGATCAAATCCCAAGGATACAAAATTAGCAAAGACTCTCTTTATGCATATCAGGATTATATGGAGTCTGTTTATTTAATTAGATTTTTACCAAAATATGCGCAATCGGTAATAAAAAGAGAAATGTCCAGAAAAAAAAGCTATATAATTGATCAGGGCTTGGGATCAGCACTCGATGCCAAACTGGCGCAGGACAAGAGTCGCTTGCTGGAAACAACCGCGGCTCTAGAATTTATTAAAAGAGGGAAGGACATTGGGTACAATCAAAACCACAATGAGTGCGATTTTATTATTTCCGCAAAGGGAAGTGTTGAAAAGGCCATCCAGGTTACATATGATTTTGACAATCAAAATACAAAAGAAAGAGAGATTAAAGGGTTGGTGCAAACTTGTGAGAAATTTGGATTAAAAGAAGGGACGATTATTACCCTAGACAAGGAAGACAATTTCAAAGAAGGGGGTATTAATGTAAAAGTTGTTCCCGCTTGGAAATATTTTCTAAACTAAAAACCAAGGCCCATATCAGAAAGGCGGCCCTGCATTTTCTTGGCTACCTTTTTTTGGGACTCTTTTAAAGCTTTGTTAAAAGCGCGCTCCAGCATTAGATTATCTTCGCCATTGTACTCCACCCTTTCCACTTCTTGGGCGCCATTCATAATCACTTTTACCCGACCCTCCTCTACCTCCACCTTAATTTGCTGCATTTCGCGCTTCATAGAATCAGCCTGGCGCTTTAAATCCATCATCTTTTTTGCTTGTCCAAACTTGTCAGAGATATTCATAGCTAATCTAAAAATCCCTCGTAGCTTCTGGTCACCAACATACTATTAAACTGCCTCACTGTCTCTAATACTACCGAAACTACAATTAAAATACCAGTCCCTCCCAAAGAAAGATTGGCAATGCCGGTAAAGGCTGACGCCAGAGAGGGCAAAATGGCCACCAGCCCCAGAAAAGCCGCCCCCAAAAGAGTAATACGATTGAGAATATAGTTAATATATTGTGAGGTAGCCTTACCCGGCCTAATACCAGGCAAAAACCCGCCCCGCTTTTTCAAATCATCGGCCACGCGCTCTACATTAAAAGCTATGGTGGTGTAAAAGTAGGTAAAGCCAAAAACCAGCAAAAAATACAAAGCATTGTACAAAAACCCCCTCTGATCTAAAGCCTGAGACACACGGGTGGCGATGCCGGCTACAGCGGCATTGGGAACATTTTGCAAATATCCGGCAATCATACCGGGCATTAGCACCAAAGACACCGCAAAAATAATAGGCATTACTCCAGCCGCATTCACCTTCAAAGGTAAGGAGGTTTTATATGTCCCCACTCCCCGGCCTCCAGCAGCTCGCCTGGCATATTGCACCGGTATCTTGTAAACCCCCTCGTTGACCATAACAATTAAAGCTATTAATCCCACCGAAAGGGCCGCAAAGAAGGCATAATTAAAAAGGTTTTCAGCGCTCAACGAAAAGGCGGTTTGGCCCAGGGTCGAGGGGAGGCGCGATACAATACCGGCAAAAATGATCATAGAAATACCATTGCCCAGACCATACTCGGTGAGTAGCTCGCCCAACCACATTAGAACCATGGTTCCAGCCGCCATACTGACCACCAATACGGCCAGCATATGCCAAGAAAGCTGATTAACTGCCCCCTGGTTGGAAAGCAAAAAATACATCCCAAAGGCTTGGAGGAGAGCCAGAGGAAAAGTGACTACCCGTGAGTACTGATTTAACTTCTCGCGGCCAAAATTGTCTTTTTGCATCTCTTCAATTTTTGGAAATACCATGCCTAAAAGCTGGAAAATAATGGAAGCATTAATATAGGGGTTAAGACCCAAAGTCACCAGGGAAAAGTTTTGCATCCCACCCCCTGAAAAAAGATCTAAAAGGCCGAGCAATTGGCTTGAAGCAAAAAATTCTTTCAGTCTGGCCACATTGACTCCAGGCAAGGGGATATGAGCCAAGACCCTGAATACAAACAAGATTAGGAGGGTAATCAAAATGCGTCGCCTTAGATCAGGCAGTTTCATGGCTTTTTTTATAGGGTCTAATAGTTTCACTTTTTAGCTTTCGGGCCTTCTTTCGGCTTCGCTTCTACTTTAGCCTCAATCTTCTTTTTAGCATTGGCTGAAAAGGAAACATCCTCAAACTTTAGTACCTTTTCCAGTTTACCGGACCCTAAAATTTTCACCCTCAGTCTGGGGTTTCTCAAAACTTTCCTGGTAACTAAACCCTTCTCCACCAAAGCTTTGGGGGTAACTTTTTCACCGGTCTTAAAATGTTCATTTATAAGGGCCAGATTGATACCAAAATCTTCTGTGACCGGTTTGTTGCCCCAACCCCTAATTTGGGGCAGGCGCTTATAAAGCGGCAGTTGACCCCCCTCAAACCCCAGCTTTCTTCTGTGTGCGGAACGAGATTTTTGACCTTTTTGACCCCGACCAACAGTGTGGCCACCCTTGCCACTGCCATAGCCACGACCAACTCTTTTTGGATTCCTTTTTGTGATTTTAGGTAAACTATTCAACATATAATTTCAAATTACAAAGCTCAAAGAGTCAAATCAATGACAAAACTCAAAGTATTTAATTTTTGACATTTCTCAAAGATGTTCTTTCTCCCAATTGTTTCAGCGCCTCTAATGTGGCATAAACATTACTAGCCTGATTGGATGTTCCCAGTATTTTGGAAGAAATATTTCTTATTCCTGCCAAATCAGCCACTGCCCGCACAGCGCCCCCGGCAATAATGCCGCTTCCCTCGGGAGCGGGCTTGAGCATCACTTTGGCGGCTCCTTTTTTTACAAAAATGTCTTCGGGGATTGACTTGGTTTCGGTAATTGGCACCGTGATCATATTTTTACGGGCTCTTTTGGCCCCTTTTTTTATGGCGGCCGCCACATCGCGCGCCTTACCAAGACCCACCCCCACTTTGCCCTGCCTGTCTCCCGCTACCACCAAAATAGAAAACCCAATCTTATTGCCACCTTTGGTCTTTTTGGAAACTCGGTTAACCTGAACCACCTTATCTTCAAACGGGTCATCATCTTTTTTAAAAGCTTTTCTATTAAATTTTGGCTTGACTCCTTTTTTGTCGATCACTAGATTTTTAAACCACCTTGGCGCAACCCCTCACAAAATTCTTTAACTTTACCGTGATATTTGTAGCCACCCCTATCAAATTTGGCTCTTTTTACTTTTACTTTGAGCGCCTTTTGAGCCATCTTCTCTCCCAATTCTGTGGCAGTGGCGCCATCTTTCGGACTGACTGCCGCCAAGGTGTGGGCCTTTAAATCGTCTATTAACTGAGCATATATGCCTTTATTACTCTTAAAAATACTCACTCGGGGCAAAAGACTACCTTTCAAAACCCCACGAACTCTTTTAATACGGCGTTCTTTAGTTGTAATCAATAATACTTTTTTTAGCATATTATGCGGCGCCGGGCGCGCCTCCACCCACCTTGCCGGCCTTACCTGCCTTGCGGCGAATTACCTCGCCTACATATCTAATTCCCTTGCCCTTATAGGGTTCCGGCTTTCTTAAAGCTCTAATATCAGCCGCTGTTTGGCCAATTAATCCTTTGTTTATTCCTGAAACTGTAATTTTAGTTTGCTCCGGAGCAGTAAGCTCTACCCCCTCACGCGCCTTAAATATCACCGGGTGAGAAAAACCCAAAGCAAATTCTAGATCATGGCCCTTTTTTTGCACTCGGTAACCCATACCCTCCATTTCCAACTCTTTTACAAAACCCCGAGATACCCCCTCGACAGCATTGGCTAAAAGAGAGCGCATTAACCCGTGAAATGCCTTAGCATTGGGTTTTTGGGTGTCTTTTACACTCACTTCCAAAGTATTGCCTTTCTGCTCCACCTTAATTTCGGGCCTTAAAGGCAGTGTCAACTCCCCCTTGGGGCCTTTTATTTGAACCTCTCGGCCGGAAAGGACCACCGAAACTCCTTCTGCAATTGTAATGGGTTTTTTACCAATTAAAGACATATTTTTTTAAAATACCTCACACCAAATCTCGCCACCAAGATGTTTCTTGCGAGCCGAAAGAGAATCCATGACCCCCCGACTGGTAGAGACAATCACCAGGCCATTGCCACCCTTGGAAACTGGTAAATCTTGCCAGCCCTTATACAGGCGCCGACCGGGTTTTGAAAGGCGCCTTAAGCTCGAAAGCGCCGGAATACCTGAACCCAAATACTTTAAGTCAAGGTGTAAACTTTTGTGCGGTTTATTTTTATCTTTAAACTTCTTAAAATCGGCAATAAAGTTATGCTTTTTCAAAAGAACACAAACAGCTTCCGCCTTGGTGGTTTGGGGTAATTCAATATATTCTTTTTTAACGGCCATGGCGTTTCTAATTTGAGTTAGTAAATCGCCAATCGGATCATTTACCATGATGATTTTACCACCCCGGGTAGTTCTCCATTTAAAGCTTTATCTCTAAAACAAATACGGCACATTCTGAACCGGCGGAAATAACCGCCACTGCGACCACAAATCTGGCAACGGTTGTATTTTCTAACCTTAAACCTAGGCTCTTTTTTATTTTTTTCTAGGAGCGCTTTTTTAGCCATAATCAATCCCTAAACGGAAAACCCAAAGCTTTCAATAAAGCATATCCTTGCTCGTCGTTTTTGGCAGTGGTAGTAATCACCACCCCCAAAGGCTTTATTTTGTCCACCTTGTTGGGGTCAATTTCCGCAAAAATGGTGTGCTCCGGCATACCAACAGATATATTACCATTGCCGTCCATAGATCTTCTTGATATCCCGCGAAAATCTTTCGTCCGCGGCAGAGAAACTTTAACAAATTTTTCAAAAAAGTCCCACATTCGGATACCCCTTAGGGTGGCTTGCAAACCCACCAACTGCCCCTTTCTAACATTAAACCCGGCAATTGATCTCTTGGCTGTTCGCAAACTGGGCTTTTGGCCCGAAATGGCGGCAATATCATCTTGGGCCGTCTTAATGTATTCTTTATCTTCCCGTTTGGAACCCACCCCCATAGCCACACTGACTTTTTCTAGGGTTGGCACTGCCATAGGGTTTGTAAACCCCAGTTCTTTCTGTAACTGTAACTTTATTTCTTTTTCGAAATCTGATTTTAAATTCATAAGTCTGAGCCGCACTTTTTACACACCCTCACTTTTTTTCCACCCAGTTTTTTGAAACCTACCCTTGTCCCTTTGGCACACTTGGCACAAAATACGCGCAAATTTGCCAATTTTATAGGCAAAGCTATATCTATTATTCCCCCCTCCTTATTGCCGCGAACGCCTGGTTTGAGATGTTTTTTATACAAATTAACCCCTCCCACAATGGCGGCTTGCTTTTTAGAGATCATCTTTTCAATTTTGCCGGATTTTGTGCGGTCCTTGCCCTTGGCAACCACCACCAAATCACCTTTTTTAAATTTCATAACTACCACACTTCAGGGGCTGTTGACGCCACCTTGGTATAACCCAAATCTCTAATCTCCCGCGCCACTGGCCCAAAGATTTTGGTGCCGCGCATCTTTCCGCTATCATCGAGCACTATGGCCGCATTATCATCGAACCTAATATATGAACCATCTCGGCGCCGTTTCTCCTTCCTAGTTCTTACAATTAAGGCCTTAACCAACTCGTGATCTTTAACCGATCCGGTAGACGAGGCGCCACGCACGGAAGTCACCACCACATCGCCTATATAGGCATAGTGCGAGCGCCCCCTTTTTGGGATACCCACCACATTCAAACTCTTCGCCCCGGAATTATCGGCGCATTTTAGCTGTGTTGTTCTTTGAACCATAACAAATATCCAATATCCCAGATCCAAGATCTTAAGATTATTTCTTGGTTTTTGGTTCTTGGATCTTGGTTTCCCCTACCACTTT
>JBDRAO010000040.1:0-15681 GCA_043823645.1 bacterium
TCCCAGCCACCCAAATAAAGGAAGTTGCCTGCGACTGGAATAACAAATTGCTTAGTGCCAACCCTACCCACAACACTATCGTATAGGCCAGTGGGCACAGCATAGTTGTTGGGACAAATGTTATTAAACATAACTTCGACTTCGTAGGTTTCCCCGGCGAGGCCCTTGACTGTCACTGTATTTACCTGGCCCCAGTCTGACCAAAGGACTCCGGGCAATTTCCTGGTCCGCACGGAGGTTATTTGACCAAGAAGCATATTAGGAGGCTCCCCAGCATCCTTTACCCCATCGCCATTGACATCATCCCAAACTACAATGGTGGTGCTTGAGGGGGCAGGAATGGGGTGGGTAAGGTTTTCACTGCACTGAGCGCTTTCTCGGTTGAGAGAATCCCTAAAACGCGCGTAGATGGGAAAATTACCGCTGGCAGTGCTAATGTCAAAATTGTTGGCAAAGCATTGGGCATAGGCGCCATAAACACCACCGCCGGAAACCAACGAAACCTTAGCCTGAGACACTGTGGCGCACCCGGTATTGGTACCAATGTATTTTAGATCAATAGTATTTGAGTTTGTTTGGGTAACAGGAAAGCCGCCGCAAGCACCAACAAGATCATCATGCATGGTAAAGTCACAACCAGGAGCGGTAATATCGGTACCAAAGGTATCACAAACCCAACCACTCACACTGCCGCCGCGTTCGGCTCTAAAACAAATAAGATGGGCATCGGTTGCAGAATTGAGGTTGGGGATAGTGGCAGTGTAATTGTAACTGCCGGCCGAAACAGCCACCGTATCATTAATAAGGCCAACCTCCCAACTTTTGGCCACCTGTAGGTTAAAAGCGCCACAGGGGGCCACAAACCCGCTGAAATCCACCGCCCAAGTCCTGGCAGTATTGCCAAGCAAACAGGCCGCCTGGTTGGTAACAGACGAAACCCCCGGAACAGCGCAAGGGGCAATTTTGGCCACCACCAGTTGGCTCCCGGTTGACCCTGGAACATTTATAGTACAGGTGTCTGTCAGCGGTCCGGCATGCCAGCTGGCATCGCCCCCGGCCCAGGCCTCAACCGAACTGCAGTAGTAGTCGAGGGGTGGGGTAACGGTAACAAAAGACTCCACACCACTCGGCACTGTCCCCGAAAAAGCTGCCTTGCCGTGTATATTTCCTATTGGATCATGAGCCGCCAAAGCGCCGCTGATTACAGGGGCGGCAAAATAAGTACAATCTGTGACACACCCCAACTGCTGTCGCCAACAATCCTCCTCCTCACCCTCCAGAAAACCAATTGAGGGCGACCAACACCGGCCGTCAGCGCTATCATCATATAACTCATTGCCGGCGGCATCTTTTGTTGAGATATGAATGGCGCTACTCCACAAACTGGTGGCGGGCCACCCTGGCCAGCAACCGCTATCTTTGTACCCCCAAGCCTCATTATTCTGGTCCACAATTCGCACAAAGAGAGAATAATCCTTATTGTGAGCCAAAATACCATTGGCTAAAAAATTGTGGGGATTGCCTACTGTTAGGTTGTAAACCTCAACCGCTTTACTCACTAATGTTATACCTTCTATTTTCGACCAGCTTGCCTCACTCCAAAGAAGGTCAGCCAGTTCAATGGTTTGTACTTTGCGCCAGATTCCGGAAAGAGTACCTTCCTCCTGAGCCAACACTACAGTTCTTGGCGCCAGAAAGATTATTGCCCCTATTGATGCAAAACTAAAAAAAGTCAGCAATTTTTTCATAAACTTAAATTATCATTGGGCGCAAAAAGCCCAAAGCTAAAATCCTGCCCACTGCCAAAAAGAGGCTTGATAACCTTAATAGTCCTTTTAATACTACCGCAAACTGCGGTGGAATAAATAGCCACTGCCTGAGTGGCCGGCAAACCGAGCGCAGTCCAGCTTATTTGTCCTGAAGGGGTACCCCCAACCAAAAGAATCTTAATTATTAACCTTTGACTGCCTAAGCTAAAGGCAATGTTACCGGTGGAGCAGTTATAGGAACCGGGGCCAGCCTTCAGATCGATAAAACCATCAAAATTGGTACCGCAGTTATAAGCCAACTTACGGCTGGTCAAACCACTCCCGGGATCATAAACCTCAATAATCTCCAACGCGTTGGGACTACCGCCAGCATTCCAGGAAACATTTATATTACCGGCGGCTGTTTCAGTATTTAAGACTATGAAACGATCCTTCCCCAAGGTAGTTGAATAACCAGATAGGTTCTCACCATAGTAGCTCACCGCGCAATCACCCAAAATCAGGGAGCACGACGGGGTACCTTGAGGACAGTTGGCCACAATGTCAGCCTCAGCCAAACCCTTCTCCGCCCCCCCTTCAGCCGCATAATATGCCTTTGAGGCTATCACCGAGCGGTTACCCTTTTGCAAATTAAGAACCCCCCGCCGGCTCATAGACAAGCCCACCCCTAAAGATATTGCCATAATACCGGCAAAAATTATTAATATTTGGCCCTTTTCATTTTTAATCATTGTAAATGGAACGCGGCCTAATTTCAGTTTTGTAGCTGGAAGTGGCTCTAAAGCGCGCCTTGTCAGGTAAGCCGCAGGCATTTTCCAAAGAAACCTCAAAAGCAATAGAGCCGTTATTTTCACTAAACTCCAAACTAACAACATTAACACCCGACAAACTATTAACGGGTGTTAGAGGTATTTCGGGAAACGCACCGCCGCTTTGGGCGCTAAAGGAAACAAAATTATTGCTATTATCTGCGGCGCAATCTTTTGCTACCCAGCAAAGCGACCAAACCTCATCGGATTGTTTTACAATAGTTAGCTGAGTGGGGCTCTCCAAAGAAACGCTTTTGGCATTTCTTATCTCAGCCTCAAAAGTGTGCAGTAGATCGCGCCCGGTATTCTCAACATTAACCGAGACTTTGGATTTATTGTAAGAGTCAAAAAAACTTACCATAAAACGAGCCGCTATCACTCCAATTACAGCCACCAAACCGGTTACCAATACTATTTCCATTAGAGTAAAACCTGAATTTTTACCACAAATTATCATTGCTTAAAATGGTGAGGGCGCTAACCGAATTAGTGGCGCCGCCCTGACCCGGCCAGCTAACAACAGTTTTAATTTCAGCGTAATTGGAAGAAGCATCTATGTCACAAGACCGCTCCACTGTAAAATGGTCGCTTGTTACCGGAGTGCCACACGGGTCCGACAGTAAAAAGACCTCCCAGCCAAGATTATCACGATCGCTTCTGGCATCTTCCAAATCGTTATCCAAAAGCGCCTTGGCCTCGAGCTGTTTCTTGGAAAAGGTTAGTTTCCTGACCATGTCAACTGCCAAGCTGGCAAAGGCTGTCAAAAAAACCGACACCAGTAAAATTACCATCATTACCTCTATTAGGCTTTGACCGGCTTGATCTAAATATTTTGACTTTCTAATTGATTTCAATTCTGCCATTGCTAGAAATACTTACCAGTACGCTAGTTGAGCCCTTAGTAAACATATAGCTTCCCGACCCCGCCAAGACAACACCGGTAATTCTATCGAACACTGTTTTAGGAGAACCGATGGCGGGAAATAAAGCCAAAACAGCAACCCCGGCCGGTAAGAAGTGGCGACGATCGCAGGTAAGATCCACTGCCGAGCCATCGAGCCTTTGGCCTGAACAATATTCACTGCCTGAAACAACCATCACCCCATATTCTGACAAGACGCCGTTATAAAGCTGTGATGAGGCTGACTTTGATTTGGCATCCTCAAGCACGGCTACAAAGTCCAAAGCAGACTGCTCTAAACTCTGAGTGGCATTAAAGGAAGCAATCCTGGGGATGACCACCACTGTCAAGATACCCATTAGGGATATGGCAATCAAAATCTCAACCAAGGTAAAACCTCTTTGTAATTTGACATTGGGAAAAAACATTTATAGTGTCAGCCCCTTCTCACTAAGCCTCCTCCGCGGCAGGGTCAATTAGAATCAAGTTTGTGCCTACTTCGTAGCGGGTATTGTCATTACCCCCATCGTTGGCCTCGCCGGCAGTGTCACTCTCCAAATTGGCGTTGAGCTCGTAATCCAAACCGCTAGCGTCCGATTTGTAGTAATAAACAGCTGTCCCTCCATCGGGGTCGTTGGGAATAACACTGAGATAGCCCCCGGTGGTAAGCTCGGTTAGGCCAGAGACATCAACCCCCTCACCGGCAGTCCTAACCGGATAGGCATTGTTATCGGCAAAATATAACTCGAGAGAGCTCTGGATGGCAGTCAGGTCGGTTTTCCTTCTGGCATCTTGTGACTTATCCCGAAAGGTATCCGGGTTGAGCACAGTAATTACCACTCCGGAAAGAATTCCTATTACTGCCACCACTATCAGTAGCTCTACCAATGTAAAACCCCCATTTCTCTTCATACTTAGGTTACTGCGTAATCACACAAGCACCGCTCAATGTTGGCAAGTTAGTTGTAGTGCTACAGAAGATTGTGCATGTACCTAGGACTCCCTGAGGACGCCCCCCAACATAGGAGTAAACTGCCCCTGTAGGGCTGGCAGGGTAGGCATCCCCCTCCAAACCCATTTTGGCCGGTGTATTACAATCAGTGGCAACTCCGGTGGTCGAGCTAGAAAGACAAGACCCCCATGCCAAACAAATTTTACCAACAGTTGACCGTAATACTGCCTCATTGGCCTTGGTGCGTTGCTGTGCCGGGTTTAGTACCGAGATCAACACCGCCGCCAAGATACCAATAACCGCAATCACAATCAGCAACTCAATTAGGGTAAAACCTCCAATAGCCCCTTGTTTATTTTTAATTTGTAATTTGTAATTCGTCATTCGTAATTAAATTCCACCTCCTTCTAAAGCGTGGTCAAATACCAATTCCAAATACTATGGCCAAAGAAAAGGGAGAATAGGCCAGCAGAGGCTAAAAAGGGACCAAAGGGGACAGTTTGACCAAAGTTTTTCTTCTTCATTAGCAGTAGTATAAGAGCAGTCACCGCCCCCGTCAAGAAGGCCAAAAACACCGCCACCACGGTACTTACCGGCCCCAGCATTAGCCCTAGCAAAAAACCTAAACGGACATCGCCCCCGCCCATCCCGCGGCCGCGGGTCACAACAATCAAACCGTAAAAAAAGCCGGCCAAAGCCAGACCGGCCATTAACCCTGAAAGCAGAGGGCGCCAAAGCAAAAGCAAACGATTCTTTAGGAAATCTGTCTGCAAAACATATCCCCCCAGTTCGCTGGAGGAAAGGTAGTTGTAAAGCTTATAACTGTAATAACCATTATTAATAGTATAGTTCGCCAAAACCAAAACCACCCCAGCAATTACCAATTTAGTGGGGATGATACCTTTTTTTAGGTCAATGAGGAAAATAATCCAAAGAATTAGAGACAACGCCAGATAATAGGGGAGAGTGGCGCCAAAACCGCCGGAAACCTGGTAAACCCCCGCAAAAAGCGCCCCGGTTAGAAACTCCACTAAAGGGTACTGCACCGATAGCTTTTTTTTGCAATACCGGCACCGCCCCTTCAAAAATAAAAACGACAGCAGGGGTATGAGGTCTTGCGCCCGTAGGGTTTTTTTACAAAATTCACAGCGCGACCGGCCTGTAATTTTGCGGTTCTGGGGCAAACGGTCAACCACCACATTAACAAAACTGCCAAAAGCCAACCCAAAAATAAATATAAGTCCAATGAGTCCTATATGACCTATAATCATAAAAATATCCTAAAAAGGCAGGGGCGCCTGTAAAGGACACCCCTAGTCCTTTTTTTCAAAAAGTTAACCTTTAAAGACCAACATTGGTCCCGGCCTCAAACATACCGGCATTGTTACCACCATCGGTAGTGTACTTGGAAGCGTTATCCGAGTGCTCCAGGTAACAGCGCAGTTCGTACTGCCCCCCAACAGCATCGTACTGATACTGATCTGTAACAGTGGCCCCAACCGCATCAGTCATACTGAGGGTGTTTCTGGGCGCCAAGGGAAGGGCGGCCAAATAGTTGGAGACATCGAAAGCCAGCCATCCGGTGCCGTCTGAAGCCTGAGAGGGGCTCCCCAACGCCGGAGCGGTGGTACCGGTACCATCGGCAATTTCACCTCCGTTAGCAATTGCCAGATCAACGGCTTTCCTTAAAGATTCCATATCAGAAAGTCGGGTGGAATCCCTGCCTTTCTTCATAATGTCAGCCGGGTTAATGGCTAAAACTACGGCAGCCACCAAGATACCAATAATGGCAATGACCACCAGAAGCTCTACCAAGGTAAAACCCTGCCTGCCGGCAGGCAGGCTCTTTTTTATTTTCCTTTTTAAATTATGCATTTTCTTTTCACCTCCTTTAAAAAATATAGGTCATATAAGACCTATTTGACTTATAAAAATCAAAATTCAAAACAAATATAGCAAGGCGTAAACCCTTGAGGCAGGCATTCATTAATGCCGCTCTCATCTAGGTTGCCCTGTCTTCTAAACTCTTCCGATTGGGGGTAAAAGCATATTTTAGGGGGAGTAATATTAACTACCAAATACTCTTTCAAATTGGTAAGGCTTGAAAGGCCCTCCTCAAGAAAACCGCCGCTCTCCAATGTTTTAAGCCAGGTTGGCTCAGGCCGGACGCCTGTTTCCTTAAACGGTAAACTAGCATTTTGAGCCTGAAAAGATTGCAAAGCCAGCGCCAACTTTTGGCCGGCCTGGTAGGTTTTCGTATCATCAATGCGACGAATTTTCTCCAAGGGGTTAATCACTGCCAAGAGAAGCGCCAGCAAAAAACCAAAAAGGACAAAGGAGATTAAAATATCTATAAAAGAGGGACGGCCAATTTTGCGGGCAATTTTCGGCAGGATCATAGTCAAACTCACAATACACTAAAACGACCCTGATGTCTATATCAGGGTCGTTTTTTGCAAAACCTTACCGGTAAGGGCTTGCTTTACTCGGAAGGCACACAGATACACGCTGTGGCCGCATTGGGGCAGTGAGCCCCTATTACAGCCAACTGGGTAAAAGTGCTGGAAGCTGGCTCAAAACAAATATGAACTAGGTCGTTGGTATCTAGCGATACATACAAATCGTCCAGATTACTGCGATCAAAAAATTCCGGCTTCACCTCATTGGTGAGCTCCAAATCTGCCTCCACATTGGCCAGAGTACTGGCGGCAGCGGGGGTGGCAGAAAGATCGCCATCGGGATCAGTGTCATCACCGGAAGGATAGTACTGGAAAGTGGTGAAATACCGCTCCATGGCGTTTAAGAGCTCAGCCGCATCCGATTTTTCGCTGGTATCTTGGCTTTTTCTAATCTGCTCCAATGGGTTAATGGCCGAAAGAAGAGCGGCCGCCAAAATCCCCAAAATAACAATTACGATCAAAAGCTCAATGAGCGTAAAACCTGAGTTTTTATTTTTTCTTTTTAAATTTTGCATTTACTTTTCACCCCCTTTACTCAAACGCGGAAGTCAATTTGTAAATGGGCATTATTATAGCCAGCACCATTACTCCCACCATTAACCCCAGCATAACCAAAACCACCGGCTCCATGGCGGTAGATAAGTTCTTAACCACCTGATCTGTTTCCGCCTGAAAGTAGGCCGACATTTTATAAAGAATATCATCTACCTTGCCGGTTTCTTCTCCCACGGCCAGTATTTGAGGCACAATGGGAGGGATATACTCGCTTTTCCCAATAGAGGCCGAAAGGGTGGTGCCTTTTTTAACATCGCCAATGGCCTGCGCAATTACATCGCTATATAGCTTATTTTTAATAGAGCCGGACACAATTTCCAAAGCCTCTATAATAGGAACACCGGAGGACATCAAAAGCCCTAAGGTAGAGGTAATTTCAACCAAATCGGCATTCATATTGACCTTACCAATAATGGGAATCTTAAAAGCCAGCCTGGCAAAGAAATACCGGCCTTGCTTGGTTTGCCGGTACTTTTTTAAACCAAACACCACCCCACCCCCCACTAATATGGCCGCCCACCAACCTTTTAGGGCCGCATTGGAGAGGCCAATTAAAATTTTTGTTGGCAGGGGCAGTTCCAACTCCATGGAAGAATACATCCCAGTTACCTTGGGCACTACAAAAAGAAGCATTAGGGCCATTACTCCCACCATACCAATAAAAATAATGGCCGGGTAAATCATGGCTCCTTTGGTTTTGGCTCTAAACTCTTTTCTTTGCTCGTATTTATCGGCCAACCTGGCAAAAATTTTGTCGAGCGCCCCGGAACTCTCACCGGCTTTTACCAAGTTGATATACAAGGGATCAAAAACATCGGGGTGGGCAGAAAAAGCCTTCGATAGGGGAGCCCCGCCTTCTAAAACAGCCGAGGCCTCTTTTAAGAGCTCTTGAAACTTGGCGCTTCTGGCCTGCGATTGCAAAAGGCTGAGCGCCTGGGTTAAAGGGAGGCCGGCCGAAATCATGGTAGAAAGCTGGCGGGTAAAAACTACAATTTGGTCATCTTTCACCTTGCTAAATTTTCCCAAAGGGGCTGTAATCCGTGCCAGAGGAGAGGATTTTTTTTCTTCCAGGGAAATCACCACAAAACCCCTCTCCCGCAAAATCTTAATGGCCTGGTCATTATTGCCTGCCTCTACGGTACCTTTTACCTCTTTGTCATCCTTTTTACTTTTAGCGGTGAAGCGAAAAAAAGCCATTTTTTTAATGAAGCAGCCTTGCGAGCTCCCCAGGTTGTTCCGAAAAACTTAAGGCGGTTTCTTTTGAAACCTTGCCTTCTGTAACCAAATCTGCCAGGGAGTGCTCAAAACTCATCATGCCAATTTCTAAAGAGGTATTAATAATATTTTGAATTTGGTGGGTTTTACCCTCCCTAATAGTGCTTTGTACTGCCGGAGAACCTAAAAGCACCTCGATTGCCGGAGTAACCTTGTTGTCGAGGCTGGGTATCAATCTTTGGCACAATATCCCCTTTAAAATAGAGGCCAGCTGAACTCTAACCTGCCTTTGCTGTTCGGCCGGAAAGACATCAATAATGCGGTCAACTGTTTGGGCGGCTGAGTTGGTGTGCAGGGTGGCAAAAACCAAGTGGCCGGTTTCGGCAATGGTTATGGCCGAAGCAATAGTATCGTAATCTCGCATCTCACCAATCACAATCACATTGGGATCTTCGCGCAAAACTGAGCGCAGGGCCAGGCCCCAAGAGTGGGTGTCAGAATGCATCTCTCGCTGATCCACCAAAGACTTTTTGTGCTCAAAAACATATTCTATTGGGTCCTCAATGGTAATAATCCTCTCAGCTCGGGTGGTGTTAATTTGCTCGACCATAGAAGCAATGGTGGTCGACTTACCCTGACCGGCGGCGCCGGTAATAAGAATAAAGCCCTGAGGCAATTTGCAAAAGTCGGCCAGGATTTTTCGAGGCAAACCTAAGGCTTCAAAATCGGGCACTGCTGAGGGAATTAATCTCAAGGCGGCCGAGAGGCTGTCTCTCTGGTAAAAGGCATTCACTCTAAATCTTACCTGATCTTTAAAATTATAGGAAAAGTCCAGCTCTCTCTGGGAGCTAAGCACATCTTGCTGTTCCTCGTTTAACATTTCATAAACCATTCTTTGAGTATCTTCTTTTTTTAATGCGGGAAAATCGGAAAGAGGCAAAAGCTTTCGGTTCACTCTTAAAGTAGGAGCCACTCCCACGGTTAGGTGCAAATCGGAGGCTTTTTGTTCAATTGCGGCAGTAAGCAAGGCAGATAAAGTCAATGTACAATTACGAATGTGCAATTACGAATTTTTTTTCATTCGTAATTTGTAATTCGTAATTTCCTATTCTCGAGCCACGCGTAAGACTTCCTCCAAGGTAGTCAAACCATTGAGCACTTTAAGGTACCCATCTTGGATCAGGGTCACCATTCCTTCCTCTACCGCCTGTTTTTCAATGTCGGCTTCGGTAGAATGCTCCAGCACCATCTTACTAATTTTAGGAGACATTTGCAAGGCCTCAAAAATGCCCAGTCTTCCAGTATAGCCGGATTTACCACAAACATCGCAACCTTTTCCCTTATTGAAAATTAATTTACCATCCTTTATCTTGCTAACCGGCATAAGATTTCCCAACACCTTTTTAAAATCTTCCACCACCTCGGGAAGAGCCTCCTCCGGTACTAAACATTTGGGGCATATACGCCGTGCCAGGCGCTGGGCAAAGACATAATTTATAGTGGAGGTTAAAAGGTAGGGCTCGGCCCCCATATCCAAAAGCCGTGGCAAGGCCCCGGCGGCGGAGTTGGTGTGCAAAGTGGAAAGCACCAAGTGGCCAGTTAGAGCGGCATGAATAGCCAGTTCAGCCGTTTCGGTGTCTCTCACCTCACCCACCATAATGACATCGGGATCCTGGCGCAATATAGAGCGCAGACCGGTGGCAAAAGTTAATCCCACATCGGGGTTAACTTGAGTTTGGGTGACACCGGGAATTCTAATCTCTATTGGATCCTCTAGAGTGGTAATGTTAATTTTGCTGTCATTAATTTTTGCCAAGGCAGTAGCCAAGGTGACTGTTTTACCGCTTCCGGTAGGCCCGGTTACCAAAATAATCCCGTTGACTTGTTTAACAGAATCCTCCATTCTTTTTAAGGCGATGCCGGAAAAACCCAGCTTTTGGAAATCAAGCACATTACCCTGGTCCTTCAAAAGCCTAATCACCACCTTTTCCCCATAAACAGTGGGGAGAATAGAAACCCGCAAATCAATTCTTTTTTCGCTATATTCTATTTTGAAGCGGCCATCTTGAGCTTTGCGTCTCTCATCGAGCTTAAGGTGTGACAGAATTTTAATTCTTGAAACCAGGGCGCTGTGGATATTAATAGGAACGCTCAATCTTTCTGACATAATGCCGTCTATTCGGTAGCGAATACGCGTCCTGTCTTCCTGAGGCTCAATGTGAATGTCAGAAGCTCTGGCCTTAACAGCGTACTCTAAAACGGTGGATACCACTCGCGCCACCGGCGCGTCGCGAATGGTTTGTTCCGCTGTTTCAATGTTTTGAATTCTCTCTTGAATTTTGGTAACTTCTCCCTCAGCCTCCTCCACCGCCGAACTTACTTCCGGCGCCAAACCGATTGAACGACTGTACTGCTCGGCAATAATGTTTTCAAACCCCTCGCTTGAAGTTAAATAAACCTCAACCGATTTGCCAAAAGTCTTTTCCAAAAATTCAATGGCGGTCAAGTCTTGGGGATCACTCATAGCGACAGACACTCTGCCGACACCCTCCTTAAAAGGAAGAATTTTATACTGGGCGGCCACCGCTTCCGGCAGTTTGGTCAAAACAGAGCGAGGGATAGTGAGCTCGTTGGTGTCAATAACGGGAATATTTAACTGGGTGGCCTTAATTTTTAAAAGCTGTTCGGGGGTAAGAAGAGTATTTTCCTTCAAGTAATCTTCCAGTTTTTCAGCATCGCTCAGGGCGGCTACTTTGTATTTTGCAATCTCCTCGGCGCCTAAAAATCCCAAATCCAAGGCAATTCGTTCAAAAGACTGTTTTTCAAAGGGGGCAGAAGACAACTCCATATATAATTATTGTAGCATGTTAAACTTAAAATATGAACTACCTAATTGAGGGCAATAACATAGGCGAGGCCTTAAAAAAACTGCCTCTTTTGCAAAGCGGGCATAGCAAATTCTTGTTTGAGAAAGAAAAAACCGTAGGCATTGACCACATAAGACAGCTAAAAAAAGACATTGGCCTCAAGCGCGCCCTGGCGCAAACTTTAGTGATTAAGCAGGCAGGGAGATTCACCGTGCCGGCCCAAAACGCTTTCTTAAAGCTTTTGGGAGAGCCACCCCACAACATATCGTTTATTCTAATTACTAACAATAGGCAAGACCTCCTGCCTACCATTGTTTCCCGCTGTTGTCTCATAAAACTAAAAGGGGACGCTGTAACAACAGCCAACGAAGCGACCCTAAAAAAGGCCACCCTTTTTTTGCAGGCCATTCAAAGTTTTGCTAAGGCTTGCGAATACAAAAATGGCATTAAGAAAGAACTTAAAGAGGAAGAGATCGCCTTGGAGTATTTGGCCATTTGGCAGGCAATTTTAAGAGACAGCCTGTTATTGAAAATAGGCGAGGGCGGGGGTATCACTTTTAAAAAAATTAAAGAAGATACCTATAAAACTTTCGCCCCCGCCTCTATTGCAGATATTAAAAAAATCGTTAAAATGGGAAATGAATACTACTATTGGATACAAAACACTAATATTAATCCCGACAAAATTGCCGGTGTTTTCCTAAACCTAGTAGCTTTTGTATGTACCAAAAAAAAGATTTAGAAAAAACTTTTAAAAAAGTGGTTGATTTTCACCAAATTCCCACCGTTCTGGCCCAAGTAGTTGCCAAAGAGGATAGTGGCTTTATATTTTTTATTGAGGAAACTGGAAAAGACATTGACACTAAAAAAATTGCCAAATCGCTGGAAGATCAACTGGGCATTAAGGCCGAGGTAGAATTTTTAGGGTGCCGTGAAAAGGCGCAAAACATTGGAGGCTGTGGGCCTTGCGGCAGGGAGCTTTGTTGCGCCTCTTGGCTTTACACCATCCCCCCGGTGAGCAACGAGTGTCTCAAAGGCAAAGATTTCTCCGACTCATCTGAGTATTTGGGAATGTGTGGCAAACTCAGGTGCTGTTTGGCTTTTTTAGATGACAATTTTAAACTACCGGCTCAGCCTCGGCGTGAAAAGAAAGAGGGGGTAGTGGAAAAACCCAAAACCGAAGAGAAAAAAGCCGCTCCCAAAGAAAAAAAGAAGGCCAAAAAAATGGTGCGAACCCTGATTCTGAAAAAGGGGAGGGGGGGCAAATCCCCGCCTCTTTAGCCTTCGGCTTAGTATAGGTCCTATTGGTCTTATACGACCTGTTTGGGCCACTTGTTCCAAACTAAGGCGCCCTTTATAATAAAGGACATGGAAAACAAAAAGAACCCCTCTTATCAAGCGGAACAAATTCAAGTTTTGGAAGGTTTGGATCCTGTAAAAAAGCGTCCGGGGATGTATATTGGCTCCACCGATCAAACTGGCCTCAACCACCTGGTAACAGAAATAGTCAACAACTCAGTCGATGAGGCCATGGCCGGATTTTGCACCCGTATTGTGGTAATTTTTCACAAAAATGGCGGTATAACAGTAATAGACAATGGTCGCGGCATTCCGGTAGATATCAAAAAAGAATATGGGATATCGGCCCTGGAACTGGTAATGACCAAACTGCACGCTGGAGGCAAGTTTGGAGAGGGGGGGTACAAAATTTCCGGAGGTTTGCACGGGGTGGGGTCCAGTGTGGTCAACGCCTTATCCTCTAAAATGCAAATTGAGGTGTATCGCAATGGCAAGATCTACTTCCAAGAGTACAGCCTAGGCATTCCCCAAAAAAAGGTTAGGGAAATTAAAACCTCGCAAATATTAAAAGACCGCTCCAAAGACATCCCCCCCATGGGTACCGCCTGCTATTTTGAACCGGACAAAAAGGTATTTGACACGATGGAGTTTGGCATTAAAGCCCTAAAACAACAATTTAAGGAATACGCCTATCTCAATGCCGGACTGCAATTTGATATTGTGGAGGAGGAAAGTACCGAGCAAACTTCGTTCCGGTTTGAGGGAGGGATTAAACAAATGGTGGCAGATTTTGACAAAGATTCCAACCCTCTCAATGTGCCTCCATTTTACACTCACCAGGAAATAAACAATATTGATGTCGAAGTGGCCCTGCAATATGCCGACACTTTTTCGGAAACCGTTTTAAGCTTTGCCAACAATATCAAAACTCCGGAAGGGGGCCATCACCTTACCGGTTTCCGCTCCGCCCTGACTCGTTCCATTAATGACTATTTAAAAAAATATCCCTCCAATGGAAAAGACAAAGGTATTGCTGTTAACGGAGAAGATTTAAAAGAAGGGTTGGTGGTGGTTATTTCGGTTAAGGTAAACTCGGCCGATTTGCAATTTGAGGGCCAAACCAAGGGAAAGTTGGGCAATGCCGAGGTGCGCCCAGTGGTAGAGTCGGTCTTTAAAGATGCTTTTGACGCTTACTTGGAAGAAAACCCCAAAGAGGCCAAAGCCATTTTGGAAAAAAACCTCCTGGCGGCCCGCGCCCGCCTGGCCGCCCGGGCCGCCCGTGACACCGTTATTAGAAAGGGAGCGCTCGATAGCGCCAGCCTCCCCGGCAAACTGGCTGATTGCCAAAGCAAAGATCCGGCCAAGAGTGAAATTTTCATTGCCGAGGGAGACAGCGCCGGGGGGTCTGCCAAACAGGCCAGAAACCCCAAAACTCAAGCCATTTTGCCTTTGTTTGGCAAGGTCTTAAACACCGAGCGGGCCCGCCTAGACAAGATTGTTAGCAATGACAAGTTTAAACCTTTAATTATTGCCATTGGGGCGGGAATAGGGGAATTTTTTGATATTACCAAGGTGCGCTATCATAAAATTATCATTTTTTCCGATGCCGATGTGGACGGCTCGCACATTAAGACTTTGTATTTGACCTTCTTTTTTAGGCACCTAAAACCTCTGGTTGAGGCGGGCTATATTTATGCCGCCGTACCGCCACTGTACCGCGTTAACTGGGGCAGTCAAAAGCAATACCTATTTACCGATGAGGATTTGGATATGTTCACCAAAGAGATGAAGAGTAAAAAAATAAATTATGAGGTGAGCCGCTTCAAGGGCTTGGGGGAAATGCAGGCCGAAGAGCTTTGGGAAACCACTATGAATCCGGAAACTCGAACCTTAAAGAAAATAAACATTGAGGATGCGCAAGAGGCCGATGAGACTTTTAGGATTCTAATGGGCTCCGATGTCCCCCCCAGGAAAGAATTTATTCAACAAAACGCCAACTACGCCGATCTGGACATTTAAATTTTGCCTTGGGTTGTTTTCATCCCTCTCCCAATTTTTGGGATTATCGCGAATGTATTGCCTTATCCTGGTAAGGTCTTCGTCGTTCCTTATGATATGCTCGTGGTAACCCCTTTGCCAAACAGTCATTTGCGGCCTTTTGAGAAACCTGCGAATTTGTTTTGTGCACTCTGACTTGAACGATCTGACACAACATGACAAAGACCCCGCCGTAGGGGCGTTGCGTGCAACGCCCGTGTAACGGGTTTTGCACCCTGTTTCACTGGCACCACAATCCGTACCACGGGTTTTGCACGCAAAACCCCTACGGGAGGGCGGGATTACCAAAACACAATGTGCATGATTTGGCATAATTTGAAACGAGTCTACCTGCACACTGTGGTGAAAGGGCAAAGAATTCAAAATACTTCTCGCCAATTTCCCAACCTCACTCAAAACCATCTTTCCGCCCACAATTTCCCCAAACAAACATTGCCGCCTATTTTGGGCACAAACAGTCACAAAATACGCCCCCATACTAGAATAATCAAAATGTTTCAACCTAACTTGTTTCCTTCTGGGAAAATTTTCGGGCATTAACCAATCTTACCACCTTCCTCTCCCTTGCCCCCCCTTAAAATCCCCTATATACTATTTCCGTGGAAAAGGAAAAAGATAACGAAACTCAAGATGCCCAAGAAACCCAAAGTGCGCCGACCCTGCCACGGGATGTAGTACTGACCCCCATCTCCGGGGAAATGAAAAAAGCCTACCTGGACTACGCCATGAGCGTTATTGTGAGCCGCGCCCTGCCGGATGTGAGAGACGGCCTCAAACCGGTACAACGGCGCATAATC